>PNLU01000057.1 GCA_013823245.1 Alcanivorax sp.
AACGCCGCCTACGGTCACCAGCTGGCTGAGAACGTCGCTGATCTGGTGGCTGAAGTGGGCAAGGACTACGGCCACATCCTGGCGCCGGCCACCACCACGGGCAAGAACTTTGCCCCGCGTGTCGCGGCCCTGCTGGATGTCGGCATGATCTCCGAGATTTCTTCGGTTGAGTCCGCCGACACCTTCAAGCGCCCGATTTATGCGGGCAACGCGATTGCCACCGTGCAGAGCAGCGACAGCATCAAGGTGATCACCGTGCGCGGTACCTCCTTTGATGCGGTAGCGGCTGAAGGCGGTTCCGCCAGCGTCGAGAGCATCGACGTGGCCAAGGATGCTGGTGTGTCCAGCTTCGTGGGCGAAGAACTGGCCAAGTCCGACCGTCCGGAGCTGACCGCTGCCAAGATCGTGATCTCCGGTGGCCGTGGCATGCAGAACGGTGACAACTTCGAGATGCTGTACAAGGTGGCTGACAAGCTGGGTGCTGCCGTCGGTGCTTCCCGTGCGGCCGTCGATGCGGGCTTCGTGCCCAACGACATGCAGGTCGGTCAGACCGGCAAGATCGTTGCCCCCGAGCTGTACGTGGCCGTCGGTATCTCCGGCGCCATCCAGCATCTGGCCGGCATGAAAGACTCCAAGGTCATCGTGGCCATCAACAAGGACGAAGAAGCCCCGATCTTCCAGGTGGCAGATTATGGCCTGGTGGCAGACCTGTTCGAAGCGGTGCCCGAGTTGGAAGGCAAGATCTGATAACCCGGTCACGAAAAAAACCCGGCTCTGGCCGGGTTTTTTTTCGCCGGTCTTTTTTCCCCTTAAGCAGGGCGCAATCGGTTATCATGCGCCTCTGGTTACGGGGTATACAGGGATAGACAGACATGTTTTCAGGATACGCCTTCTGGCTGATTCTCGGCCTCCTGCTGATCATTTCCGAGTTTTTCGCCACGGGAATCATCGCCATCTTTTTCGGTATCGGTGCTCTGGTGGTTGGTGTGCTGACGCTGCTGGGTGTCATCGAGACGTTGCCCATACAGTTGCTGCTGTTCAGCCTGGTCAGTCTGGGTGCCCTGTTTGCCTTGCGGCGGCGCTTCCAGCGCTGGTTCAAGGGCAACGTCAGCGACCGCTCTGGTGGCGACATGGCCGGTGGGCATATCGGCGCTCGTGTCACGGTGCTGACGGATTTTGTTGCCGGGGCAGGGCAGGTCCAACTCAACGGCGCCAAGTGGGATGCCGAATCCTCCGAGCCGCTGCAGGCTGGCCAGGTTGCCTGGGTCGTCGGTAACCGTGGCATCCTGCTGCGCGTTTCGACGACGCAACCGTAAAGACCTTAACGACCACTCAATCGGGAGAGTTTTACATGGAAATAGCGACCATTCTGGCGCTTCTGTTTCTGGCATTCATTGTCACGGCAATCGTCAAGACCGCGCGTATCGTACCGCAGCGTTCATCCTATGTTGTGGAACGGCTGGGCAAATATGCCACCACGCTGGACGCAGGGTTTCACCTGCTGATTCCGTTTATCGACAAGGTGGCTTACCGCCACACCCTCAAGGAAGAGGCGATTGATGTACCGCGTCAGTCCTGTGTCACCAAGGACAACATCCAGGTCGTGGTCAACGGTGTGATCTACCTGCAGGTGATCGATCCCAAGCAGGCCAGCTACGGCATCAACGACTACCGTTATGCGGCCATGCAGCTGGCGCAGACCACCTTGCGTTCGGTGGTGGGCAAGATCGATCTGGACAAGACCTTCGAGGAGCGGGAGACGATCAACTCGCAGGTGGTCGAGGCGCTGGACGAGGCGGCCAAACCCTGGGGCGTCAAGGTGATGCGTTACGAGATCGCCGATATCGAGCTGCCAGCCACCATTCTGGATGCGCTGGAGAAGCAGATGCGTGCCGAGCGGGAGCGTCGCGCGGTGGTCGCCCAGTCCGAGGGTGAACGTCAGTCGAAGATCAACGTTTCCGAAGGTCAGAAGCAGGAAACCATCAACTTGTCCGAAGCCGAGAAGCAGAAACAGATCAACGAAGCCGAGGGTAAGGCCAAGGAGATCGAGCTGATTGCCGAGGCGACGGCACGCGGTCTGGAGCGGGTCGCCGCGGCTATCCAGAACGAGGGCGGCAAGGACGCGGTGTCGCTGCGTGTGGCCGAGCAGTATGTCCGTGAGTTCGGCAAACTGGCCCAGACCAACAACACCATGATCCTGCCCGCCGAGCTGAGCGATATCGGCTCTGCCGTGGCGGCACTGACCAAGACGCTGGACATGACCCGCCGCTAACGCGCTTGTGGACAGTTGAACAACACAACGCCGGCAACCGCCGGCGTTGTCGTTTCTGCCTTCACCTGAATGCACTCTCCGGTCAAGTGAGGGTGTGCAGGTAAACATCTTGTTTCGTCCCCCGGCCTTGGGTAATGTCATGCGACGATGACCAATGCGTCACAGGCTGGAGCAGGAACCATGACCTCGTCCCCCGAATCCGATCGCGCCGCCGCCCATCAGGCGGCTGCGCCCATGGCGGCGTTGTCGCGTCGCCGTTTTCTCAAGACTGCGTTGCTGGGCAGCGCCGGCCTTGCCGTGCTGGCCGGCGGGACCTTTGCGGTGTTGCGGCGTTCGCCCGTGGACGGCATGGCGGTGCCCGATACCATCCGGCATCTGAGCCACGGTGAATATCACCTGTTCCGGCGTGCCACCGAGGTGCTGTTGCCGGTGGCCGGTACGCCACTGACGCCACTCTCCGAGGTGCCGGTGCTCGCTCATATCGACGCCATGATGGGCCTGTTGCCCGCCCATCTGCGCAAGGATGTGTCCGCCGGGCTGGCGCTGTTCGATAACGCGGCGGTGGTGTCCGGCTGGCACGGGCGCCGTTTTGTGGATCTGGACGATAACGCAGCCGTGGCCTATTTCGATCGCTGGTCCCGGGGCCATGTCATCCAGCGCACCCTCAATGCCGTGATCAAGCAGTTCGTTTATGTGAGCTACTGGCGCGATCCGAAAACCTGGCCGCCGGTGGAGTTCGACGGTCCGGTGTCTGACCGCTGGGGAATCGCCTATCTGGGCAACGCACCCCTGCCTGATGAATCTGCGTTGCCGCAGACTGTGGAGAACCGTACATGAGCACTACCAGCAACCGTATCGAGATCGATAGCGCCGAAATGCCCCGTGAAGGGTTGAAGGTCGTGCAGGCCAGTGATGTCACGGGCGACCGGCTGGAGCTGAGTGCGGACGTGGTGATCATCGGTTCCGGCGCGGGTGGGGCGGTCAGCGCCTATGAACTGGCCCGGCGTGGCCTCGATGTACTGGTTCTGGAAGCCGGCCCCTATGTGCCGTCAAGGGACTTTACCGAAGATTTCACCGAGAGCCTGGAAACGCTGTACGAAGACCACGGTGCCCAGGCCAACACCGACGGCGATCTGCTGGTATTGCAAGGGCGCTGTGTCGGCGGCTCCACGGTGGTCAACGGGTGTGTGTCGTTCCGCACCCCGGATTTCATTTTCGAGGAATGGCACAGTGATTACGGGCTGACGGACTTTACCTCCGAGAGCATGGCGCCGTACTTCGAGCGCGTGGAGCGCAACCTGTCGATTCAGGAGAATCGCCCGCACGAGATTGCCCGGCACAGCATGGTGCTCAGTGAAGGTGCCCGCAAGCTGGGCTGGTCGGTGAAGCCGTTCAAGCGCAACATCCGTGAATGCGCCCTGACGGGCCACTGCCTGTCCGGCTGCAAGACCGAGCGCAAGCAGTCCATGCTGGTGACCTACCTGCCCTGGGCGGCCGCTCATGGCGCGCGCATTCACAGTGACACCCGAGTGGACCGGGTGCTGAGCGAGAACGGCCGTGCCACCGGGGTGGAAGGTCGCGTGGTCGATCGCGAGGGCCGCCATATCGCCGATATCCGGGTCAAGGCGCCGCGCGTGATTATGGCGGCTGGCGCGGTGCAGACCCCGGTGATCCTGCAACGCAGCGGGCTGGGCAATGACCAGGTCGGGCGTAACTTTGCCTGCCATCCGTCCTTCTATGTCGGTGCCCGCTACCCGCAACCTATCCATCCCTGGCGTGGTGCCATGCTGGGGGTCTATGTGGATGAGTTCATGCACCCGGACAACGGCGGCTTCGTGCTGGAAGTGGGCGGGCTCGGCATCGCCGAGTTGTGCATGATCAATGAGCCGGGTACCGGCAAGCCGTTCGTGGACTACATGCAGAAGGCTGCGCACATGGCGGGCATTGTCACCCTGATCCACGACCATAACGTGGGTGAGATCCGCTGGCAGGGGGACCACAAGGCCATTCACTATCAACTCAGCGACAAGGACTTCCCGTCCATGATGGCGTCGCTGAAGGCCGCTGTGCGCATGCACCTGGCGGCCGGGGCGGAGGAGGTGTTCCTGCCGTCCAGCGAGGCGCTGTCGGTGACCCGAGAGGCGGATATCGATGGCCAGGTCGACAAGCTGGTGAACAAGCCGCAGCACCTGCGTATGGTCTCCTACCATCCGCAGGGCAGTTGCCGCATGGGCACCGACCCGGCCAACAGTGCCTGCGATCCACAGGGGCGCCTGCGCGGGGTTGACGGGGTCTATGTGGCGGACGCCAGCCTGTTGCCCTCGTCGCTGATCGTGAACCCGCAGGTCACGGTCTATGCCCTGGCCAATTATGTGGCTGACCGGGTGAGCTGAGGGCCATTCACCAGAGGACCATTCACCACATGGCGCCCGGCAACTCTTTTGCCGGGCGCCAGCTTTGTATAGACTGTCCGGCAGCGTTTACATAAAAACAACAATGCCCGAGACAGCGCCATGAATAACAACAACCTGCCTACAGCAGGGCTTGAACCGCTGACCCGCCGTGGTTTTCTGCGCGCCGCCACCCTGACCGGCATGGCACTGACCGCCGGTTGCGCCTCGCTGGGCGGCCGCCGCGCACCGGATGGCGAAGCTGTTTACGCACACCTGTCCGAAGAAGAAGCCCGCGTTCTGACCCGCCTGACCGAAATCCTGCTGCCTACAGAGCAGTTCGGCTTGCCCTCCAGCACCCGTGAAGTGCCCACTGTCGCCAATATCAATGACATGGCGGGCGATATGGCGCCCCAGACCCGCGACCTGATGGCCATGGTGTTGTGGATCTTCGAGCGCCGGCCGATGGCCAGTTTCCGCTTCAGTCGCTTTACCCGTCTGGATGACGAGGAGGCGCTGCGTTATGTCCGTGCCATGCAAGCCGGCACCTTCTTCGAGCGCGGTCTGATGACCACCCTGCACACCGCCGTCTGCGTCAACTACTGGCGTGACAGCCGCACCTGGCCGGGCCTGGATTATCACGGCCCAGTCACGGGTATCTGGGGTGTGCGCCGTCTGGGCAATGCGCCCCTGCCCACGGCCTGAGAGGGAGACCCGACATGCGTGCAATCAATATTCCCCGCGACGGGCTGCCGGTGACGACCGCCCGGGACATGGCCCGCGACGACAGCATCAGCGGTCGCTTTACCCTGAAAACCGAAGTGGTGGTGATCGGCTCCGGCGCTGGTGGCTCCATGGTGGCCTGGGAACTGGCCCGCGCTGGCCGCCAGGTACTGGTGGTCGAGGCCGGGCCCTATCACCCCAGCAGTGCCTTTACCGAGCACCTGGGCGACACCATGACCGAGATTTACCGGGAGCAGGCCGCCCAGTTGAACAGCACGGCGGATGTACTGTTCCCGGAAGGGGCCTGTGTCGGCGGCTCCACCGTGATCGGCGCTTGTGTCATGCAGCAGCCACCGGACAGCGTGTTCCGGCGCTGGTCGGAAGAACTGGGTCTGAAGAATCTGGCCCCGCAGGTGATCAAGCCGCTGTTCGACGAGGTCGGGCGCGAACAGTATGTGCATCTGAACGAGGCCCATGAAATCAATACCACCGCGCACAAGGTGATCCAGGGGTGCGAGCGCATGGGCTTCAGCTGGAAGCCGGTGTCGCGCAATGTGCGTCAGTGCGCCCTGACCGGCCACTGCCTGGCGGGTTGCCCGTCGGATCGCAAGATGTCGGCCCTGGTGACCCACTTGCCGTGGGCCGTGGGCCACGGCGCGCGGGTGATGGCCGACACGGAAGTGACTCGGGTACTGATTCGCAACGGCCGCGCCTATGGCGTCGAAGCCGTGGTGCGCGATCCGCGCACCCGGCAGAAAGTCGCCGACCTGCGCATTGATGCTGAAGTGGTGGTGGCCGCCGGCGGTGCCATCCAGACGCCGTTGCTGCTGCAACGCAGCGAGATTCCCGATGCCAGTGGCCAGCTGGGCAAGAATCTGGCGGTGCAACCATTTGTGCAAGTGCTGGCGCGTTTTCGCGAGGAACTGCACGGGTTCCGGGGGGCGCTGGTGGGTGTCGAGATCGATGAGTTTATTGAAACCGACGGCTACATGTTTTTCTCGGCACTGGCAGAACCGGAACAGTTGATGATCCAGGGGAACCAGGGCGCCGGGCCGGACCATATCAACTTTATGAAAAGCTACAAGCATCTGGCCGGGTTGAACGCCTTTGCCATTGATGAAGGGCGCGGTGAAGTGAAATGGAAGGGCAGCCACACCGATGGCCGCAAGGTCATCAGCTGGAACCCGAGCCGGGCCGAGTTCGAGAAGCTCAAGCACGGCGCGTCACTGGCTTCGCGGGTGTTTTTCGCCGCCGGTGCAGAGGAAGTTTACCTGCCATCCTTCCAGCGGCTGTCGGCGCCGAGTGTGTTCGATCTGGATGCGCGTCTGGACGAGATCACCTACGGGGTGCGCGGCATGTACTCGTTACGGATCAATTCCTTCAGCAGCCACGGTACCTGTCGTATGGGCGTGGATCGCTACCACGCGGTGACCAACGCGCGCGGTGAAGTCTATGACGTCAAGGGGTTGTTCGTGGCGGATGCGAGTCTGTTACCCGAGCCCATGGCCAGCGCGCCGCACTGGACGGTGCAGACGCTGGCCAAGCAGGTGGCGCAGGGCATTCACGCGCGCGGGCAGGAGCTGTTTCTGAAAGGATAGTTTGTCAAGCGCTCGCCAACTCGGGGCGATGACGGAAGTGCGCCAGCGCCTGCGGGTTGGCCAGCGCACTTTCATTGCTGACCGGCCGCCCGTGAATCACTTCCCGCACCGCGAGTTCAACAATCTTGCCACTTACGGTGCGTGGAATTTCCGGCACTTCCAGAATGACCGCCGGCACATGGCGCGGGCTGGCGCCACTGCGAATCGCGGCACGTATCTCGGCGCGCAGGGCATCATCCAGTGCATGGCCGCTCTGTAACACCACGAACAGCACCACGCGAACATCCCCCTGCCAGTCCTGACCGACGACGATGCTCTCGCGAATGGCGGGCAGTGTCTCCACCTGACGATAGATTTCTGCAGTGCCGATACGCACGCCGCCTGGATTGAGCACGGCGTCGGAGCGGCCATGGATCACCAGGCCACAATGACCCCGGTGACGGCGGATTTCCGCATAGTCGCCGTGGGCCCAGATATTGTCGAAGCGGGCGAAATAGGCCTTGTGATAGCGACTGCCGTCATCGTCCTGCCAGAAGCCCACCGGCATGGACGGGAAGGGGCGGCGGCAGACGAGTTCGCCTTTTTCCCCCTCCACCGGTTGGCCCTGATCATTGAACACGGCCACATCCATACCCAGCCCCAGACATTGCAGCTCACCGCGATACACCGGCAACAGCGGATTACCCAGGGCAAAACAGGAGATGATATCAGTACCGCCGGATATCGAGCTGAGCAGTACATCCGCCTTGATGTCACGGTAGATGAAATCAAAACTTTCATGCAGCAGGGGTGAGCCCGTGGACATCAGCACCCGCAGGGCTGACAGGTCATACTGGGCGCCCGGTTTGATGCCTGCTTTTTCTACTGCCTGAATGAACTTGGCGCTGGTGCCAAAGTGAGTAATGCGTTCCTGCTGGCACAGCGCAAACAGTCGCCCGGTGTCCGGCCAGGCCGGGTTACCGTCGTAGAGCACGATCCCGGCGCCGGTCTGCAAACCGCCCACCAGCCAGTTCCACATCATCCAGCCGCAGGTGGTGAAGTAGAACAGCGTGTCGCCTTGCTGCAAGTCGCCGTGCAGGACATGCTCCTTGGTGTGCTGCAACAGCGTGCCTCCCGCGCCGTGCACAATGCACTTCGGCTTGCCGGTGGTGCCGGAGGAATAAAGGATATACAGCGGGTGATCAAACGGCAGGCGCAGGAAGTCAGGCGCTTCACCTGACTCGGCCAGCCAGTCGTCCCAGTCCAGGGTGTCCGGCAGGCGCCGGCGGCCACCGGACAGTTGAATGATCTGCTCCGGTGACAGTTGCGCGCGCACTTGCGCCACCTTGTCACTCAGATCCTGCCACTTGCCGTTATAGAAATAACCGTCCACCACAAACAGCACGCGCGGTGCGATCTGGCCGAAGCGGTCCGTCACGCCGCTGACACCGAAGTCAGGAGAACAGGATGACCAGACAGCGCCGACCCAGGCGCATCCCAGGGCCGCGATGACCGCCTCGGCGCGATTCGGCAGCCAGCCCGCCACACGATCGCCGGGACGAATACCGGCAGCCAGCAACCGGGCGGCCACCTGACCGGCGCGCTGACGCAACTGTGCGAAGGTCAGGGTGGTGCGCTGGTCGTCTTCGCTGATCGCGGTGATGGCCACGGTGTCATCATTGCGACGCAGCAGGTTCTCGGCATAGTTGAGCGCAAGCTGCGGGTACCAGCGCTGCGCCGCCATGGGGGTGGCGTTGCCCTGCGGCAGACTCAGGTGTGGCTTCAGATCACCCTGGACCGTCAGATCGCAGAACTGCATGACGAGCGCCCAGAATTCGGCGGGTGCGGTCAGCGACCATTGGTGCAGCGCATTGTAATCCGCAAACCGCGTGCCGCTATGCGCCTCCGCCTGGTGCCAGAACTGGCCGAGGCGTGTTGTTTCGCGGGCCGAGGACGGGGGTTGCCAGAGCAGATCATCGGCCATGTTCAGGACTCCACCGCTTCGGGTTCGAACTGAACCAGCAAGGTGCCTTCGCTGACGGTATCACCCGCCGCGAAGGGCAGCTCGGTAACGGTGCCTGCAGCGGGCGCGCGCAGCGTGTGCTCCATTTTCATGGCTTCCATCGTCACTACGGCGTCGCCTGCCTTGACGGCGGCACCGGCCTGCACATGCAGCGCCACCACCGTGCCGCTCATGGGCGCAGCAAAGGGCGCGCCACGCTGACTGCTGGTGCCGCTCTCGAAGGCTGGATCCAGCGTCAGGCACCAGCTATGCCCCTGGGCGAACAGATGCAGATGCCCCTGCTCAACACGACCGCTGAATTCACGCTCGCTGTCTGCATTGCGCAGTCGACCGCGACGAAACCGTGTGCCTTCCGGTGCGCTGCGCCATTGCATGGCGGCGGGTGTGTCATTGACGGGGGTGTCACCGATACGCGCCTGCCAGTGCCCGTTGTCGGTCATCTCCAGCATGACGCTGTCGGCTTCGCCATCGAGTGCCAGACGTGCGTGAAAGCGCGTTGGCAGCAGGCCCTGCCAGCCACTCAATTGCTGCCACGGGTCGCGACCGGCATCGTCGGCACGCAGATCGCGCCACAACAGGGCTGCAGCTGTCAGCAGGGTGTGGCGATCAGGTTGCTGTGCCGTATTGAGCAACTCATCGTGTTCTTCAAGAAAACGGGTGGACAGGTCTGCGGCGATAAAAGCGGGGTGGTTGAGCACCTGCACCAGGAAACCGGTGTTATGGCGAATGCCACCCAGATGAATGGCGCACAGGCTGCGCTGCAATTGTCGCCGGGCCTGTTCGCGGTCTTCGCCGAAGACGATCACCTTGGCCAGCATCGGGTCGTAATGGTCGCTGACGCGGTTGCCCTCGACAAATCCGGTGTCGATACGCAAGCCGGGCAGGGTGGGCCAATGGCACACCTCCAGCAGTCCGGAGGAGGGCATGAACTGCTGCGCCGGGTCTTCGGCATAAAGACGGACTTCCATGGCATGGCCACGGAATTGCAATGCACTCTGTGATCTGGGCAGGGGTTTGCCATCCGCCACCGCCAGCTGCCAGGCCACCAGATCTTCGCCGGTAATCAGTTCAGTGACGGGGTGCTCGACCTGAAGGCGGGTGTTCATCTCCATGAAAAAGAATTCGCCGTCCGGGGCCAGCAGAAACTCCACGGTCCCTGCACCGCGATACTGGATCGAGCGCGCCGCACGCACGGCGGCCTCGCCCAGGCGTTCTCGCAGGGCCGGGTCCACGCCGGGGGCAGGGGCTTCTTCAATGACTTTCTGGTGACGGCGCTGCACCGAACAGTCGCGCTCGAACAGATGCACGGCGTTGCCATGGGTATCGGCAAAGACCTGCACTTCCACGTGGCGTGCACGGGGCAGATAACGCTCCAGCAGCACACGATCATCCGCGAACGCATTGCGTGCTTCGCGGCGCGCCGCATGCAGTGCCTCATCGAACTCGGCGGCGGCATGGACGATACGCATCCCCTTGCCGCCACCACCGGCCACGGCCTTGATCAGCAGCGGGAAGCCTACTTCGCCGGCGGCTTTCTTCAACGCGGCGTCATCGGCGCCTTCATCGTCGAAGCCGGGCAACACCGGCACCTGATGGCGTGCCATATGCTGCCGTGCGGCGGCCTTGTCGCCCATCAGTCGAATCGCATCGGCCTGCGGGCCGACAAAGATGATACCGGCGGCCTCGCAGGCTTCTGCGAAGCGCGGGTTCTCCGACAGAAAACCATAGCCGGGGTGAATCGCATCGGCGCCACTCTGTTGTGCCGCAGCAATCACCTTGTCGATATCCAGATAGCTGTCCCGCGCCGGTGCCGGACCCAGGTGCACGGCATGATCCGCCTGGCGCACATGGGGCAGGTCACTGTCGGCATCGGAATAGACCGCGACGGTTTCAATACCCAGCCGGGCGCAGGTGCGCATGATGCGGCAGGCAATTTCACCACGGTTGGCAATCAGCAGGCGCTGAATCATGATTCGTCTCCATCAACGCGTGGTTGCCACGCCGGTGCGCGTTTGTTCAGGAAGGCATCCAGCCCTTCGCGGCCTTCATCCGCAGTGCGCAGGCCCGCAATCAGGTCGGCGGTCCAGTCGGTCAGTACATCGTCCAGCGGGGCGTCGGTGATACGGCTGACCAGTTCGCGCACGCGCAATTGCGCCTGGGGGGCGCCCTGCAACAGGTGGTTCACCAGTGCGGCCACGGTGTCATCCAGCGCCGCTTCCGGCACGACTTCGTGGACAATGCCGAGCGCCAGGGCACGGGCGGCGGGCAGGACTTCGGTGGTCATCATGTAGCGCTGCGCCTGGCGCGCGCCCATGGCACGCACCACGTAAGGACCAATTACAGCGGGCAGGATGCCCAGCCGTACTTCGCTCAGGCAGAAACGGCTCGACTCACTGGCGACGGCAATGTCTGCCGCACAGATGAGCCCCAGGGCACCGCCAAAGGCCGCCCCCTGAACCCGGGCGATCACCGGTTTGCCCGCCTGATCGATGGTGCGCATCAGCGCGGCGAGCAGGCGCGCATCGGCGCGGTTTTCTTCCCAGGTCATGTCTGCCATGCGGCGCATCCAGGCCAGATCGGCACCGGCGCTGAAATGCTTGCCCTCTGCGGCGAGTACGATCACGCGGGCCTCGCTCTGGCCGGCCTCCTCGAAGACACGGGTCAGGTCACGGATGACATGATCATCAAACGCGTTGTGTTTTTCCGGGCGGTTCAGGGTGATATGTGCCACCGCCTCGTGATAATGCAGCTGTACCGCCATGACACGCTCCTTACATGCGGAACACGCCATAACGGGTTTCCCCGATGGGCGCGTTCAGGCTTGCGGAAATGGCCAGGCCGAGCACGTCACGGGTGTCCGCCGGGTCAATGATGCCGTCGTCCCACAGGCGGGCGCTGGCATAGTAGGGGTGAGCCATGTTGTCGTACTGGGCCACCATGTCCTGCTGGAAAGACTGCGCTTCTTCGGCGGGCCAGGGCTGGCCTTTTTTCTTCATCGAGGCCGCCTTGACCTGGGTCAGCACGCTGGCCGCCTGCTCGCCACCCATGACGCTGATGCGCGCATTGGGCCACATGAACATGAAGCGCGGATCATAGGCGCGCCCGCACATGCCATAGTTGCCCGCACCGTAACTGCCGCCGATCACCACCGTGAACTTGGGCACGCTGGCGCAGGCTACGGCGTTGACCATCTTGGCGCCGTGCTTGGCAATGCCTTCCGCCTCGTATTTCGGGCCGACCATAAAACCGGTGATGTTCTGCAGGAATATCAGCGGAATGCCGCGCTGGTTGCATAGCTCGATAAAGTGCGCGCCCTTGAGCGCCGATTCGGAAAACAGAATGCCGTCGTTGGCCAGAATGCCCACGGGGAAGCCATGAATGCGGGCAAAGCCAGTTACCAGCGTGCTGCCGTAGCGCGCCTTGAATTCATCGAACTCGGAACCGTCGACGATGCGGGCAATGATTTCTCGGGCTGGCATCGGTTGGCGCAGATTCTCGGGAATGATCCCGTACAACTCCTGCGGGTCGAAAGCCGGTGGTGCAGGCGGCGCCAGCGTAACCTGTTCCGGCTTGCGCCAGTTGATGCGGGCGATGGCCTGGCGTGCCAGGGCCAGTGCATGGGGCTCATCCTCGGCCAGATGATCGGCCACGCCGGATTTCTCGCAATGCAGGGTGGCACCGCCGAGGTCCTCGGCGGTGACCTCTTCGCCGGTGGCGGCTTTCACCAGCGGCGGTCCGGCCAGAAAAATGGTGCCCTGATTTTTCACCATGATGGTTTCGTCAGCCATGGCCGGCACATAGGCGCCACCGGCGGTGCAACTGCCAAGCACCACAGCAATCTGCGGAATGCCACGCGCAGACATATTGGCCTGATTGAAGAAAATACGACCGAAGTGCTCGCGATCGGGAAAGACTTCATCCTGGCGCGGCAGGTTGGCGCCACCCGAGTCCACCAGATAGATGCACGGCAGGCGGTTTTCTGCGGCCACGGCCTGGGCGCGCAGGTGTTTCTTCACCGTCAGCGGATAGTAGCTGCCGCCCTTGACGGTGGGGTCGTTGGCCACGATGACGCATTCCACGCCGTGTACGCGGCCGATGCCACCCACGCAGCCCGCCGCAGGCACGTCTTCACCATAGACGTCCATGGCGGCGAGGGGAGACAGTTCCAGAAACGGCGAGCCCGGATCCAGCAGGCGCGCAATGCGTTCACGCACCGGCAGTTTGCCTTTCTCCCGCAGGCGCTGCTCCGCCGCTTCACCGCCTCCATGGGCAATGGTGGCGAGCTTCTGGCGCAGGTCTTCGCGCAACGCCAGGTTGTGGTCCCGGTTGCGGCGGAAATCGTCGCTGGCCGGATTGATCTGACTCTGAATGCGAGGCATGGCGCGCTCCGGTGTACTGCGGTTAGCGGGTTTCGTTGAACAGTTCGCGGCCGATCAGCATGCGCCGGATCTCGCTGGTGCCCGCGCCGATTTCATACAGCTTGGCATCGCGCAGCAGGCGTCCGGTGGGGTAGTCATTGATATACCCGTTACCGCCCAGACACTGAATCGATTCCAGTGCCATTTTCGTGGCGTTCTCGGCGCAGTAGAGAATGACCCCGGCGGCATCCTTGCGGCTGGTTTCGCCGCGGTCGCAAGCCTGGGCCACCGTGTACAGATACGCGCGGCTGGTATTCAGTGTCACGTACATGTCGGCCAGCTTGCCTTGCATCAACTGGAACTCGCCGATGGCCTGGCCAAACTGCTTGCGTTCGTGCAGGTAGGGGACCACGACATCCATCGCCGCTTGCATGATGCCCACGGCGCCGCCCGCCAGTACGGTGCGTTCGTAATCCAGGCCGCTCATCAGAACGCGCACGCCATCGCCTTCCTTGCCGAGCACATTTTCGACCGGCACGCGGCAATCCTCGAACACCAGTTCGCAGGTGTTGGAGCCACGCATGCCGAGCTTGTCGAGCTTCTGGGCGCGGGAGAACCCGGGCGTGTCACGCTCGACGATGAAGGCGGTAATGCCGCGCGGACCGGCGTGGATATCCGTCTTGGCGTAAATCACATAGGTGTGGGCGTCGGGACCATTGGTGATCCACATCTTGTTGCCGTTCAGCACATAATGATCGCCCTGGCGCTCGGCACGCAGTTTCATGCTGACCACGTCGGACCCCGCGCCGGGCTCGCTCATGGCCAGCGCGCCCACGTGTTCACCAGTGATCAGCTTCGGCAGGTAGGTGGCTTTCTGCTCGGCGCTGCCGTTCAGGTAAATCTGGTTAACGCACAGATTGGAGTGGGCGCCGTAGGACAGACCGATGGACGCCGAGGCGCGGGAGATTTCCTCCATCACGATGGTATGCGCCAGATAGTTCATACCCGCGCCGCCATATTCTTCGCTCACGGTGATGCCGAGCACGCCCAGGTCGCCGAGCTTGCGCCACAGATCCATGGGGAAGGCATTGTCGCGGTCCACCTGCGCGGCAATCGGCGCAATTTCCTTTTCCGCAAAGGCACGCACGCTGTCGCGCAGGGCGTTGATGGTGTCATCCAGAGCAAAATTCAGGGTCGGGTAGTGACTCATGGCATTCATCCTGTGGTGGTGTCAGAGGCGCTGCGCATCGCATGGCGACAACGGGTTTCCGCCTCGTCGAGTTCAAGCTGCATCACTTCGATATCGTGGAGCTGGCGCGCCAGTTGATCGCGCTTCTCCTGGATCTTGCCCAGCAGCGCCCTCAGCTGGGCCTGGTTGTTGTCCGCGTCGGGCTGGTACAGCTCAATCAGCTCCCGGCTCTCCGCCAGGGAGAAGCCCAGCCGCTTGCCGCGCAGGATCAGCTTCAGGCGCACCCGGTCCGCCGGACTGTAGATGCGGGTCTGCCCGCGCCGCTGTGGGCTCAGCAGGCCCATGTCCTCATAAAAGCGGATAGTCCGGGTGGTGATATCCAGTTCCCGGGCCAGTTCGCCAATGCTGTAAGTCTTGCGTTCGCTCATGGTGGAGAAGCTACCGCAAGTTTACGTTAACGTAAAGTGCGGATCGGGCCGTCTGATGAGGGCTGGCGACTCCCGAAGGCCAGTGGTACCTTAGCGCGTCATCGCAAGGAGATGGCGCTGAATGACCCGCACCGCCGCACCAGTAAGCAAGGACCGCAAGGTTCTCCGCCGCATTGATCAAGGGGCCGCCTGGAACTCCGTGACCGGACTCCTCGCGGCCCTTGCCGTTTTTGTGCTCGTGGCCTACTGGGGTCGCCTCTACTTTGATGACGAAGGGCTGGTGATCGGCTTCGGCCTGGCCATTCTGCTGGTGACCGCCTACCGGCTGCTGGTGGCCCTGCGCTTCGACAGCCTGTACGCCGCAGGCCCGGCCCGTTGGCGCAGGCTGTTCGGCATCGGGCTGCTGGCCCATGCGATAGTCTGGGGGGCACTGCTGGCTGTCGTGACCCTGCGTTATGGCATCAGCTTCAATTTCTTTGCCGTGGCGGTATATAACATCGGCGTCACTACCGCGCTATCCGGTGCCTGGATGGCGGCCCTGCCGACCCGGCAGAGCTATATCGGTCTGATGCTGGTGCCGGGTATCGTCGCCCTGGTGCTGGTGGGCGGGGCGCAGTCGCTGATTCTGGCGCTGTTGCTCGCCGTCTACGCCGTCTACCTGTATCGCATGTTCGCCGGGCTCTACGACACCTTCTGGCATGCGCTGTCCCGCGAGCGCCGCCCCGGGCATGCCGCAGAAGCGCCCCAGGAGGATCCGCAAAAACGCTCCCGTGACGTGCAACTGAGCCTGGTCTACCGGCTGGCCCATGAACTGCGCACGCCGATGAACAGTGTGCTGGGCATGCTTGCCCTGATGGAAGAGACGCGCCTGTCCCGGGAGCAGCGCGAGTATCATCAGGTTGCCTCGCAATCAGGTCGCCTGCTGCTGTCGCTGATCGACGACGTGCTGGACTACAGCCGCGTACTGACCGGGCGCATCGTGCTGGATTACGAATTCTTCGATCTGCGCAGCGCGATCGAGCAATCGCTGGATGCCTACGGCAACATCGCCCAGGGCAAGGGGCTGGAGCTGACCTGCGTCATGAGCCGCCACCTGCCACGCCGGGTGCGCGGCGACCGGGAGCGCTTTCTGCAGGTGCTCAACAACCTGCTCAGCAATGCCATCAAGTTTTCCGACGAGGGCGAGATCCGCATCGAGGTGGACCACCTGGGGGATGCCGAGCGCGACGGTCTGTTGCAGGTGCGGGTGGTGGACCACGGCATTGGCATGGAACCCCTGGCGGCCCGGCGCCTGTTCGAGGACGAGTTCCTGGGCCCGGATGCCGATCCGTTCAGTAACCGGCACACGGGCTTCGGGCTGCTGGTCTGCAAGGGGCTGGTGGAAGCCATGGCCGGGCAGATCGGTGTCGAGAGTGCGCCGGGGCAGGGCAGTACCTTCTGGTTCACCCTGCGTCTGCCGATGCAGCCGGAGCTGGGGGATCGCAGCGAGCTGCGCCGGGCCCTGCGCGACAAGCGCTGCCTGGTGGCGGGCGCGGCCTCCGGCACGATGAGCGCGCTGGTGGAAGAACTGGATGTGCTGGAGGCGGCCTGTCAGGCGGCCACCGATTATGACCATGCGCTGCAGACACTGCGCAGCGGCCAGCGTGAACAGAAGGGATTCGACCTGCTGCTGGTGGATACACGGGATCGTCGCGAGAGTGCCCTGAACCTGTGCCGCAGCGTGCTTGATGACCCGGCCCTGCGTGGGGTGCAGGTGATATTGCTGGCCACGGTGGACGAGCGCAGCCATGCCGGGGTGCAGAAGCTGGTGCAGCAGCATGCGCTGCCGGTGCTGACCAAACCGGTTCACCGTTACGGTCTGTATAGCCTGCTGGCGCCGTTGTATGGCGTTGATGAACAGCAGCCGGGAGACGATGACTACAAGGAAACGCCGGAAGATCTGGCGCGCCGCCGCAATTATCGTCTGCTGCTGGTGGAAGACAATGAAGTCAACCAGCGGGTGATGCGTGGCATGCTCGGCAAGCTCGGCTATCAGGTCAAGAGCGTCAGTGAAGGTGAGACCGCGCTGGCGCTGATGGAGCAGGAAACGTTTGATCTGATCCTGATGGATTGCATGATGCCGGATATGGACGGCTTTGATGTGGCCCGCCGGATTCGCGAACGCGAACATGCCGAGCACGCCATGACGCAAACACCGTTGCGCCGTGTACCGATTGTGGCGATCACGGCCAACACCATGGAAGGGGTGCAGGCGCGCTGCCTGGCGGCGGGCATGGATGACTTTCTTGCCAAACCGTTGCAGCTGGATCGGCTGGAAACCGTGTTGCGACACTGGTTGCCGGCCGAAGCACCGGCGGCGAACGATCACGATGATTCGACACCGGGAGCGCATTCATGACCACGGCTTATC
>PNLU01000058.1 GCA_013823245.1 Alcanivorax sp.
CACCACGATGGTGAACACATCCAGCACCGCCCACAGGATCTTCAGCGGCAGCCCGCCGTAATCACCGAAGTGCAACGGGCCAGACAGCGACAGCGCCTTGTTGTACCAGGGCATCTCGCGCAGGTCGGCAAAGGCGCCGGTGCGGGCATCCACCAGGGCGGGGGTGATGATGTGCGAGGTCAGGGGCGTATTGCCGTGCAGGAAGATGGCGTAATGAAAGCTGGTGGACCAGCTGCCGCCGGGGAAGGCCACAAACTGCAGCGTCATGTCGGGCGCGGCGGCTTCGGCCTGGGCCACGGCGTCGTCGAGGGAGGCCATGTCCTGCGGGGTGGGCACGCGGGTGTCGTCATAGCCGGCGGTAAGGTCGGCCAGGGCGTGGGTGCGCCAGGTGTCGACGATGGGGGTTTTCAGGGTATTCACCACGCCGGTCAGGCCCACCACCAGCAGCCAGGCCACGGTCACAATGCCGAGCAGGTTGTGGTAATCCAGCCATTTCACGCGCGGGGAGCGCCGGGTGCGCACGGTGCCGAAGTCCAGCTTGCGCATGAAGGGGGCGTACAGCACCACGCCGGAGATAATCGCCAGGATCAGCAACACGCCCATGGCACCCAGGAACAGCATGCCGGGCAGGCCCAGGAACATGTCGGTGTGCAGGTCCAGAATAAAGTGCATCAGGTCGAAGCCTTCTTCGCCGGGCACCAGGTCGCCGCTGGTGCGATCAAACGAGGCGAAGTGCATGTCGCGCACGGTGGCGTCCAGGGTCGGGGCGCTGGTCACGTTCACCACGGGGCGGTCGATGTCGAAGCTCATGAACAGCGGTACGTCGCCCGGGCGATTCGCCAGGGCGGCGTCGAGCATGGCGTCCAGCGACAGCAGCGGGCCGTCCGGGTGGGCGGGTTGCCAGTCGTGGGTGTCCAGCAGCGCGTCGATCTCGTCATGAAAGATCAGCGGCAGGCCGGTGATGCACAGCATCAGCATGAACAGGGTGCAGATCAGGCTGGTCCAGGTGTGGACGCCAGACCAGAGGCGCAGGGTGTTACGGGTCATGGGGCATCCGTTCGTGCTGTGGGTCAGAAGTTCAGGGTGGCGGACAGCAGCCAGGTGCGCGGGGCGCCCACGGTCAGGTAGCCCGCGTCGGGGAAGCCGCCAGCGGAGGCCCAGTAGTCTTCGCCGGTGACGTTCTCCACGCGGCCGCGCAGGGTCAGCAGGGTGGCGTTACCCAGGGGCAGGGTGTAGCGGGCGCCCAGGTCCAGGCGGGTCCAGGAATCCAGTTGCTGCTGGTTGGCGGCGTCGGCGAACTGGGTGCTGGTGTAGATCACGCGGCCGTCCAGCGCCAGATCCGTGAACTGGGGCAGGCGGTATTCCATATTGAAATTGGCCTGGGTGCGGGGTGAGCCGATGGCGGTGTTGCCGCGCACATCGGCATCCAGATAGCTGACGCCGCCGAGCACGCTCAGGTCGGGGGTGAGCAGGCCGTAGGCCATCAGTTCCAGACCGCTGTTGTGCTGATGGTCCTGCACGGCGAACACATTATTGTCGTCCGGCGCGGCGATGGGTTTGCGGCTGCGATAGAGGGACACGCTGCCGCCCAAGGTGTGGCGCTCGAACTTCAGGCCGATTTCGCTTTGTTTGGTGCGGTAGGGCGCCAGGGCTTCGCCAGCGTTGGCGACATTGTCACCGCCCGGGGTCAGGGCCGGGGCGCGTTCGCCCTTTTGCAGGCCTTCGATGTAGTTGGCATAAGCAGACAGCGAGGGCGTCAGTTTATAAACCACGCCCACGCTGGGGGTGATGGCGCTGTCGTTGTAGCTGGCGTCGCTCAGGCGGTCGCCAGTGGTGTTGTCGTAGCTGTTGTCGTTCAGTTGCTGGTAGCGGGCGCCCAGGGTGATCAGCAGGCGGTCGTCCAGCAGCGACATCTGGTCAGCCAGGGTCAGGCTGTGCACACGGGTCTTGATGGTGGTCAGGGGGTTGTTCAGGTCGCCGCCGGTAAAGGCGTCGGGCACGGGCGGCGGCACGTCTGCCGGGGCGTAGATATTGCCGGTGATACTGGCGGCGGACATCGCCCAGGCGTTTTTCGATTGCAGCTCGAAGCTGGCGGCCGAGGCGCTGAACTGGTGGCCGACGGCGCCGGTATTGAAGCGCACGCGCAGCCCCGCTTCGCCGGTGAGCACGGTGTCTTCGCGGGTGTTGTCGAAGCGGCTGGCGGTGTAGTCGCCGTTGGCGTTGTTCACTGTGGGGTTGGCGAAGATGCCGGCTTCTTCACTGGTGCGCGCGCCGAAGGCGGCCCAGCCGGTCACGTTGTCGCGCAGGTCGTATTCCGCGCGCAGGGTGCCAAACAGATCCCGGGCATCGGAAAAGGTCCAGGATTGGCCGATGGAGGTGGTGGCGTCCGGGGTGCGGGGAATCGGCAGGGGGGAATCGATGGTGATATTGGGCTGGCCGCCCTCGATACGATGGTCCTGAAACCCCAGATCGCCGGACACGCGCAGGCCGCCGTCGCGGAAGTCCACGCCGATATGCGCCATGGACAGCTCGGAGGATTCCCCATCGACGGCGGTATCGCCATCGCGGCGCGCGGCGTTGACGCGAATGCCGTAGCGGCCATCGTCAGAACGCCGCGCCAGATCCGCCGCCGCATGGCCCTGCACGCCGGTGCGTGCGCCCAGGGTGAGCTGGGTCAGGTCGTCGTTGGGGGCGCGCTTGGGCACCACGTTCACGGCGCCACCCAGGCCGCTGCCGCCGGGTGCGGCGCCTTTCAGGAAGGTATTGGCGCCACGTAGCACCTGCACCCGCTCGATGAATTCAGAGGCCAGATACTGGCGCGGCAACAGGCCGTAGAGCCCGTTATAGGTCATGTCGTCGGAGAACACCGGCAATCCGCGCACCAGATACACCTGCTGGTAATTGCCGAAGCCCCGCGCCACCCGCACGGCCGGATCGTTGAGCAACACCTCGCCCACGCTGGCGGCCTGCTGGTCCTGAATCAGCAGCTCGGTGTAATCGATAAAGCTGTAGGGCGTATCCATCATCGCCTGGGTGCCCAGCACCCCCACCTGGCCGCCTTCCGCCACCTGACCACCGGCAAAGGGCCGGCTCAGCCCGCTGGCGGAGGCGTCGGCGCTGGATTGCACCTCCACTACCTCCAGCCGCGCCCCGTCGTCCTGCGGCGCCGTGGGCTGCGCCTGGCTGATGCTGGCGGCGCTGAACAGGGCCAGCGCCAGCGTGGGGGTGAGAGCAGGGGCTGAGAAGGAGTGGCGTGTCATGGCGGGTCCCGGGTGATGGTGGGTGTGAATGGGCCGCACTATACATGTAACGGGAATCACTTTCATTATCGTTTATGGGTGCAGTTGCGCACTGTCTTTATGTTCAGTATTTTTCTTTGAGGGGGATGAGGGCGTATGGATGCGTTCTTGGGCCCAAGGTGTTTCTGGTGTACAAGGAGGTTTTGATGCCAACAGTTTTGCGTATTGGCGGATATCGGTTCTTTTTTTACTCTAATGAGAACGATGAGCCCCGCCATATTCATATTCAGAAAGCGGGTTCGGCGGCAAAATTCTGGCTGGATCCGGTTACTATGGCAACGAGTGTTGGGTTCTCTGCTACGGAACTGAACAAGCTGGGTAAGATGGTAGAGCAACACAGACAGCTATTCATGGAGGCATGGGATGAATTCTTTGGCGCATGAAGTGCCTGCTCCGCAGGCCACCGCCGTTCGATGCACCGATGATGCTTTGCTGGTATCACTTGCCGACGGCCGCACATTGTCCGTGCCGCTTAGCTGGTTCCCGCGTCTTGCTGCGGCGACACCGTCTCAGCGAGACGAGTTTCAGCTGATTGGTGGCGGGCAAGGTATTCATTGGCCCTCTCTTGACGAAGATATTTCCGTCGCCGGCTTGCTTCGCGGAAAATCTGCTCCTGCCTTATGAAGTTAAGAGATCAAGGGTGAATCAGCAGCAGGCTGAAGCGTTCGCGTCTAGCTGAAGGCAGATTCGCCCTTGCAATTGTTCCACGGTCCTCCCCATTGTGCCGGTGCTGCAGTGCCCTGACGCACTGCGTCAGCCGTTTAATAAACATAGGATCTATTAATGAGTGAACATCCGGATTGCCCGAAATGTAGCTCTGGCTTCGCCTATGAAGACAGGGGCATGTGGGTTTGTCCCGAATGTGGACATGAATGGAATGAGAGTGAGCTTGCTCACGACGACGATGCACTCGTGGTCAAGGATTCAAACGGTAACCTGCTGAGCGACGGCGACGCTGTTACGGTGATCCGGGATTTGAAGATCAAGGGCACATCACTGGTCGTCAAGGTGGGAACAAAGGTGAAAAATATCCGGCTGGTTGAAGGCGATCACGATATTGATTGCAAGATAGACGGCATAGGACCCATGAAGCTCAAATCCGAGTTTGTAAAGAAAAATCAGTAAGGACGGGCCTTGACGAAGCTGAATATCAAAGTTGTTCCTGGCGCATCCAGGACGGAAATCGCTGGCTGGATGGGCGACGCCCTCCGGGTCCGGGTGGCCGCGCCACCTGAAAAGGGAAAAGCCAACCGCGAGGCGGAAAGGCTTCTTTCAAGAGTGCTCGGGCTTCCCGAAGGGAGTGTCCGTGTGACGTCCGGTGCTGCATCGCAATGGAAAGTGGTGGAGGTGCAGGGGCTTTCCCGGGACCAGATCATTGACAAGTTGGGTGATATGAACGGGAATAAAGGCAAGTAATGAGGAGCAGCTGATGTGGGGAAGGAAATGAAAGTCGTAAAGCAGTTAGTGAAAGAAGGAAAAGATAAGAAGGCGATATTCGAGCGCGCTGAGAGCGAGGGCCTGAAGTTGGACAAGGTGGCTCGGTATCTGGCGTCGTATCCGGATAAGGAAGAGTCCGAAAAATATGATGTGGCCAACAAGATATTCATTTTCATATATGCGTTCATGGTGATAGGGAGCGTTTTATCCCTGCCGTCAATGCTTGAGGAGATATCACCGGCCGGGCTGTTTCTGGCTATGTCGTTTGTCCTGCTAATCCCGGGAATTATTGTTTTCCTGTTATACAAGAAGTCGGCAATTGGCTATCTTGTGCTTGGCTTTTTCCTGATTCGGGGTTTGTTTCAATCCTTCTCTGAGTATGAGGCAGGGGACACGGTTGTGATGCTGGAGCTGGGAGTTGGCGCTTTTATGCTTGCGTATGTTGCTTTCCTTAAAATCAAGCTTTTTCCTTATCAGAACCTGTTCAATATGCGGAAGGGTGAAGATGGGAGGGTTATCTTCACCAAGGCGCAGGCTGTGATTGAAGATGAGAAAGCCCAGCTTCCGGGATGAGGTGCGAGCCAACTATCGGTATCCTGTAATGAGAGTAAATGTAACCGTTTTGCGAGGTATGCTCGCTGCATGGCTTGTGGTCGTGGTGCTCGCCGGTTGTTCGTCAGCGTGGACGGACAATGCGCAGGTTGAGCGTTTGTTCCTGGATGCTGATGTTGCAGGCACCTTTGTGCTGCTGGATACCAGCACAGGAAAGCTGTCAGGCTATAACAGATCAAGAGCTGAAAAGCGCTTCGTCCCGGCTTCCACCTTCAAGATTCCCAATAGCCTCATCGGGCTTGCGGTTGGAGCAGTTCAGAGTGTGGACGAAGTGCTGCCCTACGGCGGCCAGCCACAAACCTTCGAGTCGTGGGAACGAGACATGCCGTTGAGGGAGGCCATCACCCTCTCCAATGTGCCTGTGTACCAAGGGCTGGCAAGGCGTATTGGTATGGAAAGAATGCGGCACCATGTCGCCAGCCTGGATTTTGGTAACAACGAGATCGGCTCGCGCGTCGACAGGTTCTGGCTGGACGGCCCCCTTGAAATCAGCGCCATCGAGCAGGCCGGGTTCCTGTCGTGTCTTGTTCGAGACCAGCTTCCCGTACCGGCTGAAGTGCAGTCAGCCGTGCGTGATATTCTGCTACTGGAGCAGGGTGATGGCTGGAGCCTCTACGGCAAGACGGGCTGGGAAAACGCACCTGGGCCTGGAGTGGGCTGGTGGGTGGGCTGGGTCGAGAAGGACGGCAAGCTGTTCACCTTCGCGATGAATATGGACATTCATCAGGTATCTGATGCGGGTAAGCGTATTGAGTTGGGTATGGCCAGTTTGAAAGCTTTGGGTGTGCTGTGAGCGCCCGAATCACTCCCTCCCATAAACGGGCTACCCCATCCGGGTCATAGCCCCTCACCACATCCCCCCTTTACGGTGGTCTTCACACCCATGTCCGGGCGTGTGCCCGGCAGACAAGCAGGGAGACCATCATGAATATCTATCGGGGAACCTTGGCGCTGGGCGCGCTCATTGCGATCACGGGCTGCGGCGGCAGCTCTGGCGGCGGGAATGGCGGCGCCGGGGGCGGCGATCCCATTCGCCATGCGGAAGCGCTGCTGAGCGACTTCAACGGCAGCTACACGGGGCCGGAGGACTGGGCCACCCTTGATTATCAGGCTGGCGCGGGTGACAGCGACGTCTGGAAGGCGGCGGATACCGCCTATATGGCGGAGGTGTCGCGGGTGCTGATGGCGGAAATCAACCGCGTGGCGGGCGATGACGTGATCGGTGGGGGGCAAGGCGAGGATGCCTTCATTCAGAGCGAGCCGTGTACGGGGCAGGGCGGTGAGCCGCCGCCGGGGGACATCACGCTGCAATCCGGTTCGGTGACCTTCGATGACTACTGCATCAAGGACATCACCCTGTCGCACCCGGGCCCCTATGTGCTCAACGGCACCGTCACCTGGACGGCGTTGCCGCCCTCGGCGCTGCCCATGCCCACCGAGTGGGACACCGTTATCGACGATCTGAGCGTGGACTGGGGTGATGGCGGTGCGCTGGCGTTTACGCTGGACGGCGCCATGATCGCCCGCGATGACCTGCTGGCCTCTGCGTGGGATATCGCGCCTGCATTCGGTGACGATGAGGTGCTGCGTGTGCTGTATGCGGATTCGGCCCGCGATCAGGCGTGGGACTATCAGGCGTTCCACCCGGATCTGGGCAAGGTCCGCATGGCACCGAATCATGGCGCCATGCCGTGCAATGAGCACTTCAACGCGGTGTTCCAGATCAGCACGCCGGATGGCGCGGATTTCGAGGCCAACAGCAACGATCCGACCCAGTGCGTCGATTACCTAGTCAACGGTGAAGACAGCCTGGGCGCGCCCATGGCCAACGAGGCAGCGGGCTGGCTGGATACCTTCTTCTAGGGGTTCATTGGCCTTCTTGGCTCTGTTGCTGCCGATACTCGCCAGGTGAGCAGCCCATCCAGCGCCGGAAGGCGCGGGTGAAGCTGGCGGTATCGGTGTAGCCAAGATGAATGGCGAGCTCGTCCAGTTTCATGTCGCTGCCGCACAGAAACTGCAGGGCGATCTGGCGTCGCTCATCCTCCACCAGTGTCCGGAAGCTGGTGCCCTCCTGATCCAGTTTGCGACGCAGGCTGCGGGGCGACAGCGACAGAGCCCGGGCGATCTCATCCAGAGACGCGACCAGCCCCAGCGGGCCGTGCAGGTGCTGGCGCACCTGGTCCCCCAGGCTGGCGGTGTGCAGGCGTTGCAGCCTGAGCCGGCACTGGTCGTCGAGCATGCGGACCAGCTGTGCGTCGTAGGTCGGCAGGGGGCGGTCGGCGTCGTCGCTTCTTACCATGATGGCATTGTGGGCGCTGTGGTAGATCGGTGTGACCGCGCAGGCCTGGGCGATCGCCTGGGCGTAGTCCGGCGGTGGCCCGCGGAAGGCCAGTGTCACCTCCAGTTTGCCCGCCAGGCTGAGTTCGTTGAGCAGATTGAAGCCGGTGGCCATATCCCGCTCCAGCAGGAACTGGCGCAGATGGGAGGCAATGGTGTCCGGGTCCATAACAACGCCGAAGCCGCCGGCGTCGTCGATCGGGGTGATCTGGCAATAGGCGGTGCTCAACGGCAGATAACGCAAAGCACGGTGGGCGGCTTCGCGTAGCGTGCGGCTGGTGCGCAGGGCAAACCCCCACAGGCCGAAGTTGGACAAGCTGTATTGCAGGCCGAGCCGGAATCCCAGCGCGGGTTCGTCGGGCAGCGCCAGGATCAGGTTCTCGATCAACCGCATCTCCTGGGCCCGGGTCACCAGAGTCTCACTGTCCAGCAGGGCGGCTTCGGTGAGCCCGGTCCCGAGCAGACAGGTGTCGCGGTCTGCGCCCAGTTGGGCAGCAAAGTTGACCATCACCTGGGCAATGGCGACGGGATGCAGAAGGGTGTCAGCGGTTGGCATGCATGGGAGTCTACCCCGCGGTCTGGCCCACGACCATCGCCCGTGAACGTAAACAGCGTGCAGTCGGGGCTGGCCATAAATGCCGTGCAGCTGGCCACAACAGCCCTGTCCGGGCAGGTCGGGCAGACCTAGAGTGAAGGTCTGTGATTCCAGCCGGGACGGCGTGTTATGTCTGAAGATCGCTCACAAGACCTCGCAGTGCTGAACAAGCAGGCCATTGCGGCCGCCAAGCGGCATATGGGGCAGGTATGCTGGCCCACGGCGTTACTGGCATTCGCCGTGGTGGCGTCTTTTGTGGTGACGCTGGCGCTGTTTGCCCAGGGTGTGTTGCCGGTATGGGGTGCAGTGCTGCTGGTGGGGGTGCTGACCTATTTTTCCTACACGCCGCTCCACGAGGCGGCCCATGGCAATATCAACGGCAGCAACGAAAAACTGAAGTGGCTGAATGACCTGTGCGGTTATCTGGTGGCGCCGCTTATCGCCGTGCCTTATGCCTCCCACCGCCATGAGCACTTTACCCATCACCGCTATACCAACCAGCCCGACAAGGACCCGGACTATGTCGTCAGTGGTATGGGCAAAGGCCCATGGCAGGCGCTGGTGACGGTGGTGAAATTTATCTGGGTGCAGAACAGCTTTTTTGTCACCCGGCACTGGGGGCAGGCGTCACGCAAGGAGCGCGTGATCTATGCCATTGAGGTGCTGGTGTCGGTGGGCTGGCGGGTGGCGTTCGTACTGTGGGCCGGGCAGCAGGGCGCCTTGACGGTGGTGCTGGTGGGCTACTTGCTGGGCGGCTTTTTTACCGCTTACTGGTTTGCCTACCGCCCGCATATTCCGTACCAGGACCCCACGCGCTACCGCAACACCAACAGCCTGATCATGCCCGCCTGGATGAAGCCGGTGGAGTGGTTCTGGCTGGGGCAGAACCTGCACTCGATCCACCACTTGTTCCCGCGGGTGCCGTTTTACCGATACCACGCGCTGCACCGGGAGATCGAGCCGGTCATGCGCGCTCACGGCACGCCGATTGTGGGTATCTTCAGTCGGCAGCCTGAGCCGCATTAAGCTGGTGCTGCGTCAGTCCTGCTCTACGTTGTGGTATACGTTCTGCACGTCGTCCAGGTCGTTCAGCATGGCCATGAATTTATCGAACAGCAGCTGGTCATCCGGGTTGCTGAGCGTGGTCGTGCTTTGCGGGATGAACTGGACATCGTCCACCTGAAAATCGATATCGGTTACGGCCGCTACCAGGGCCTGTCGTGCCTTGGCATAGTCGGTGTGGGGCGCGAACACGGTGAGTGTGCCGTCCTCGTTTTCGATATCGGTGACATTGACCTCGGCGTCCAGCAGGGCCTCAAGCACCGCATCTTCATCATCATGGGCAAACACGAAAATCGCCACATGATCGAACATATGGCTGACGGTGCCCTGGGTGCCTATCTTGCACTTGGCCTTGGTGAAGGCGTTGCGTACATCACCGAAGGTGCGGTTCGGGTTGTCGGTGAGGCATTCGATCAGTGCCATGCAGCCGCCGGGGCCATACCCCTCGTAACGCGCGGGTGAGTAGTCTTCGCCGGCACCGCCCTTGGCCTTGTCGAGCGCCTTGTCGATCACATGCCCCGGCACCTGGTCCTTCTTGGCCCGCTCGATCAGCCCGCGCAGGGCCAGGTTGGCAGAAGGGTCCGGCCCGCCGTTTTTCGCGCAGACATAGATTTCCCGGCCATAGCGGCTGTAGACCCGGGCTTTCATGTCCGAGGTCTTGGCCATGGCATCTTTGCGGTTCTGGTAGGCGCGCCCCATAGGGTTCCTGCTCCTGAGCTGATGGTCGCCGTATTTTATGGGAAAACCCTGATCTGGCCTACGATCAATCCTGTGCGGCGTCGGAACAGAACCGTTTGGCGCGGGTCTGTGAATAGAGAGACCCGCTTTGAGATGCTCATTTGTCCAGATTTCCGCACCCTCACCTTACCTGGCCTCAACGTCTGATCGTCGCCGCACTGCTGCTGTTGCTGGTGATGCTGATCGTCGTGTTGTCCATACGCCCGTGGCGGATGTTGCCGCCCGCCTGGAATCCCTGGGCACCGCTGGCGGTGGAGCATGCCATGACGCCGGTCACGCGTAACAAGCTGCGCCGCCTGAAGCATGCGCCAGCGGCAGATTGCCATGCCATTCTGGAGCAGGTGCCATCGGACAGGCTGCATTTCCTGCCGCTGGAGGATTACACCCCGGTGGAGAGCTGCCCGCTCAGCAATGTGGTTCGTTTGCACCACACCAGTGTGGCCTTCAACGCGCCGTTTACGCTCAACTGTCCTCTGGCGGTGGCGTGGATCATGTACGAGCAGCAGGCGTTACAGCCGATTGCCCAGCGGCGGCTGGGGCAGCCGGTGGTGGGTGTTACGCACATGGGTGCCTTCTCATGCCGCAATATCTATCACCGGGAAAATGCGCGGCGCAGTGAGCATGCCACGGCCAGTGCACTGGACGTGGCGGCGTTCGAGTTGCGTGATGGTCGTCGTATCACGGTGCTGGATGGCTGGGAGGGCGGCCGCCGGGAGGCGCGTTTCCTGCGCGAGGTGCACGAGGCCGCGTGTGATTATTTCGGGACCGTGCTGGGGCCGGACTACAACGCCCCGCATGCCGATCATTTTCATTTCGGTACGCGGGGGCTGCGTTTTTGCCGTTAAGCGGCGGCGCGTTTAATCGCGAAAGCCGGGATCAAGGCGGTCCAGTTTGCGCAGCAGGCCGGGCCAGGCCAGCATGCCGCCCATGCCTTTGGTCACTTGCTGGGCCTGCTCGCGAATGGTGCTGACAATGCGGTCGTCGATGGGCGTCAACGGGCGGTTGCCGGACAGCGCACCGATCTGGATTTCGCAGGCGCGCTGCAGAATAAACATGCCCAGAAACGCATCGGCGATGGTGCTGCCCACGGTCAGCAGGCCATGGTTACGCAGGATCATGAAATTCGCGTCCCCAAGATCCGCTTGCAGGCGGGCTTTTTCGTCTTCGCGCAGGGCCACGCCTTCGTAGTCGTGGTAGGCCAGGCTGGCCAGCGGAAACAGGCTTTGTTGCGACAGCGCCAGCAACCCGTCCTGCTGGGCGGACACGGCCACGCCCGCCACCGTGTGGGTATGCATCACGCAGTTAGCATCATCGCGCACGGCATGGATGGCGCTGTGGATGGTGAAACCCGCCGGGTTGATGTCGAAATCGTTGTCATCCAGCTTGCGCCCGTCCTGGTCCACCCGCACCAGGCTGGAGGCGGTGATTTCCTCGAACAGCATGCCGTAGGGATTGATCAGGAAGTGGTGGTCCTTGCCGGGAATGCGCGCCGACAGGTGAGTAAAGATCAGATCATCCCAGCCATGCAGGGCCACCAGCCGGTAGGCGGCGGCCAGGTCCACACGCAGTTGCCATTCTTCGTCGCTGACCCGGTTCTTCTTGGATGGAATATTGAGGCTGGCGGTCATGCGGTCTCCCGTCTGTGGTGGGCAAGGCTGTTCAGTATCGGGGGCGGGCGCGGGGGCCGCAACCAGGCTGTTCCTGTGCGCCACATCACAGGGCGTATCAGTCTCCTGTCTGAGTCATTTTGCCGATTCCCGCCAAAGCCTTGTCATTTCCGGGCGGGCAGTTGTCGCCCTGCTGGCGGCTGCCGATGATGCGTGCCTGGCTGACCATAACAACAAGACGGGAGTGCCTCATGACAGCCCTGCTGCGCCTGCTTCTGCTTTCCTTTGCTCTGGTACTGACTGCGTGTGGTGGCGGTTCCGGGGGCGGTGATGCGCCGCCGGCGGAAGACCCGCCCGGTGGCCCCGGTGATGGTGATCCCGGTAACGGTGACCCGGGTGACGGTGACCCGGGTGACGGTGATCCTGGCGACCCGGAGCCTGCGGGCACGGCGCGTGCTGCGGGTGGGGTGATCGGCAACGGCCTGGTGGCCATCAGTGGCTGGAACGGCGCTGATTGGGTCCAGCTTGATCTCACCAGCACCGATGCCGATGGTTATTTCGCCCTGGAGATTCCCGCCCAGACCGGCCCGGTGCGCATTCTGGTCAGTGGTGACAGCGGCTCGACGCTGCGCTGTGAGCTGCCTGCGGGTTGCGGCGGCACGGCTTTCGGTGACGACATGCCGTTGCCGGAGGGGTTGACCCTGAGCGCGGTGGTGCCCGGTGACCTGCTGGGAGAAGACACCGAACTGGCGGTGACACCGCTGACGCATCTGGCGGCGCACTGGGTGCAGGCGATGCCGCGCGGGGTCAGCAATACCGGTGCCGAACTGGCGTTGGCCCGGGTGGCGCTGCTGCTGGATCTGGATGAGGATTTTGCCTTCCGTTCGCCGCTGGACCTGAGCGACAGCGGGCAAACCGGCGATGCCAGCCCGCAGGCGTTGCGCCAGGCGCTGTTTGCCGCCGCCTTGAGCGGGTTGGCAGCGGATGAAGCCTTGCCGCTGCCGGCGCTGCTGGACGGTGCCGGGCAGATGTTCGCGCTGCTGGGCGGGCAAATGCTGGTGCCGGCTGTCACCCCGGATATCGACGAACTGGTGGATCTGCTGGCCGACTATGGCCTGGACCCGAGCGAGTGGCTGGACGAACTGGATGACATCACCTTGTCGCTGCCGGGCTTTGAAAGCCTGGTGGCGGCGGCCTCGGATCTCGCGGCGGCGTTGGGCACGGATGTTGTGCCCGCCAGCGTGGCCAATGCGCTGCCCGATCTGCTGCTGCCCTGGGACAACGCGCTGGTGACCAGTGTCACCGGCAGCGGTCGTCACGACAGCACGGCGCTGGCCAGCGCGCGCACGCCGCTGGACGATTACGATCACTACCGGGCGCTGGCGCACGCTGCGGCGGAAGGCATTGATGCCGAGTTGCGCGGCCTGGGCTGGTTGTACCGTGATGAAGCGTCCCGCGATGACACCGCCGCCCTGGTCGGCCTGCTGGCCGAAGTGCTGGGTTTCGCCATCGACGCGGCCATCTGCGTGCCGGAGCGCAAGAACGGCATCACCTCCTGCGATGTTGATCCGCCTTACGCAACGCTGGTGCGCACCAGTTCGTCGCTGGGTTTCTGGACGGGCGGTTACCTGCGCGTGCAGGGCAGCCGTGATGGTCATGTTGTGGATCTGGAGGTCAGCGCCGAAGACATCCGCGATCTGCTTCGTGAGGGCCAGATGCCGATCACCATCGAGGGCACACTGAGCAGCGGTACGGCGGTCACCACGCTGGATATCCGTCTGGACCTGGATATCACCGACAACGACCTGAGCGGTTTCCAGGCGCTGAGCAACACCCAGTTTGGCAACGAAGCCCTGCTCAATCCGTTGCTGGAGGATCTGGCCGCCGATCTGTCGGTGGAGATCAGCCTGTCCGGCAGCGGCAGTATCGTCAGCACCGACGCCGCCGTGGGCAGCTACAGCTTCGCCAACCTGGACAGCCTGCTGCACTTCAACCGCCGCGTGCTGACCCAGAACGAAGACGCGCCGCTGCTGATTCTGGCGCTGGACAGCGGCAGCCGTGAGACGCCATCGGGGGAAACGCTTTACATCCTGTCAGGCGAGCCGGGTTTCTCGCTGATCGTCGATGATCCCTTCAGTATCGCCATCAATTACGGCACCGAACGCCTCGGCTTGCCGCCCATGGAAGTGCGGCTGGGTGCCACGCTGGAAGGGTACACACCGTTGCTGGAAGCGTTGGGTGATTACCTCAGTGCCTTGCTGGATGGCGAAGAAGGCGAATGGCCGGAGATTGATCTGGAAGACCTGTTCGGCGGCATCGACACCACCCTGCTGGCCGGTGACGGCACGGCCGAGCTGCGCATCCTCGATCCCGATACGGGCACGCGGACCTACCATTTCACCAGCGATGAGCAAGGCGTGCATATCAGCCAGCCGGACAGCCTGGATACGGCGCTCACCGTGACCGTGGGCGGTCTCGCGGGCTACCTGTACGGCCCGGATGATGTGCTGGTGGCCACGCTGCATCCCGGCACCCTCGACACCGGCTTGCTGATCAACCTGATCGACGGTGAGCAGCGCAGTTATGTTGCCCGGGACACCGGGCGCCTGGACGTGCTGGAAAACCTGCTGCTGTTCCTGGAAAGCCTGTTCGGTCCACTGTTCGACACCGACGAGGGCTGATCTGGTGTAAGGACGGGTCTGGCGCTTTGTCCCGGCGGCTGGAATACTCGAGCGTTCCGCCGCCGAGACAGAATACCTGCATGAGCACCGCCGCGCATGAGTGAGGCCTTGCCCCTGACGTCCCTGCTGACCCTGTTCGGGGCCATGGTCGTGCTGGCCGCGCTGCCGAGCGTCAGCGTGCTGGCGGTTACCGCGCGTGCGGCCAGCCATGGCTTTCTGCATGGCGCAGCGGCCGCGATGGGCATTGTGCTCGCCGATATCCTGTTTATCCTGCTGGCGATCTTCGGTCTGGCAGCGCTGGCCGGGGTGTTGGGCGAGGGGATGCTGCTGATCCGCCTGGCCGGGGCGGTGTATCTGTCCTGGCTGGCCTGGTCGCTGTGGCGTGCGGCGGGCGGGGGCACGGCGCCGCAGCAGGTCAGCGAGGCGTCCCTGTGGGGCAGCTTCAGTGCCGGGCTGCTGATTACCCTGGGCGATCAGAAAGCGCTGCTGTTCTACTTCGGTTTTTTCCCCGCCTTTCTGGATCTGGAAGCGCTGTCCTGGTCAGACGCCCTGTGGGTGTCACTGGTGGCCTTGCTCGCGGTGGGGGGCGTCAAGCTGCTCTATGCCGCCGTGGCTGCCAGGGCCGGGCGGCTGCTCGGTGCCAGCGGTGGCCGCTGGCTCAACCGCCTCGCGGCCCTGATCCTGCTCACCGTCGCCCTGGCACTGCTACTGGCGTGACACCCGGTAGGCTGGGGGTTAAAGCCATTGGATCAACTGGTGGTACAGCGGGATGCCGACGATCACGTTGAACGGGAAGGTCACGCCCAGGGCGGCGAGCATCGCCAGGCCGATGTCGGCGTCGGGGATGGTGCCCCGGACTGCTGTCGGGGCGGCGATGTAAGAGGCGCTGGCGGTCAGGGCGGCCAGGATCAGAATCGAGCCCTCCGGCAAGCCGAGCAGGTGGCCCATCAGGATGCCCGGGATGGCCAGCAGCGGCGGCGCGATCAGGGCGAACGCCACCAGCCGCAGGTGATCCTTCGACAGTCGCGACAGGGTCATCGAGGCCACCAGGCCCATTTCCAGCAGAAACAGCGCCAGCACCGCCATGAAGGCATTGGTGAACAGGTTGGTGACCATGGCGCCTTCCTGCGGCCCGTACATCCAGCCAATCACCACGCCGCCGATCAGCAGAATCACACTCTGGTTGGTGAAGGCCTCGCGCCACAGGGAGTGCCCCTGGTGCAGGGCACCTGCCCCGGCGTAGCGGCGATAAAGCATCATGGCCATGACGATGGCGGGCAGCTCCAGCAGCACCAGATACAGGGTGACCTCTCCGGTCATGGTGAGGCGGTGGGTTTCCGCGAAGGCGACGGCCACGGCAAAGGTGCCGGCGCTCACCGAGCCATAGTGGGCGGTCAGGCTGGCGGCGTTGGCCAGGTCCAGGCCGACGACGCGGCGCAGCAGGGGGAACAGGATCAGCGGCAGCAGCAGGCCCAGTGCCACCACGCCAAGCAGCTGCGGCACCAGCACCCAGGTCAGGTTGCCATGCAGCGCCATGCCGCCCTTCAGGCCGATGGTCAGCATCAGCAGCAGGCTCAGGGTGTCGTAGGCGGCCTTGGGGATACTCAGGTCGGAACGAGACAGCCCGGCCACCAGGCCGAGCACAAAGAACATGACGACAATATCAGGCATCAGGCCCACTCCGGGTTGGCGGTGAAAGCGATGGTAAACCAGCGTTGCTCATGGGGCACCGTCAAACGGCGGCTGATTTCATGGCGCACGTCATCCAGTGCCTTGACGCCTTCGTTCACGCCGAAGTCGCCGCGCGTCAGGATATGAATGTCCACGAAATAAACGCGGCCGGTCTTGGCCACATGGCTGTAGTAGGTGATCAGACCGTCGCGTTTCATCACCGCGTCCATGGCCGCGCGCACTTCCTGATCCAGATGGCTCGGCGCCACAATCAGCACCTCGCTCATGGCGCGGCGAACAATGCCGATGGGCACCGGCAGGAAGCAGATCGTGAGCAGCACCAGCAGGGCGGAATCGATATAGGGCACCAGATGCTCGATGTCCGTGCCCTGCATGAACAGCGCGCCGATAAATGCCAGCAACAATGCCAGGGTGATCAGCCCGGACATCAGCCAGGCCTGGGTATCGATGCGCAGGAATTCGGAGCCGACCCGGCGGTTGACGCGATGCTCGTACAGCGCCATGGCAAAGCACACCAGGCAGACGATCACGGCGTAGCCGATGGCAATGTCGAAATCCAGCACGCGGCCGCCGTCCAGCAGGCCGCGCACGGCATTGAAGAACGCATAGACGCACAGCAAGGTCAGGATGGCGCCGTTCAGGGCGGCGACCAGCGGCTCCATATGCCAGTAGCCGTACTGGAAGCGGCGGCTCCCCTCGCGTGCCAGCAGGCGGGTCACCAGCAGCGCCACGGCGGACATGCCAGCATCAATGGTGGAAAACATGCCATCGAACAGGATCGACTGCGAACCGGAGAGCAGCCCCAGCAGAATGCCGAGGGTAGCCACCACCAGCGTGGCGCCGATCGACAGTTTGAGGGTGGTTTGCTCCTGGTGGGCCAGGCTTTTCACCGTGTGCTCCTGGAAAGGGGGGTGTGAGTGCGGGGCTGCATTATAGCAGTGTCTGTTTGACGGTGTGGAACTGTCCCTCCCATTCCGGGCGGCTCAGACTGCTCGACCTGTCGCCGGTTCCGACGGAGAATCAGATAACGGGAACGACAC
>PNLU01000059.1 GCA_013823245.1 Alcanivorax sp.
CTTTTGCGCGAGTGCCACAGGCGGGTGTCGGCGGTCACCATCTCGGAGACGACCAGCCCCGCCCCCAGATCGCGGCACAACTGCCGGAACGGGCGATCGGTGACGCCGGCCATGGGGGCCAGCACCAGCGGGTTGTCGAGGGTGTAGGGGCCGATTTTCACGGTCGCCTCCGCAAGCCTGGATCGCCGTGGGCAGGGGCGCCATGGCGAGGGCGCACATGATAGTGCCGCGCCTCGCCGGGGGAAAGGCCCGAACGGGCCTGATTGAAGTGCCGGGTTCAGGCGCCCGGCTGGTCGCCGTTCGGGTGCCCGTCGTTGGGATGCCCGTCATTCGGATGAAAGTACAGGCGATAGTTTTCCGCCTGCTCGCCCGGATTCATGATCTCGAAGGACACGCGGATGGGGACGTCGCGGGGCATGGTCTGCATGCCGGCCAGGTCGCCGCGCAGATATTCCCGAGGCAGGAAGCGACGGCTGGCCACCGGCTGCCCGCGTAGCGAACTGAAGCTCAGTTCCAGAATCGGGAACGGTTGCTCGTAATCGGCATGGTTGAACAGGATCGCGTCCACCACCAGCGCATCGCTGATGTCCGGATGGCCACGCACCACCAGATTGGCGCCGCGCAGGGTGCGCACGTCGGACGGATTGGGCAGGGTGCAGCCGAACAGATTGCAGGCCGAGGCGTACAGCGGGCGCCATTGTGGCGTGCGCGCCAGCCGGTCGTGGTTGAACACCAGATACTGGGTGGTCAGCACCAGCAACGCCGCCAGGGACAGCGCCGTCCATTTCACCGTCTGGCCGAGGTCGATGCGTTCCCGGGCGAACAGCGGTGGCGTCCGGTCCTTTTTCTTCTTGCGTGCAGGCGGGTCGTCCAGCGCTTCCAGGGCCAGTTCATCGAGGTCGTCGTCGCCGGGTTCGCCGAACAGATCGAAGTTGTCCTCGAACAGGTCGTCCGCCTGCGACGGTTTGGGGCTGGCGGCCGGTTTGCGCGGTTTCGCAGCGGGTTCGCCATCCAGCCGCATCTCGTCAGCAGATCGCGGCGGCGGCGGGGCCTCTTCCTCTTCGAGTTCCTGCAACAGGGCTTCCGCCCAGGATTCATCCGAGCCCTGGCTCTGGGTGTTGCGCCCGGCACCGCTCATGTCGGAGAAGTCTTCATCGCCCAGGCCGTCGGCGCTGTCCTCGTCCAGCGACAGGAAGGAGTCACTCAGTTCCAGGCGGCCGCCCAGGGAAACACGCGTGTCGTTGCTGTCGTCGTCTGCCGGCGCACGCTGGCTGGACGGCGGCGGCGTTTCCGGTGCGCTGTCGTCGAGGGTCCACTGGCGTGCCGGTGCAGCGGGTGCCTTGGGGGCAGGCGGAGGCGTTTCGCTGGCGAGCAGTTCCTCGGCCCAGGACTCGTCGTCCGTGGCGCGCTTCTTCCGGGGTGCGGGAGGCTTTGCCGCCGGGGCGCTGGCCGGTGGTGGCGCCTCGATCAGATGGTCCGTGGCCTGAAACACCTGCAGGCAGCTGCCACAGCGCACGGCGCCGCGGGCCTGGCGCAGGTGCTGCTCACCGATCTTGAACTGGGCGCCGCAGTGCGGGCATTGCGTCTTGTACTGAGTTGCCATGGGATTCCGTCAGCGCGCGGGGTGCGATCCATGTGGTTTTACGGAAACACCGGGGCGCTGGCAAGGGCTTGCGTCACGCCACCTCATGAACGGCGCCCGGCCAGGCGTACCCAGTCGCCGTCGCGCGCACGCGGCGCAAAGCGCAGGGCCGGCGTGTAGGCGGCTTCCACGGTGTCAGCCTGTTCGGCCAGAATGCCCGACAGCACCAGTTCTCCGCCCTGGGCACAATGGCCGAGCAGCTGCGGGGCCAGCTCTACGAGTGGACCAGCAAGAATGTTGGCGATCACCAGATCAAAGGTGGCGTGCTGCGGCAGGTCCTCGGGCAGGCAGGCCTCCAGCCGGTGTGCCACGCCATTGAGCGCGGCGTTTTCCCGGGTGGCCATCAGCGCCTGGGGATCGATATCGCAGGCCAGCGCCCGCTCGGCCCCCAACAGCAGGGCGGCGATGGCCAGCACGCCGGAACCGCAGCCAAAATCCAGCACGGTCCTGCCGGTGAGATCGGCGCCGTCGAGCCAGCGCAGGCACATGGCGGTGGTTTCATGGGTGCCGGTGCCAAACGCCAGGCCCGGGTCCAGACGCAGGTTGACCGCGTCACCGCTCATGGGCTCGGCCCAGCTGGGCACAATCCATAGGCGCTCGCCAAACTGCATCGGTTTGAAGTCATCCATCCACGCCCGTTCCCAGGCCTGGTCGGCGAGCTGTTCCATGCGGTAGTCGGCCGGGGCCTCGCCCAGCTGCGCGGTCAGGCTCGCCAGCAGGGCGTCAGTATCGGTCTCAGCGTCGAACAGCGCACTGACGATGGTCTCCTGCCACAGGGGCGTTGCGCCCGGCGGCGGCTCGAACAACGGCTGGTCTGCGGCGTCGGCCAGTGTGACCGCCTGCGCCCCCAGGGCCAGCAACGCATCCTCCACGGCCTCGGCGTGCGCGGCCGTGGAGGGGATGTGGACTTGTAACCAGGCCATCAGGTACGCAGCTTCGATTCGAGGTGGTGAATGTCCACGCCGCCTGCTTCAAAGGCCGGATCGCGGAAGATCTTGTCGCGATGCAGCGGCACGTTGGTGTCGATGCCGTCGATGACCACTTCGTCCAGGGCATTGCGCATGCGCATGAAGGCGTTGGCGCGATCCGGACCCCAGGTGATGATCTTGGCCACCAGAGAATCGTAGTAGGGCGGCACGGTGTAACCGCCATAGATATGCGAATCGACACGCACGCCGTTGCCGCCGGGGGCGTGGAAGTAGCGAATGGTGCCGGGGCAGGGTGTGAAGCGTTCCGGGTGCTCGGCGTTGATTCGCACTTCAATGGCATGGCCGTTGATCTGGACATCGCTCTGGCGTATCGACAGTGGTTCGCCTGCGGCAATGCGCAGTTGTTCCTTGACGATATCCACGCCGGTCACCATTTCGGTCACCGGGTGTTCCACCTGCACGCGGGTGTTCATCTCGATAAAGTAGAACTGGCCTTTTTCGTACAGGAATTCAAACGTGCCCGCACCGCGATAGCCGATTTCGATACAGGCGCGGACGCAGCGCTCGGCCACTTCGTTGCGAATGTCATCGGGAATACCCGGTGCAGGTGCTTCTTCCACCACTTTCTGGTGGCGGCGCTGCAGGGAGCAGTCGCGATCCCCCAGGTGGATGGCGTGACCCTGGCCGTCGGCCAGCACCTGAATTTCCACATGGCGTGGTTCCTGGAGAAACTTTTCCATGTAGACGGTATCGTCGCCGAATGCGTTCTTCGCTTCGGAGCGGGTCAGGGTAATGGCATTCAGCAGGGCGGCGGATTTTTCCACCACGCGCATGCCGCGCCCGCCACCACCCGCTGCCGCCTTGATGATGACCGGGAAGCCGATCTGCTCGGCCAGGCGCAGGGCTTCATCATCGTTTTCGCCCACCGGGCCATTGGAGCCCGGCACAGTGGGCACGCCTGCGGCCTTCATGGCATTGATCGCCGACACCTTGTTGCCCATCAGGCGAATGGTCTCGGCTTTCGGGCCGACAAAAATAAAGCCGGAGCGCTCGACGCACTCAGCAAAGTCGGCGTTCTCGGCCAGAAAGCCGTAACCCGGGTGAATGGCGTCGGCGTCGGTGACTTCCGCAGCGCTGATGATGGCCGGGATGTTCAGATAGGATTCGCTGGACGGGGCCGGGCCAATGCACACTGACTCGTCGGCCAGACGCACGTGCATCAACTCGCGGTCGGCCTTGGAATAAACGGCCACCGTGCGAATGCCAAGTTCCTTGCAGGCGCGCACGATGCGCAATGCAATTTCGCCCCGATTGGCGATAACAACTTTTCGTAGCATGGTGTCAGGATCTCCTGGGCAAACCCTAGCCAATGACGAACATCGGCTGGTCGTATTCGACGGGCTCACCGTTTTCCACCAGCACAGCTTCGATGGTGCCGGATTTGTCGGCCTCGATCTGGTTCATCATCTTCATGGCTTCGATAATGCACAGGACATCGCCCGCCTTGACCTGCTGGCCGACTTCCGTGAAGTTGGCCGCGCCGGGAGACGGAGCGCGATAGAAAGTGCCGACCATGGGTGAGCGCACGATATGCCCCGGGGGCAGTGCGTCGTCGCCGGTTTTTTCCTTGCTGCCCGCGCTGGGCTGCGGGGCGGCGGCGGGCGCGGGTGCCGGTGCGGGCGCCGGGGCGGCGTACATCTGTGGTGCCGGTGCAGCATTGCGGCTGTTGCGGCTGATGCGCACTGATTCTTCGCCCTCATGAATCTCCAGTTCGTCGATTCCGGATTCTTCGAGCAGCTCGATCAGCTTCTTGACCTTGCGAATATCCATAAATGATGTCCCTTACTTCTTCTCAGTCGGATCAGGATTCAGGTGCGCCATCGCCGCTTCCAGTGCCAGGCGGTAACCGTCCGCGCCCAGCCCCAGAATCACGCCAAGGGCAATGTCAGAAAAATAGGAATGCTGGCGGAAGGCTTCGCGCCGGTGCGTGTTGGACAGATGCACTTCGATGAACGGAATGTTCACACCCAGCAGGGCATCCCGCAGTGCCACGCTGGTGTGCGTGAAGGCGGCGGGATTGATGATGATGAAGTCGATGCCTTCGGCGCGGGCGCTGTGGATGCGCTCCACCAGTTCATACTCGGCATTGCTTTGCAGCCACTGCAGGTGATGACCGTTGTCCTGGGCCAGTGCCTGCAAGTGCAGGTTGATCTCATCCAGGGTGGTGTGGCCGTAGGTCTCGGGTTCCCGTGTGCCCAGCAGGTTCAGGTTGGGGCCATGCAGTACCAGAATGGAAGCCACGCAGATCTCCTGTGGAACAAACCTGTCAGCGAAAAGCAGTGAAAAGTTGTGAACTGGATGGCAAAAACCGCCCAAATCGGGCGGCCAATGCAGTTCAGGCTCAAGCCTGCCCAATACTAGGGGGAAAAATCGGGGCAGGAAAGGGGTTTACACCTTTACTTACATCTCTGACCGGCTGGTCATTGCCATTTACCGGTCATATCGACGGAAATACCCGCGTTTTCAGGTGATTCAGGAAGCGCTGCGGGCTCATTTCACCGAGGACCCGGCTATCCGGCACCTCGTCACCCTGCGGATCGATGAAAATCAGGCTGGGCAGGCCAAAAATGCCGTAGTCGGCCATGATCGCCTGGTTATCCCGGGTGATACGGGTGACATCGGCACGGACCAGCATCAGGTCACGGTCCTGCATCGCCCGGAGCACTTCGGTGTCGCTGAGGGTGGTTTCCTCAAGCACCTTGCAGGCCACGCACCATTCGGCAAAGAAGTCCACCAGCACCGGCTGGCCGCTGTCGCGGGCCTCGGCCAGTAACGCTTGCAGCGGCTCGCGGCCGGTCACATCGATAAAGTCGTAGGCGCCCTCGGCGGGGCGCTGCACGGCCCCCGCGTCGCCATCTCGTGTGCTGCTGGCGGCCTGGCGTTCCTCAATGGCCAGCGGCTGCCAGGGATCGGTGCCTCCGGCGGCTGCGCCGATCACCATGATGGCGCCGTACAGGGCCAGCACCATGGCGATGCCGCGCTTCAGGCGGCTGCTGTCCAGCGTGGATTGCAGGGCGCCGAGCTGCACCCCATACACGGCCAGCAGCAGGCCATACAGCGCCAGCGTGATGCTGTCGGCAATGATGCGGTCCAGCAGCCAGATGGCCACGCCGAGCATGACGACCCCGAAGAAATGCTTGATGCCTTCCATCCAGGTGCCTGCGCGGGGCAGCAGATGGCTGCCGCCGGTGCCGAAGATGATCAGCGGTACGCCCATGCCCAGTGCCAGCGCAAACAGCGACAGGGCGCCAGTGGCGGCGTCGCCGCTGCCTGCGACATACAGCAGGGCCCCGGCCAGAATCGGCGTGACACAGGGCGAGACCACCAGCCCCGAGATCAGCCCCAGCAGGGCGGCACCGCTGAGAGAGCCCTGCTGACGGTGGGTGCCGGCGTTGGCCAGGCGGCTGCGCAGTTTTTCCGGCAATTGCAGGGTAAACATCCCGAACATGCCCAGCGCCAGAATCACAAAGATGCTGGCCGAGGTGATGATGGCTGCGGGTTGTTGCAGCAGATACTGGAGGTTGAGCCGGGCGCCGAACACGGCCACCAGCAAACCGGCGATGGTGTAGGGCACCGCCATGCCCAGTACGTAGGCACTGCTGAGCATGAAGCCACGCCGTGCGGTGGGGTGACTTTGCCCGGCAATGATGCCGGACAGGATCGGCACCATGGGAAACACACACGGGGTGAAGGCCAGTAGCAGGCCTCCGGCAAAGAACAGCGTGACCACCATGGCCAGATTCTGCTCGCCCATCCAGCGCGAGAAGGCGTTGGCGTCTTCGGAGCCCAGCGTGCCAAAGAAGCCGCCGCGCTCGCCGCTGTCTTCCGGGGCGTCGGCCGGGGCCGCGAAAGAGAGGTCTTCCGCGCTGACGAAGGTCAATGGCAATTCACGGGTCAGCGGCGGGTAGCAGAGCACGTCCTCGATGCAACCCTGGTAGTCCACTTCCAGCACGGTGGGGGTCAGGGGGACGGATTCCAGCGGCAATGACAGGGTCAGGGTGTCGTAGTAGACCTTGACCGGGCCGAACAGCTCGTCGTCCTTGGGCTGGCCCGCTGGCAATTCGAACTCGGCAAAGTCACTGATCAGGTTGCCGTGGTTGTCGCGCAGGCGAAAGCCGAAGCCATGCTCGTACAGGAACACATCCGGGAGCATGCGGAAGGTCAGGCTGATGGCCTGCTCGGGCAGGTCCGCTTCGGCGTGGATCAGGATGGCTTCTTCCGGGCGTGGCAATTCCTGCTGGCTGCTGCTGCCCAGCAGGCTGCTGCCGCTATCGGAACGCCCCAGCAATGCCTGTGCAGGCAGGGTCAGGGCGATCAGCAGCACTGTGACGAGGGTGGTTTGAAGTCGGGCCATGGCGGTCTTTGGAATGCTCCTCGGCGAGAAAGTTCAGGTCAGGACGTTCATGGCAGAACGCCCGGCGCCTCGCGTGGCGGGGTCAGGATACCAGAGTCGACGTCGGTTCGCCCTGCGGTGATATGTCGCGGGGGTGGGTCCGGTCGGAGCCTTCCTCTATAGTCGGGGAAAGACAGTCGGGGAAAACCCCCGGGGACAGACTGACAAGGATTCGAGATGCCGGACCGTTTGCAAGGCTTGCTGCACCAGGCGCGCGACCAGGGTCGTGTGTGGTTGCCCGCTGTGCTGGGCGGGTTGTTGTCACTGAATATCCTGATGGGATGGCACTGGAGCCGTGAACCGGACCTGCCCGACCTGGTGGTGTCGCCACAGCCGGTGCCGGGGGAGGCCACGACCCAGGCCCTGATTGACGTGATGAACACCCTGCTGGACAAGCCCGGGGGCTATCTGAGCAACGATATCCTGCCGCACCGGTTGTGGCTGGATAACATGCCGAACTGGGAGTTCGGTGTGCTGACCCAGGCGCGCGACCTGAGCCGGGCGTTGCAAAAGGAGCTCGGGCGTCCACGCCTCACGGGCCGTGTCTCTGAAGACCCGGACCTGGGCAAGGCGGCACCACAGCTGGCGTTTGACCACAAGAGCTGGGCATTTCCGTCATCCGAGCGCGAGTACCGTCGCGGCATCCGGGCCCTGGAGCGCTACCAGTCGCGGTTGCGCGAAGCGGAGCAGGCGAAGGAGCCTGCCAGCTTCCATCTTGACCCGGCAGCGCTCGATTTCTGGCTGGCGGAGGTGCATGACCGTCTGACGGCACTGAGTCGCCAGTTGTCTGGCAGTGTCGGCCGTCCGTTGCCGGATGCGGGGTTGCTGGATGACGAGTCCGTGCCGTTGTCGCGTACACCGCGCTTTCAGGTGGATGATGTGTTCTATCAGGCGCGCGGCAGTGCCTGGGCACTGCTGCACCTGCTGCGTGGTGCCGAGCAGGATTTTGGCCGACAGCTGACCGCAGAGGGGCGTATTCACCTGCGCCGGGTCATTCACCAGCTGGAGTATACCCAGGCGCCGGTGCGCAGCCCGATGATCCTGAACGGGCGCGGGTTCGGCCTGTTTGCCAACCACTCGCTGGTGATGGCCAACCATATCGCGGGGGCCAACATATCCTTGCAGGAACTCAGGGCCAGTCTGTATCGGATTGAGGTGCGGGAGCGGGAAGAGTAGCGCGGGTAGACCACGCACCGGCCCGGGCATGTCCCGGGCCGGTGGTCAGGCTTACTGGTCGTTCTGATAGGCGTCGACGGACTTGATGATTTCCTTGCGGGCGGCCTCGGCGCCGTCCCAGCCATCCACCTTCACCCACTTGCCCGCTTCCAGATCCTTGTAGTTCTCGAAGAAGTGCTCGATCTGCTGGATCAGCAGGTTCGGCAGGTCGGTGTACTCCTGCACATCCTTGTACAGCGTGGTCAGCTTGTCGTGGGGTACCGCAATCAGCTTGGCGTCCTGACCGGACTCATCGCTCATATTGAGTACGCCCACCGGGCGGCAACGGATCACGGCACCAGGCACCACCGGGTACGGGGTAACCACCAGCACGTCCAGCGGGTCGCCATCTTCGGACAGGGTGTTGGGGATATAGCCGTAGTTGGCCGGGTAGAACATCGGAGTGGCCATGAAACGGTCCACCAGAATGGCATTGCTGTCCTTGTCGATCTCGTACTTGATCGGGGACGCATTGGCCGGGATCTCGATGACCACGTTGATGTCGTTGGGAATGTCCTTGCCGGGGGCTACTTTCGCAAAATCCATGGGGCTCGGGTCCGATGCAGTTGCAGATGGCGCGGGATTATAGCAATCCCGCGCCATGACTGCATCCGACCCTGGTATGAGAGCAGGGTCTGCGGGGGTCAGCCGCGTTCCTTACGCTCCGCCGTGGCCCCCAGGCCGCCCGCCCTGGCTTCGTGGTGTGCCGTCTGCGCTTCCAGTTGCAGACTGACCTTGTTGACCGATCCGGCGAAGCGCGCCAGCAGGTTGTACAGTACCGGGATGATGAACAGGGTCAGTACGGTGGCGAACAACAGCCCACCGAGGATCACGGTGCCGATGGCCGCGCGACTTTCGGCACCTGCGCCGGTGGCCAGCACCAGCGGGATGGCACCGAAGATGGTGGAAATGGTGGTCATCAGTACCGGACGGAAGCGCAGGGTGGCGCCTTCGATGATGGCCTCGCGCACGGCCATGCCCTGATCGCGCATCTGGTTGGCGAACTCGACGATCAGAATGCCGTTCTTGGCCATCAGCCCCAGCAACATGATCATCCCGATCTGGCTGTAGATATTCAGCGAGATGCCGGAGAAGAACAGCGCCAGCAAGGCGCCAGTGATGGCCAGCGGTACCGACAGCATGATGATCATCGGATGAATCCAGCTCTCGAACTGGGCCGCCAGCACCAGGAACACGATCAGGAAGGCCAGGCCGAAGGTGATGTATATGGCCGACGATGTCTCGACGAATTCCCGGCTTACGCCCCGGTAGCTGATGCGCGCATCGCTGGGCAAATGCTCGCGCGCTTCCGCATTCAGATAGGCCAGGGCCGCACCCATGTCGTAGCCATCCCCCAGTGTGGCACTCAGGGTGATGGCGGGCAGGCGGTCGACACGGCGCAGTTCAGGGGCCGCACCGAACTCGCGCAACGCGGCCACGGCGCTCAGCGGCACCAGATCGTTGGCGCCGGTGCGCAGGAAGTAGTTTTCCAGATTGTCCGGTGTGGCCCGCATGCCTTCCTCCGCCTGCACGACAACATCGTATTCGCGGCCACGATCCTGGTAGCGAGTGACCACACGCGAGGCGACCAGGGACTGCAAGGTGTTGCCGATATCGCTGGCATTGATCGACAGGTCGGCGGCACGGTCGCGATGCATGTCGACGCCCAGCTGGGGCTGGGTCACCTCGTAATTGATGTCGGGGCGTAGCAGGTTCGGATTGGCTTCAGCGCGCGCCAGCATGATGCGCGCCCATTCTTCGACGGATTCATAGTCCGGCCCGCCAATCACGAATTGCAGCGCTTCATTGAAACCACTCTGGCCCAGGCCGGGAGGGTTGACCGCAAAGGAGCGCAAGCCGGGCACCTGCGGCAGCTTTGGCATGATCTCGCCGACAATCTGTTGCTGGGTGCGCTCGCGTTCGCCCCAGGGTTTCAGCCGTACAATGCTGAAGCCGCGCTCCACCTCGCCGCGAAAACCGACAATCGACAGCACGCGTTCCGCTTCACCATTTTCCACCAGCGGTTGCAGGATGCCTTGCAGCTTGCGGGTGTGGTGGTCGGTGTAATCGATGCTTGAGCCTTCCGGGGCGCGGCTGGGCACAATGAAGACACCACGATCTTCAATCGGGGCCAGTTCCTGCGGCAGCTGCGGGAAGATGGCCACGGCCATGAAGATGCCGCTCAGACCCACGGCCAGCACGATCAGCGGGGCGCCGAGTGCTTTCAATAGCAGGGTGCGGTAGCCGCTGTTGAGTTTTTCGAAGCCGCGTTCGGTCCATTCCCACAAGGCGGAGTGCTTGCCTTCGTCGTCCTTGGCCGGGTGCAACCACTTGGAGCAGAGCATCGGTGCCAGCGTCAGGGCGACAAAACTCGATACAATCACGGCGGCGGCCAGCGTGAAACCGAATTCGGTGAACAGGCGCCCGATATTGCCGCCCATGAAAGACAGCGGCACGAATACCGCCACCAGCGTCAGCGTGGTGGCCACCACCGCAAAGGCCACCTGTCGGGCCCCCCGGTAAGCGGCTACCAGCGGGGGTTCACCTTCGTCGATGCGTCGCTGGATGTTTTCCAGCATCACGATGGCATCATCAACCACCAGCCCGATGGCGAGAATCAGTGCCAGCAGCGTCAGCACGTTGATCGAAAAATCGAACATGCCCAGCGCGATAAAGGCGCCGATCACGGATACCGGAATCGTGACAGCAGGGATCAACGTGGCGCGTACCGAACGCAGGAAGACGAAGATCACCAGAATCACGAGCGACATGGCGATGGTGAGCGTGATCAGCACCTCCCGGATCGAGGCGCGAATAAAAATGGATTCGTCGTAGTTCACCGCCAGCGAAATCCCGGCGGGGAGATTTTCACGGATGACATCCAGTTCTGCCTGGACCAGATCGGAAATGGCCACCACATTGGACTGCGATTGACGAATGATGCCCAGGCCGATGGCCTGCTGGCCGTTGGTGGACAGCCGACTGCGATCGTCTTCGACGCCGCGTTCGACGCGGGCGACATCACCGATACGAATGGGATAGTCTCCCTCCCGGCGAATGGTGATGCGGGCAAAGTCATCCGGGTCCTGCAGCCGGTTATCGGCGCGCACCGCCAGCTCGCGACTGGTGGACTCGACACGTCCGGCGGGCAGTTCGATATTGTTGGCGCGCAGCGCGTTCTCGATGTCGGTCACGGTGACCTGGCGGCTGGCCATGCGGTCGGGGTCCAGCCATATGCGCATGGCAAACCGGCGCTGGCCGCCAATCATGATTTCTGCAACCCCCGAGAGCACTGACAGGCGGTCTACCAGATTGCGCTCGGCGTAGTCGGTCAACTGGTCCGGGCTCATGCGGTCGCTGGCCATCGTCACCCACATCATCGGGCGCGCGTCGGCATTGGCCTTGGCCACAACCGGAGGATCGGCTTCGTCGGGCAGGCGGTCGAGAATGTTGGCAATGGCATCACGGATGTCGTTGGCCGCATTGTCCACATCGCGGTCGGGGTCGAACTCCACGGTGGTGCGGCTGGAGCCGATACGGCTGCGCGATTCCATCGAGCGAATGCCGTCCACGGCGCTGATGGCGCCCTCGATGAGCTGGGTGATCTGCGAATCGATGACCTCGGGTGCCGCCCCCTGATAGCTGGTGGCGATGGACACTTCGGGCGGATCAATGTCCGGGTATTCGCGAATCGGCAGTTGCAGCGCGGCGGCGATGCCGAACACCACAATCAGCAGGCTCAGTACCGTGGCGAAGACCGGCCGTTTGATTGATGTATCGGACAGGATCATCGGTCGTTGCCCTGCAGGCTGGCGCGCACTGACACGCGCGCATCGGGATCATCGAGCACGGTGACCCGGTCACCCGTGCTCAGACGGGTCTGGCCGGTAATGACCACACGCTCTCCCTCCGCCAGGCCTTCGATGACCTCGGCCTCGCCGATCAGTCGCTGACCCAGCCGCAGGTTGCGGCGTTCCACCTCGTTGTCCTCAACCACTACGAACACGTACTGTTCGGAGCCCTGGCTCAGCACCGCTTCTTCAGGAATCAGCAGGGCATCACGTTCACGGAAAGTCAGCGCCACGGACATGAACTGCCCCGGACGCAGGCGGCCGTCCTTATTGTCCAGCGCGGCTTTGACCTGCAGGGTGCGGCTGACCGGATCGACCCGCGTGCCCAGTTCGGTGACTTCGCCGTCGAAGGCCTGGTCGGGAAAGGCATCGCTGCGTGCATTGACGCGCTGGCCAGCTTCCAGCTCTGCCAGATAGCGCTCGGGTACCGAGAACACGACCTCGATGGGTGAAATGCTGTCCAGCGTGGTGATGCGGTCACCGGCACGCACGAAGGCGCCCTGGCTGATATAGCGCAAGCCCAGCGCGCCCTCGAAGGGAGCCTGGATGGTGTGATTTTCCAGCACGGTGCGGGCGGACAGCACGCGTGCTTCGGCAACCTCCATGGCGGCCTGCAGTTCCTCGACATCTGCGCGGGAGATGCTCTGGCTGGGCAAGCGGCTGGCGCGGTCGAACTTGGCCCTGGCATCGCGCAGCTGGGCTTCGGCGGCGCGCAGATCGGCGCGGGCCTGGCGGTCGTCCAGCTCTACCAGTAACTGATTGGCCTCAACGCGCTGGCCTTCATTGAAGTGCAGGCGCAGCACGCGGCCGTCCACTTCGCTGGTGACATCAATGGCGTCCCTGGCAGCGGTGGTGGCCACCGCGTTGACGCGATCGCGCACCCGGTCAATGCGTGGCTCGGCCACGTTCACCGGGGTCTGCGGCCTGGTCCCGGCGGGAGCCTCCTCCCGGCCTGCGGGGCTGAGCAGATACGCGCCGATGCCACCGCACAGCAGCACCAGTGTGGCGATACCCGCTTGCTTCTTCATGCCTGTCTCCGGAAAGAGGATGGGATGGGAGCGTAATGATAACGCGTTACAGTTTCAGCACGCCCCTGTGAGTGGCACGGCAAGGTGTGGGTTCCATCTTTTTTGCACGATTCAGGTTTTAGCCCGGCTCAGACGCGCCACTTGATATTGCAGCCGATGGACGGGTGCTGCTCGCCGTCTGGTGTGCGGCCAGCGAGCACCGCGCGGGCCGCATCACGCAGGTCCTTGCCGGTCACGGGAATCTCGTTGCCCGGGCGGCTGTCATCGAACTGGCCGCGCCAGACCAGACGGTGGCTCTTGTCGTAGAGAAAGAAATCCGGTGTGCAGGCGGCCTCGAAAGCCCGGGCCACCTCCTGGCTCTCATCCGCCAGGTAAGGAAACACATAGTCGCGCGCCAGAATCTCCGCGCGCATCTTGTCCGGTGCGTCATCCGGGTGCCGGGTCCAGTCGTTGCTGTTGATGGCCACTACCGCCAGCCCTTGCTCTGTCAGCTCCCGCGCCAGCGCAGAAAAGACCGTGGCAATGTGTTTGACATAGGGGCAGTGGTTGCAGATGAAAGCCACCAGTACCGGTGCATCAGCCAGATCAGCGGAGTCGAAGCGGGTGCCGCGCGCATCAGGCAGGCTGAAGGCGGGCAGCGGGCGGCCCAGCTCGACCATCGTGGAGGGCGTCAATGCCATGCAGTCTCTCCCGTATGATTAGCAACTATACTGGAGCATCGAGTGTAGCAGACCGCCGGGGCAAGATGCCGTCAGCAACGGGTGAGGCAGCATGATCGGACGTATTCGGGCGTGGCATGACCAGCGCCGCATCGAGCGCCGTGGGCTCCAGGCGCTCTGGCAGGCACAGGCACCGCAGATGGCGTGGCTGCAGCGTTACAGTGATGCCGAACGTGAGCGGATCGGTGCGCTGGCGCTGCGTTTCATGGTGCGCAAGCACATTCTGGGCGGGGCTGGCTTTGCGGTCACAGAGGCCATGCGCCTGCGGGTGGCGGCGCTGGCAGTGGTGCCAGTGCTGGGTCTGGGGCTGCACTGGTATCGCGACTGGAACGCGGTGGTGCTCTACGAAGCGGCGTTTATCCCCGCCCACAGCTGGCAGGACGACGCCGGGGTGGTGCACGAGAGCGATGAACCCCTCACCGGCGAGGCGTGGATGCAGGGGCCGGTGATCCTGTCCTGGGAAGACGTGCTGGCCAGTGATGATCCCGGCCATGCGGGATACAACGTGGTCATTCATGAAATGGCTCACAAGCTCGACATGCTCGGCCCCGGCGGCGCCAACGGCGCGCCGCCCCTGCATCGCGGCATGGACCCGCAGCGCTGGCATGATGTGATGCAGACCGCCTGGGATGATCTCGCGCGGGCAGAGGCCGCCGGTGCGCCACTGCCGCTCGATCCCTACGGGCTGGAAGACGCCGGGGAGTTCTTCGCTGTACTGTCAGAGTGCTTTTTCGATGCTCCCGGGCACCTGGCCGCGCAGTGGCCGGACGTCTATGAGCAACTGGCGTTGTTCTACCGGCAGGACCCGCTGGGCCAGGCGTGACTCAAGGCTCTCCGTCGGGCCACAGGGGAACACCGCTCATGTCGGGCAAACGGTGGGCGATGCCCTTGTGGCAGTCGATGCACGTGGCTTCGATATCGCCGCTGAAGGCCTTTTCGTGCATGCGTTGCGCCACCGGTGTCTGGCGACTGAAATCCATGTACTCGAATTCGTGGCAGTTGCGGCACTCCAGTGAGTCGTTGGCTTTCAGACGCCGCCATTCCCGTTCTGCCATTTCCAGACGCTTGTCGGCAAATTTCTCCGGCGTATTGATGGTGCCGAATATCTTGCCCCAGACCTCCTTCGAGGCTTCCATCTTGCGGCCCATCTTGTTGGTCCACTCGTGCGGAACATGGCAATCCGAGCAGGTGGCGCGCACCCCGGAGCGATTGTGATAGTGCACCGTGTACTTGAGTTCGGCGTAGACGTTGTCCTGCATTTCATGGCAGCTGATACAGAACGACTCGGTATTGGTGTATTCCATGGCCGTGTTGAAACCGCCCCAGAAAATGATGCCCGAGATGAAGCCGCCCAGCACCAGAAAACCCAGCGAAAAGTGAAGGCTCGGGCTGCGGAAGATATGCCAGTAGCGACTCAGCCAGCGGCGCATGTGACCTCCATGCCAACAGGGCGTCGGTTCGTTGTTTGCATGTCAGGGCTCCCGCGGGCCGGTGGCGGGATGCCCCAGGGGGGCGCCGCTGCCGCGCATTTGTGGTACATGGCAGGCGGTGCAGGGCAGACGATTGGCCGCGCCCTGGCGGCGTGATTCGCCGTCGCGGTCCTGATAATGGGAGTCGGGCATTGGCCGGGCGCCGAGCTGCGGAGGCGCCTCGCGACCGTGGCAGCTCAGGCAGCGATTGAACTGGCGATCCATCTGATGCCCCGTGATGCGATGCGGAATGGTGGGCGCGCCGAGCGGATTGTCGGCAGGCAGGCGTGAGTGGTCACGATCTTCCTCCGGTCCCATCATCGGGGTCGGCCCCGGCTGATCGAGGTGCCTGGCGGGGTCCTCCGCATGGGCCATCATGGTGGTCAGGGTCATCAACAGGGCGCAGGCAAGCGGCTTCAGGGTCATCATGCTGTCCCCCTGAGCGGCACAATGCGCACGGCACATTTCTTGAAATCCGTTTGCCGCGAAATCGGATCCGTGGCGTCCAGGGTGCAGGCATTGATCAGGCGATGCACATCGAAGAAGGGCACAAACACCATGCCGCGCGGCGGCCGGTTGCGGCCCTGGGTTTCGACGCGGGCGCGCATATGGCCGCGGCGCGAACGGATTTCCACTTCGCTGCCACGGCGCAGTGCCAGTGAGTGAGCATCGTCGGGATGCATGTAGCACAGCGCTTGCGGCACTGCCCGGTGCAAGGCGGCGACACGCTGGGTCATGCTGCCGCTGTGCCAGTGTTCCAGCACCCGCCCGGTGTTGAGCCAGAACGGATACTCCTCATCCGGCAGTTCCGGAGCGGGCTCGTAAGGCAACGCA
>PNLU01000060.1 GCA_013823245.1 Alcanivorax sp.
TTACCGAAATCCTGCTGGAAAGCAATGGTCAGTCCTACCGTTACCGCAATGGTCCGCAGGAATGGCGCCGTTTTACCTGGCCGGGTGATCAGGACCTGATCGGCGCGCGCATCAGTGGTGTGGCGGCGCGCGGACAGAGCCGCGATGAAATCCGTGCGGATGGGCAATGGGCGCTGTTCCGGTTGTTCAATCAGGCTGCCATGTCCCGTGAAAGTGATCAGGACCTGATGTTGCAATGGGAACTGAGCGGTGGCATGAGCGACCCGCTGCTGGTGCGCTATCGTTTGCGTGCCGACCGCCAGTCGAACCTGTTCCGCAATCGCGTGCTCAACACCTTCCGCGTGCCCGCGGATATCTTCAGCAGCCTGGCGCCCACAGCGGGCAGTGTGCTGGAGGCAAGCTGATGTTCGGATTTCTCAAACAACAGCGAGCCGGTGCAGAAGGGCACACCGTAGAGAAGCCAGTGATTTCCGCCTTCGGCAAGCTGCCGATACGTGCGGATTTCATCAAGCATCGCGTGGATGAGCGCGAAATTCGGGAGCTGGATCAGTGGATTCAGGAAGGCTATGCGCTGATATCCCGGCGCCTTAACGGGCCGCACAACACGCCGGGTTTCCCCCAGGCCATCGTGCATCACGCTGTGTTCGCGGGCACCGACAACCAGCGCACCGTGCTGGCCACCATTGCCCCGGGCAGTGACCGCAGCGGCCGCTGGTACCCGTTTGTACTGGCGACCCTGGCGCGCTCGCAGAGCCTCATGCAGGTACAGGCCGCCGTGCCGTTGGTGTACGGCCCCTTCTTCCGTCACGCCGCTGACATTGTCGGCCAGCGATGGCGGCAGGAACCGCTGGAAACCCTGCTGGGCTGCCTGGATGCAGTCGCGGAGGACAGTGTTGCCAAGGGCCGCAGTGCCATGGTCGAGCGCGAACTGGGCCTGCTGCGCGCGACTTCCCTCGACGTTATGCGCGAGATGGCACTGGAACTTGGCGGTGGTGATGCCGCCCTGTTTCACCAGGGCGTGGTGGATCTGGTGTCGGCTGTGGTCCGTCGCGGACCGGCCCGCACTGCCTGGGGCATACGTTTGCCGCTGCCGGCAGGCGAGCATGCTGAGGCAGGCCTGGTGTTCTGGCTGCGTTTGCTGGACAGCCTGCTGGGACAGAACTGGCGCGGCAGTTATTTCTGGCGCACCCGCGACAGCGCCTTCGGTCAGGTCACGATCTTCTTTCGCCGGGTGCCGCCCAGCTTTCTGCCGCATCTTTTCGATGACACGTTACGTGATGGCACGGTGCAGAGCCTGGCGCAGTGGCTCGACGATCCGGCACCGGCGGCACGCAAGGCACTGGACATTGCCGCACTGGAAGAGGGCAGCCTGCTGGATCTGCTCAGCCGTTACGTGAGTGGGGGTGCGCTGTGAATGTGATGCAGGCACCGCTGCAGACCTGGGTTCAGGCACGGGAAGACGGCGAAGATCCGCGCTACAGCGATGCGTTTTCCGCATTGCGCGGTGAAGTGGAAAAGCTCAGCGGCAATGACTTCGAGCGCATCAGTGAACTGGGCGAAACCGTTCTTACCGAACAGGCGCTGGATCTGCGCGTGCTGGCCTATGTGTCGCTGGCGCGCACCTATCTGCAAGGCGCCAGCGGCCTGCACGATGCGGTGCTCGCCTGGTGCTGGGTGCTGGAATCGCGCTGGGAGCAATGCTTCCCGCAGCGAGACAACGCACGTCGCGCGGCCATCGAATGGCTGACCAATGAGCGCTTCCCGGTCTTTCTGGCGCGCAACAGCCACGACGGCGAGGTGGTGTCGGCGCTGACCGAGGCGTTGTCTCGACTGCATGCGCTGATCGAGCAACGTCTCGGCGAGCCGGTGCGCCTCAAGGCGATCCACAAGTGGCTGGAAGACAACGCCGCGCCAACCCCTTCTGCACCAGCGGAACCGGACAGTGCAGAGAACGAAGACGCACAGACATCGCCGCCCCGGTTCGCGCAGGCGGATACCGGCGCGCGCTCGCCGACCCATCAGGCGCCAGCGTCCGGTGCCATTGATAACGACAAAGCCGAGCAGAAGGCGCTGCGAGACCTGCTGGCCTGGTACCGCGCGGAGCAACGCTTCCTGGAGCTGGTATCACTGGGGCGCGTCATGCGCTGGTCTGATCTGGTGCCGCCACCCGCCGATAACGGCAGTACCCGCGTGCCGCCCCCGCGCCCCGCATCGCTGAATGCGGTCAGTGTGGCGCTGGATCGTCAGCAATGGAGTGAAGCATTGCTGGCGGCGGAGCGAGCCTTCCTGGAACCAGGCGGCCAGTTCTGTTTCCAGATCCAGCACTGGGCGCATCAGGCGGCCAAGGGGCTTGGTCTGCGTCAGGTCTGTGCTCGTATCGAGCAGGACACCGCCGCCTTGCTGGCGCACCACCGCGACCTGTTGCGGCTGCGCTTTGCCGATGGCGAGCCCTTTGTGTCCGGTAACGCGGCGAACTGGATTGAAACGCTGATGGCACCTGCGGATTCAGGCAGCGGCGCCGATAACGATCGTTGGCCGACACTTGGCCGCGAGGCGGAGGCGCGCGTGGCGGACCAGGGGCTTGCTGCCGGGCTCGCCTTTCTGGATGAGCAACCGGCGCACAGTGACCGGGAACGCGTGGAGCTGGATCTGCTGCGGGCCGGGCTGGCGCTGACGCAAGGGCGCGCTGATCTGGCCCTGCCCCTGCTGGAGTCTGTTAACGAACGCATCGCTGCACGGGATATCGGCCGCTGGGAGCCGGCTCTCGCCCTGCGTGCCTGGCGCCTGCTGCAACAGGCCCTGCGCGCCGGCGAAGAGAACGAGGCACAGCGGCAACGTCTCGATGACATCAGTCAGTTGATCAGCCGCACCGATATCACCGCTGCCGCGGCCATGCTGTAGCGCCAACACACGATAGAGAGGGATTTGTCATGTCCAAGAGCTTTCAGAATGAACTGCCGCGCGCCCGGGTCAATATCACGCTTGACCTGGAAACCGGCGGCGCCAAGAAAAAACTCGAACTGCCGTTGAAACTGCTGGTCATGGGGGACTACAGCAACGGGCAGTCGGAAGGCCGCATTGCTGAGCGTGAGCGTGTCCGTATCGACCGCAACAACGTCAATGATGTGCTCAAGGACATGGCGCCGCGCGTTCGCTACACGGTGGAAAACACCCTGCGCGACGATGGCTCTGATATTCAGGTCGATCTGAAGTTCGACAGCTTCAACTCCTTCAAACCGGAGCAGGTGGCCCAGCGCATCCCGCAGCTCAATGACATGCTCGCCATGCGCAGCCTGCTCAAGGACCTGAAATCCAACTTGCTGGACAACAGCAAGTTCCGTCGCGAACTGGAGCGCATCGTCAAGACGAAGCCGGAGCTGGAGGAACTGATGGGTGAACTCAGCAACCTGGTGCCGCTGGATGCAAAGGATGAAAGTGGTAACGACACGGACAACGACGCCTGAGGCAGGAGAGAGACATGGCTACCCAGCAACAGAACAGCACCGCTGCTGCCGCGCAGACCGAAGCGCAGGGCAGCATCTATGAACGCCTGTGCGGCATGGTCGACATCGAGCCGGTGGGCGAGAAAGTAGCCCTGAGCAGCTTCCACCAGAGCGCCAACATGGCAGAAGTGCCGCTGGAGCAGCGGCTCACCGCCGCCCTGCAGGTTTTCCTGGATCTGGCCAGCCGCAGCGAGAACTTCGATCGCATCGACAAGACGCTGCTGGATCAGTACATCGCCCGCATCGATAGCGCCATCAGCCGGCAGCTGGATGCAGTGATGCATCATCCCGAGTTCCAGAAGGTCGAATCAGCCTGGGTGTCGCTGAAATTTCTGGTGGACCGTTGCGATCCGAAAGCGAATATCCGGGTGGAGCTGCTCGACGCCAGCAAGGACGATCTGGTCGAGGATTTCGAGGATGTGCCGGATGTGACCCAGTCGGGACTGTTCAATCACCTGTACATCCAGGAATACGACACCCCGGGCGGCGAGCCCATGTCGGCCGTTATTTCCAATTTCGAGTTCGACTGCTCGGCGCCGGATATTTCCCTGCTGACGGAGATCTCGCGCGTGGCGGCGGCGGCCCATTGCCCTTTCCTGGGCAGCGCCGGTTCGCGTTTCTTCGGCAAGCAGAGTATTGAAGAGGTGCCCAAGATCCAGGACGTGGGCAGCTATCTGGAGAAAGCGGAATACACCCGCTGGCGCAGTTTCCGCGAGAGCGAAGATTCCCGTTATGTCGGTCTGGTGATGCCGCGCTTTCTGCTGCGCCTGCCTTATGGCGAAAGCAACCCGGTGCGCCTGTTCAACTATGAAGAGAGCGTGGCCGGCCCGGATCACGAGAAGTATCTGTGGGGCAATGCCACCTTTGCCTTTGCCTCGAACATGGCCCGCAGCTTCAAGCAGTATGGCTGGACCGTGAATATCCGCGGCCCCGAAGCCGGCGGCAAGCTCGAAAACCTGCCGCTGCATCACTACGACATTGGCCGTGGCACCCAGGCGAAGATTCCCACCGAAATCCTGATTTCCGAAACCAAGGAACTGGAATTCGCCGATGAAGGCTTTATTCCACTGAGCTTCTACAAGAACAGCGATTACGCCTGCTTCTTCTCCGCCAACTCGGTGCAGAAGGCCGCGGAGTACAACACCCCGGAGGCCACCGCCAATGCGCGGATCAACACGCGCTTGCCGTATATCTTCCTGGTGTCACGCCTGGCCCACTATCTGAAGGTTATCCAGCGGGAGAACATCGGTGCCAGCAAAGGCCGCCAGGAACTGGAGAACGAGCTGAACGACTGGCTTCAGGGTCTGGTGACCAAGATGAACAACCCGGACCCGGAGCTGGTGGCCAACTATCCGCTTCAGGACGGCTACGTGAAGGTGCACGACATTCCCGAGAATCCCGGTTACTACCGGGTAGACATGGCAGTGATGCCGCACTTCCAGATCGAAGGCGTGGATGTGCGTTTGTCACTGGTATCGCAATTGCCTGCGGGCAAGGAAGGCTGAGCCCCGGGGGGAGCAGCCGCACCCATCACATCCGCTTTGCCCACGCCCGGCGATGGCCGGGCATCCGGGGGGAGGGTGTGGCGTGTCGGCACTGTCGCCGGCATGTGCATTTAACTTGATATCCAACAGGAGGTTCTTATGGCGATTCCCGCCTATATGTGGATCAAGGATGATCAGGGCAATGATGTTGAAGGCTCTGTATCCATCGCTGATCGCGAGGGCAGCATTGAAGTGCTGCATTTTGATCACGAGCTGCGTATCCCCACCGATGGGGATACTGGCGCGCTGACCGGTACACGCAAGCATGAACCGTTCGTCTTTACCAAGGCGTTCGACAGTGCTTCACCGTATCTGTACAAGGCGTGCAGCAATGGTCAGACCCTCAAGGAGCTGGTGCTGCGCTGGTACCGCATCGACGACACCGGCACGGAAAAGGAATATTTCCGGCACACGCTGAAAGACGTGAAGATCACCTCGGTCAAGCCGGTGATGCACAACGTCAAGGATGTCGACAAGGAAAGCTATCCGCACCTGGAGCAGGTTTCGGCCCGCTATGCAGGGGTGACCTGGACCTATGTCGACGGCAACATCGAATTCTCGGACTCCTGGACCGAGGGCCGATAAGCCTGGCGGGGCGGGGCTTGCCTCGCCCTTCTGTCTGACCGACGGGATATCCCATGACTGCTGCTCTGTTTGAAGTGTTGCACGGCCGCTTTGCTGACGGCACGCCGGTCGCCAGCCTGGAAGGCCGCGAGGCGCGTCTGCGCAGCATTCATGATCACCTGCGCCGATTGCTGAACGCACGCCATGATGCGCTGCCGCATCTGCCCGAATACGGTTTGCCGGATCTGCCGACCCTGTATGACGGCCTGCCCTACTCGCTGGATGCACTGATTCGCCTGGTGCGCGATGCGATCACGCGGTTCGAGCCGAGACTGCAGCATGTGCAAGTGGCGGCCCGGGTCTCTGAAACGCGCGAATGCGTGGTGCAACTGGAAGTTACCGGCGTGGTAGAAAACGGCGAACTGGCCCGCTTCCGCACGTTTCTGCAAAGCGATGGCGGTGCTGAAGTGCGCCAGGGAGTGGCCAATGCGCGAGTATTTTGAATCCGAAATGCGGCTGCTGCATGATGCGGCAGCCGATTTTGCCCGTGCCCACCCCGAACAGGCGCGGATGCTCAATCTGACCGAAGTCCGTGATCGGGACCCTTATGTAGAGCGCCTGCTGGAAGGCATGGCGTTCATGGCGGCACAGATTCGTGCCCGCATCGATGACAGCGAAGTCGCTGTCAGTGAACAATTGCTGGAGCAGATGTGCCCGGGGCAACTGCGGGGTTACCCGAGCGGTACCATTCTCTCCTTTACCCCTGACGCGCATGCCCAGAGCAGCAAGTTTATCGCTGCGGGCAGTCGTGTCAGCAGTGCGCCGGTGGGCGAGCAGCGGCAGCGCTGTCATTTCACCACGCTTACCGATCTGCATGTGCATCCGCTGACACTGAGCGACGTCAAGGCCACGGAGACAGCGGATGGTGGAACTACCCTTGCGCTGACTCTGGTCAGTCGCGGTGGTGGTGAACTGGCCGAACGGCTGCCCGCAGAACTGGATATCTATCTGCATGCGGATCTGGCGCTGGCCCTGGCGTTATTTCAGGGGCTGACGGAGCGCCCCGCTGAGATCCGGGTGTCGACGGAAGACGGCCAGCAGATAGGGCGTCTTGGCAGCGATGCCCTGAGCGCACCAGGACTCGACGAGATCGACATGCCCGGGCTGCTTTGCCATCGCGGGCATCCGGGCCTGGACCGTTTGCAGGATTACTTTGCCTGGCAGGCGCGTTTTCTGTTTGTGCGCCTGCGCGGTCTCGACACCCTGACGCTGCCGGACAAGACCCGGCGCATTACGCTGACAGTGCCCACGGCGGTGCGGCTGCCCGCCGAGCATGCCCTGCGTGCCGATCACTTGCGCCTGAACTGTGTGCCTGCGGTGAACCTGTACCGTATGGACGCTGATCCACTGGAAGTGGACCAGCGCAAGGCCGAGTACCGCTTCCTGCCCGACCGGCAACGACCGGATACGGTCGTGCTGCACCAGATCGAGAGCCTGATCGGTCGCGAGCAGCGCAGCGCCCGCACCCAGACCTATGTGCCGTTTTATCAGGCGCTGACGCCGGAACAGGGCGATCATTGTTATCGCCTGACCTATCGCGATCTGGGGCTGGCCACGCCGCAACCCTTTATCAGTTTGTCCGGCCCTGCGCTGGTTTCCGCACAGAGCCTGTCGGCCAGTGTGATTGTCAGCGATGGGCACCTGCCGCGTCGTTATCTGACCGAGAATCAGGTAACCGTGCCGGGTGACGGAATTCCCTCGGGCGTCACCGTGACCAACTTGATGCGCCCCGGCAGTTACCTGCCCGCACCGCCGCAGGCGGAATATCGCTGGCGCTTGCAGGCCCTGATGCAGATGCCAGCCAGCGGGCTGGCCAGTCGTGACGGCATGAGCACGCTGTTGGGCGTGCTGGATCGCACGGACCGGGAAGAACACCGGCGCCGTCGGCAGGCCTTGCAGGATGTCGAGGTGGCCCCGGTCACGCGCATGCTCGGCGGCATGTTGTATCGCGGCATTGCCGTGACCCTGAATATTGCCGAACAGGATTTTCTGTCGCAGGCGGACATTTATCTGTTCGGTTGTGTCATGCATCGCGTGCTGAGTGCCAGCGCGGCGATTAACGAAAGTGTCGAGCTGCGCATTGTCTGCCAGCCAGGTCAGAAGGAGTTTGCATGGGCGCCACGCTCGGGCTGCGCAGCGCCGATCTGATCAACGATCTGCTGCGGCACCCACAGGGTTTTGACTTCGTGCAGGCGATGGAGCTGCTCGAAGCCAGCGACAGCCAGGGAGCAACCTTCGGCCAGGGGCTGGATGCGCGCGTGCGGCTGCAGCCCAGCGAAGACCTGGTGTTTCCGGCGGCGGATATTCGTGGCTGCCGACACGACGCCGAGCGGCTGACCCTGTTACTCGGCTTTCTTGGCCTGTATGGCGTGGATGCGCCGGTGCCGCATTACCTGCTCGACCGCACCACCGCAGAAGACGATGACGCGGCGCGCATGCGCACCTTTCTCAACATCTTCAACCAACGCTTCTATGTGCTGATGTACCGCGCCTTGCAGATCAGCCGTCCCGCCGCCGGGCGTTTGCCCACAGGGTTTACCGGCACAGCCAGCGCGTTGTCCGGGCAACTGGGCGCGCAACCCGGTCGCCGCCGCTTCCCCGTGGGCCGGGTGCGCACCGCCAATGGTTTGCGCGCACTGCTGCAGGACGACATGGGCGAAGTGCCGGTGACGGTGGAAGATGGCCGCCCGACCTGGGAAGCGCTCGGCGAAGCCTGCGTGTTGGGCGCAGCCAGCTGCACCCTGGGCGACAACACCGTACTGGGTGGCCGAGCCTGGACCGCCAACGGGCCCATTGCCGTGCGCCTGGGGCCCATGGATGCCGCCAGCGCCCGCGCACTGCTGCCCGGCCATGCCGAGCATGCGCATCTGTGTGCGCGGGTGCGTGATTATTTGCCCGCAGGCACCAGCTTTGAACTGCATCTGCGCGTGCGCCCGAATACCAGAATGCAGGCCCATCAAGGCCTGGGGGTGGATGAACTTCATCTGGGCTGGTCCTGCTGGCTGGGCGAGCGCCTCAATGACGAATACCTGATTCGCATGACGATGACGGACACTGCAAAAGGAGATTGACCATGCATGCCGGAAACATGCGCCGTCTGCTGGAAAAACTGAACGACACCTGCGCACGTGCACTGGAAAATGCCGCTGTGATGGCGGCCGCCCGTAGCGACTACGAAGTCCGCATTGAACACCTGCTGGTCAAATTGCTGGACAGCGACCTGCGCAATGACCTGCAACAGGTGATGGCGCATACCGGTGCGGATGCCGGGGCCTTGTTTGACGAGCAGATGCAGGCGCTGTCCCGTTTGCGCACCGCCAACCCCGACCGGCCGGTATTTTCGGCCCGTCTGGTGCAATGGCTGGAGCAGGCCTGGCTGGCCAGCAGCCTGCACTATGGAGCAGAAAAGATTCGCAGCGTAGCCTTGCTCGATGCCCTGCTGGAACTGTTGCCGCGCATGGGCGAACCCGCCTGCACGGCCCTGCAAGGAATTTCGCTGGAGGCCTTGCGTGAACAGCATGCTGCGCTGACGCGCGGCTCTGTAGAGGTGGCAGGCGCCACGCCCGAGGTCGCCCCCGGCGCAGCGTCTGGTCTGCCACCGTCCGGGGGCAAGGAAGAAGCCCTGCAGCAGTTCTGCCAGGACTTCACCGCCGACGCCCGCGAGGGGCGTCTGGACCCGGTGCTGGGCCGGGGCGATGAGATCCGCATGGCCATCGATATCCTCTGCCGCCGCCGCAAGAACAATCCCATCCTGGTTGGTGAGCCCGGCGTCGGCAAGACCGCCGTGGTGGAAGGTCTGGCCCTGTGCATTGCCGAGGGCAGTGTGCCGGACGCGCTGAAAGAGGTACGCATTCTCGGCCTGGACATCGGTCAGCTGCAGGCCGGTGCCAGCGTAAAAGGAGAGTTCGAGCGTCGCCTCAAGCAGGTCATCCATGAAATCCGCAATGCCCCCCAGCCTGTCATCCTGTTTATTGATGAAGCACATACGCTGATTGGCGCGGGCGGCGAAGCCGGCCAGAACGACGCCGCCAATCTGCTCAAACCCGCTTTGGCACGCGGCGGCATGCGCACCATCGCCGCCACCACCTGGTCGGAGTACAAACGCTACTTCGAACGTGATGCCGCGCTGGATCGTCGCTTCCAGCGTGTCAGCGTTGATGAACCGGATACCGATCGCGCCCTGCTGATGCTCAGTGGCCTCAAGCAGACCTACGCGCGCCACCACGGTGTGCTGTTGACCGATGCCGCGCTGGAAGCCGCCGTGCGACTGTCACAGCGCTACATTGCCGGGCGCCAGTTGCCGGACAAGGCCATTGATGTGCTCGACACCGCCGCCGCCCGTGTGCGCCTGAGCCAGGCCACCCGGCCCCGCGATCTGGAGCAGGACGCCGAGCAGCAGGATTATTTCACCCGCCGCCTGAGCGCGCTGGACGAAGATGCCCGCCACGGCATCACCGTGAACGAGCGTCTGCGTGGCCAGCTGCAGCATGAGCTCGCCCAGGCCGCCGAGCGCATGGACGCCACACGTGGCCGCTGGGATCAGGAGCGCGAACTGGTTGCCGCCCTGGACGGCAGCCGCGAACGCCGCGCCGCCTTGCACGCCGTACAAGGCAATGCCCCCCTGGTGCACCCCGAAGTTAATGCCGCCACCGTGGCGGGCGTGATTGCCGACTGGACCGGCATTCCCCTGGGCCGCATGGTGCGCGACGAAGTGCAGGCACTGGCCAGCCTGGAATCACGCCTGGCCGGGCGTGTGGTCGGCCAGGACAGTGCCCTGGCCGCCATGGCCCGCACCTTGCGCGCCGCCAAGGCGGGCCTGCGCAAACAGGAAAGCCCCCTCGGCGTTTTCCTGCTGGCCGGCCCCAGCGGCGTCGGCAAGACCGAGAGCGCCCGCGCCCTGGCTGACGAACTGTTTGGCGGTGAACGCTTCCTGGTGAGTATCAACATGAGCGAATACCAGGAAGCCCATACCGTGTCGCAGCTCAAGGGAAGCCCGCCCGGTTATGTCGGCTACGGCGAAGGCGGCGTACTGACCGAAGCCGTGCGCCAGCGTCCTTATTCGGTGGTGCTGCTGGATGAAGTGGAAAAGGCGCATCCCGATGTCATGAACCTGTTCTACCAGGTGTTTGATCGCGGCGTACTGCGCGACGGCGAAGGCCGCGAAATCGACTTCCGCAACACCGTGATCCTGATGACCTCGAACCTCGGCAGCGACACGTTGCAACGGCTGGCCCTGCCACCGGAGGACGAGACGGCTGACGCCGATCCGGCCACGCCTGAGCAGGCCTGGACACCCCCCACCGACCGCGAACTGGTGGACGCCATCGAGCCCGACCTGCGGCGCCATTTCGCCGCCGCCTTGCTGGCCCGCATGCAGGTGATTCCCTATCGCCCCCTGGACCGCGACACCCTGGACGCCGTGGTCATGCTGCGACTGGAAGCCGTCGCCGAGCGCCTGCGTGATGCTCACGGCATCACCCTGCGGGTGGACGATGCCGTGGTGCGCCACGTCGCCGCCCGCTGCGAAGTGGCAGAAAGCGGTGCGCGCCAGGTGGAGTCGGTGATCGAACAACAACTGATGCCCGGCCTGGCCCAGCAACTGCTCGCCTACATGGCCGAGGACGACATGCCAGACCTGCTGACCCTGGAGCTGGATGAGAATGGCCATCTGAGCGCCGTTTTCGCGGATACCGAGGCGCCGGAGCAACTGCGCGCCTGAGGATAAGGAGAGTGACATGGATGCGAGAACGCTAGCGAAGAAAGCGGTTGAGGCTGCAGATCAGATAACGTCAGCGCAGCAGCCGCACTTTTTTGTCGAAATCGGCGGCCTGAAAGAGCACGCATTGGCTGTTGAGTCATTTCAGAGTGATGGACTGGCTTTGTCTGCCTGCGGCGCCGTGACCGTGGACGTGCTGGTGCGTGTGGCTGCAGATATCGAGCAGTGGATCGGTAAAAGTGCCCGCCTGCGGCTGGTGTCACGCACTGGCGGCGACAGCATGCACGCGCTCACGGTAGCCGAGGTGGTCGGTTTGCCTGATAGCCCTGAAGGTAGCCGCATGAGGCTGACGCTGGAATCCCCCATGTCTGCCCTCAGGCTTCAGCGGCACAACAGGGTCTTTCTGGAACGAAGCATTGAAGACATCATCACCGCAGTCATGGAAGGCGCCGGCGTGCCTGCTGACAGTCTGGATATCGCGCTGGAAGAGACGCACCCGGTACGTGAGCTGGTGGTGCAGTATGAAGAATCCGATTATGCCTTCATGCAACGCTTGCTGGCCCGCGAAGGTGTTTTCTACACCGTGAAGTATGAGCAAAAGGGCTCTTTGTTCGTTTTTCGCGATAACAGCCAGTCCATGCAGGATGCACTCGGGACCGTGCGTCTGGATTATCATCGGGAAAGCGGCCAGGGTGGCGACCATGAAAAAGTCATTCAGGTGAACGCCTGCCAGCAATGGCTCAGCAAAGACGTGGCATTGCGTGACTACAATTCCCAGACGCCACAGCGGTTACCGCACGGACAGGCTTCGTGCCAGGGTGCCGGTGAAGGCGTCATGGAGTATTGGGGGCCTGGAAGTGAAGATGGCGAAGATGCAGAGAGGCTGGCTCAAATCCGGGCACAGGCCCTGGACGCGCGCCGTCAGTCTTTGCGACTGGTGTGTGATTCACCGTTGTTGCAGCCTGGTATGCAACTGTTGCTGGGGAACCACCCGCGTTACGAGGGGCCCTGGCTGGTAGTGGCCAGTCGGATACAGGGCGATCAGCGTGCCGGGCATGCCTTTGGTCAGAACAGCGACCGCCCCGGACTTCTGAATGAACTCACACTGGTGCCATCTTCACTGCCGTGGCGCAGTGATGCGGCATGGCAGCGCGCGCCAGTGCATGGTCAGTTACATGCCCGCGTAGAGGGGGATGGCGGCGACTACGCCTATCTGGACGATCAGGGGCGCTATCGTGTGCGTCTGCCCTTTGACCAGAGCGGCTGCCCGGAAGGCGAGGCCAGCCCGCCGTTGCCGATGATGCAACCTTACGGGGGCGCGAACAGTGGTCTGCATCTCCCCTTGCACGCGGGCACCGAAGTCGCCATTTCCTGGCTCAATGGCGATGTGGACCGGCCGTTTATCGTTGGCGCGCTGAGCAATCCCGAAACCCCGAGCCCGGTCACCAGCCAGAACCCCAGCCAGAATATCCTGCGCACGCGTGGTGGCAACGAACTGCTGATGGAAGATCGAGCTGGCGAACGGCGCATCGAACTGTTTACCGCAGACAGGCAGAACCGCTTGAGCCTGGATGCTGCGGACAGCGGGCATCAGGTGACGCTGGAAACGGTCGAAGGGGATATGCAGCTTGTAGCGGGCGGGAATATGACCACTGAAGTGGGAGGCAGCCAGAACGAAACGGTGGGCGCCGACAAGAAAGTTACCGTCAAAGAGAATATGGAGCTGCTGACACAGGAAGGTAACGTGCAGCTTCAGGCTGGCGAGGATATCGTGTTTCATGCCCGGCGGGATCTTAAGTTATCGGCGGATGAAGGAAGTGCAAGCATCCGATCAGGCGCAGATATGCTGATTGAAAGCGGTGATGATTTCTCGCTGGATATTCCTGACGGCAATGCTTCTATCAGGGCTCCATCCGGAGATTTAACCGTAGAGGCTGATGGTGCGATGACTTTTATCGGTGGCGGCAATGGGCCGATGCGCATTGGCCAGGGTGGTGGGGTGATCGAGATTACCGCTTCGGGTGACGTGATTATTCAGTCCGCCAATATCGAGCTGTCGGGTGACGTCATCAAAGTTGATGGCCAGCAAATCGGCAACAACTGATCAGCTGAGGAGAGTCTACCATGGAAGGCATAGCATCCAGGACACGCATTCACTTTCAGGTGGACGGCCTACCGCTCCAGAGCCATGCAGTGCAGGCTCGGGAGGGTCTGAATCAGGTATCACGCTGGCGAATACACTGTGCGGCGTCGCATGATCTGGATAGCTTGGCGCTTCTGGGTAAGCAGGCCGAACTTGAGGTCATCGGCGGCGATGGCCTCAGCCGCACGGTGCGCGGTCTGATTACTCGTGTGGATTATCAGGACGATCTGCCGGATGCCCGGCAAGGGCATTTCGTGTTTGAGCTGCAAGCAGGGCTATCGCGCCTGGCGCAGCAGCAACGCTGGCGTCTGGTTCAGCAGCAACGTACCCCTGAACTGATTACCGCATTGCTGAACGAATACCAGATTGCGGTGGATAACCGCCTGAGCATGGACTACCCGGTGCATAGCTGGTTATTGCAGGGCGGTGAGACGGATCTGGACTGGCTGCAACGGCTGCTGGCCGAAGAGGGCATCGGCTTTTACAGCACCAGCAACGAACATGGCGAAACCGTGGTGCTCTTTGACCGGCCGACGGCGGTGGACGCAGCGGGCCGGCGAGCGATTGCCGTAATCCGCGATAGCGGTGGTGTCCAGCAAATTGGGCAGCAACAAATCGGTGTTCTGACCACCGTGCACGCCTGGTACAAGCAAGTGCCACAACGAATTGTTGCGCATATCCAGCGCAATCCCACTGAAGGTCATCCGCCCGCCATTGCTGTGGGAGCGCCGCAGGCAGCCGAGACTTTACAGGAAACCCTGTACCTGGGAGGGCACCCCGATGCCGCTGCAGCCCGGCGCCGCGCGAGCCTCCGGCTGGAATACTGGCAAGGCTGCCGCCATGGCGTAAGCGTTAGCGGCCCGGTTGCCGATCTGGCGCCGGGCCAGCTACTGGATGTTCAGGGCGTGGGCACCTGCCTGGTGGAGAGCGCGACGTTGCGCTACGGCGAGCCGGACAATCACCTTGGTATTGGCGCTCAGGCACTGCTGTGGGAGGCCCAGCTGAAGCCCGTTGGTCAGTCGTGGCGGCCGGTGGTTCCCCCCAGGCCAGATCTGCCAGAAGTCTTCCCCGCCCGGGTGGAATCCACGGGCGTTTACTCGGAACTCGATGGCCTCGGCCGCCGCAGAGCGCGTCTGCATCTGGACCAGGACACCAGCGAGACGGGGGACGCCAGCCCCCCGCTGCGTCAGCTACAGCCGCATAGCGGTGCTGCGGATGAAAACGGCAACCCCAGTGGCTGGGACTGGGCCTTGCGAAACGGCTCGGAGGTGCTGGTGTCACTGCTCAACAATGACTTCAGTCAGCCCTTTATCCTCGGCTACCTGCCAGCCAGTGACCAGGTCGGCCCTTGTGTCAGCGATAACCGTAGTCAATACCGGCTTCTCACACCGGCCGGGCATCACCTGAATCTTGATGACCACAAGCATGCAGAACAGATCACCCTGCACACCCCGGAAGGTCAATGCGTGATGAATCTCAACGCGGAACACCAGAGTCCGCTGGTAAAGTTGGCCTGCCAGTATGGAGCCTTGGTCATGCGTGCCGGTCAGAGCCAGCATATTCGGGTGGGCGCCTCAGCAGAGAGCATTATCCAGGGAGGGCAGCGTACCCAGGTGGCAGAGCATGCTTACTATCTGACGGAAGATGGGTCGCAGCATTGGCAGGCAGCGAATGACGCAGAAGCCAATGCTGCGAAGGATCTGTCAGTGGCTGCAGAGAACCGAATTTCGCTATTCAGCGAAATGCCGTTGGCGATCAGAAGCGCAAGAAATGCCAGTGCCGTGGCAGGAGCGCACCTCAAGGTTCGGGCGGCCAAGGATTTTTATATGCAGGCGGGCCATGCCATGACATTCAGCGGTGGCGGCAAAGGCGATATTACCTTTTGCCAGGGTGGTGGAGGCATCACGATAAAAGCCGACGGCAAGATACGCATTTTTGGTGGCCGCATCAGCATTGTGAATACCTGATGGTCGAGTTGCTGAGATGATGTCTGGCGTACAAGGAGAACAGTCGTGCCAGTAACGCTTAATGGAAATCTGGAGATCAATCCGGGGCGCAGCGCCCGTGTTGAGCAGCCCCTGGTTCGTCATCCCGACAGATCGCTGCCCTTCGATATGCTCGAGCCGCTGGTGGGCGCAGAGGCAGAAGAATGTATTCCGCTGTATCCGGCGCGTTATTCAGTGCAGGCATCAGAGGAAGGTGGTTATGCCTATGATCACCCCAACCTGCATCGAGGATTCCCTGCGCTGGAGCAGACGGCCTATCATCTCGCACCCTTGCGTGCAGAAACAGCATACATCTATGTGTATGACGCGAATCATGAGGATGAGATCTACGCCTTCAAGTACGACCCGCAGGCCGGGGATGCACCATTCTGCCGACTGAAAGTCGGCAAGCGCACCGGGCGATTAACACGAGATAGCGGGTATCGCGCATACCTCGCCTTGCCCTATCAGGAAGGCAGCACGGATACCGTGCAGTTGATCTATACTGATACGCCGCTTACGGCCGCGAAGCTCAAGGCATTACGTAGCAATGCCGATGGCCTCCGCGATCGACTGGGCGAGCCGGTGAATCTCGGTGCCTGGATTGCAGCC
>PNLU01000061.1 GCA_013823245.1 Alcanivorax sp.
GGGTTTTCCGAGCCGAGGAGGGTGTCCTCCATGACTGGCCAGGGCAGAGCATCATGCACACCATCACTGGTCAGCAGGAACAGATCGCCCTGCTGGAGATCACAGCGCCGGTAATCGACGTCCAGCCGCGTGTCGCCGCCCATGGCACGGGTCAGCAAGCGTCGCCCTCCGGCCTGACGGCTGTGGTCTTCCGTCAGGCATTCCAGTTGCCGGTCGCGAAGGCGCCAGATTCGAGAGTCGCCGACCTGAAAGAGATGCGCGACGCGTGAGCGCAGGATCAGCACCGACAGGGTGCACAGGTGGTCTTCACCCGCCAGGGTGCGCCGACATAACCAGCGATTGAGCGCTTCCAGCACGCGCTGCGCTGAGCGCGGGACACTCCATAACGACGGCGTCGCGTAATAATCGTTGATAAAGCCAAGCACGCAGGCCTCTGCGGCTTCGCGACCGGCTTCAGCCGAACTGAGCCCGTCCGCCAGTGCGGCCACCAGGCCCTTGGTCCGCAGCGGCTCGCCCGCTGGCAATCGTACCGCCACGGCATCCTGATTGTGTGGCTTGACGCCGCATTCGCTGCACTGGCCCACGCGCACGCGCAGGCTGCTTTCGGGCATGTTCGGCATGCTTGTCATCAGCTGACCTCGATCAATTGAACCTGGCCGTCTTCGTCCACCTCGGCAATATGACCGCGTGGCTCGTCCAGCCACTGGACCGCTGCCAGGGTGACGGCGGCGCATCCGGCGATGACCAGGAAGAAGATCGATGGATCAACAAAGGTCAGCGCCGTCAGGAAGCAGACCGCCCCGGCATTACCGTATGCACCGACCATGCCGGAAATCTGTCCGGTGAGTCGGCGCTTGATCAGTGGCACGGTCGCGAACACAGCGCCTTCACCGGCCTGAACGAAGAACGAGCAACACATGGTGGCCATCACGGCCAGGATCAGTGGCCAGCTACTGCCGATCTGGCTCATCAGGCCGTAGCCGAGCATCAGGCCGCACAGCAGGATGCTCAGCGAACGTTTGCGGCCGAAACGGTCAGATAACCAGCCGCCGCCCGGGCGTGCCACAAGATTCATGAACGCAAAGCCGGATGCCAGCACCCCGGCGGTGACGGCGCTCAGGGCAAAGGTGTCGATAAAGAACAGCGGCAGCATCGAGACCACCGCCAGTTCCGAACCGAAAGTCACCATATAGGCCAGATCGAGAATAGCGACCTGACGGAAGCGATAGCGGTCGTGTTTGGGCACACCCTCACGCAGACGCGCATGATTGACGCGCCAGATCTGCCAGAGCTGGACGATGGCCAGGCTCAGGATGATGGCGATCAATGCGAGTTGGGCATTCAGCCCATACAGACCCAGCTGGCCCGGACCCAGGCGCCAGACGATCACCAGCAGCGCACTGTACAGGGGCACGCACATGGCCATGTACAGATAAAGATCCCGGCGACTGCTGACCTCCAGCGCGGACGCCTTGCGCGGGCGGAAATAGGACGCACCGGCGGGCGTATTGCGGGCGCGCCACAGAAAAATGACCCCGTATATGGAGGACAGCAGCCCGGTGCAGGCAATGGCCCAGCGCCAGCCGTTTTCGCCGCCGAACATGACTGCCAGCGTCGGCAACGTCATGGCAGCCGCAGCAGAACCGAAGTTGCCCCAGCCGCCGTAAACGCCCTCGGCCAGACCGACCTCGCGAGCCGGGAACCATTCACTGATCAGACGGATACCGACCACAAACCCGGCGCCGACAAAGCCAAGCAGCAAACGTGTGACCGCGAGCTGCTCATAGGTGGTGGACAGGGCGAAGGCCCAGCAGGGCAGGGCCGCGGTGATCAGCAGGCCACCAAACACGCGGCGCGGTCCAAAGCGGTCCACCAGCGAGCCGATGACCACGCGGGCCGGAATCGTCAGGGCGACGTTGAGAATAAGCAGGGCCTTGACCTGATCGCTTGTCAGGTCGAAAACCTCGCGAATCTCGCCCATCAGCGGGGCGTGGGAAAACCACACCACAAAGCTGACGAAGAACGCCATCCAGCTCAGATGTAGCAGGCGGATGCGAGGCTCGTGCAGGTTCAGCAGATTCAGTCGCGCGTGCTGTGTAGCCATGAAATCTCCGTACTCGCGGATATCGAGGACAGGGGCCACCCGTCTGGGCGCGCTGAATAACGGGCATGGCGGCCGCAGACCTGCCCGGCCAGAAGCCGGGTGGGTGGGCGCCGTTGCCCGGGATGGATTCGTGGCGCGCAGCACCATTGCAGCGCGCCGTCCAGAATGATGCACGATGCATGCCACATATCTGTGCATGACTGTTTCTGCGGGGTTTGTGGTAAAGACGCCGACGAGGCCGTCTCCGGCAGGTCCTGGGCGTGCCTTGTTGTGGTGCGTCATGCACAAGTCTGAGGCAAGACGCCAGGTATCTTCCGAGTCCTCATGTAGCCCCGAGGGATGAGGCGCTGCCGCATGAAACACTGCTATCGCAGTGCTGTGAAGGCGCCAGGCCCGTTGGCATGCCAGGACGATATCAAGCTGGCACAACTCTTGCTGTTCACAGGGAGAGTACCGCGTCCGGCTCAATGGCGAGCCCCGGGTACTCACGATTTCTGTTTCTCCACATAGCGAGCAAAGGCGCTCACGACCCGGTCAGTCCGGGTGGTGGGCGCCTTTTTTTTGTGCCTTGTGTAAGGCCGGACAGGTGTAAGGAGTGTTGCTTTCATGAGCAGACCCGAACTGGTGATTATTGGTAATGGCATGGTCGGGCAAAGCCTGCTGGAGGCGCTGGTGGCCGTGGATCACGGCTACAACATTACGGTGTTCTGCGAGGAGCCGCGCCCGGCCTATGACCGCGTGCAGTTGAGCAGCTGGTTCAGCGGCTCGACCACCGAGGATCTGGCGCTCACGACCACGGCGTTCTTTGATGAGCATGGCATCACCCTGCGCCTGGGTGAGCGAGTAGAGCGCATTGACCGCGAAGCCGGCACGGTGGTCAGCAGCAACGGCGATACCTTGCCCTATGACAAGCTGGTGCTGGCCACCGGTTCTTATCCGTTCGTGCCGCCGATTCCGGGCAATGATCAACCGCACTGCCTGGTATACCGCACCATAGAGGACCTCGAAGCGATCCGTGACAGCGCCGCCGAGTCCAAACGCGGTGTGGTGATCGGCGGTGGTCTGCTCGGTCTGGAAGCGGCCAAGGCGCTCAAGGACCTGGGGCTGGACACCCATGTGGTGGAGTTCGCGCCACGCCTGATGGCGGTACAGCTGGATGAGGGCGGCGCTCGTTTGCTGCGCCGCAAGATCGAGGCGCTGGGTGTTCAGGTGCATACCAGCAAGGCAACGCAGCAGATTGTGGCGGGCGACGCGTGCCGTTACCGGCTGGAATTCGCCGACGGCGAAAGCCTGGACACCGACATGGTGCTGTTCTCTGCCGGGATTCGTCCCGCCGATGCGCTGGCGCGGGAAGCAGGGCTCGAGGTGGGTGAGCGCGGCGGCGTGGTGATCGATAACCGTTGTTGCACCTCGGATCCGTCCATCTTCGCCATCGGCGAGGTGGCGCTGTGGTCAGGCCGCATTTACGGGCTGGTGGCACCGGGTTATGAAATGGCGCGTATCTGCGCGGCGCATCTGACCGGCGACACGGCACGTGGCTTTGAAGGCGCCGACATGAGCACCAAACTGAAGCTGCTCGGGGTGGAAGTCGGCTCCATCGGCGACGCCCATGGCATGACGCCCGGGGCTACAAGTTGTGTGTTTGAAGACGGCCCTGCAGGTATCTACAAGAAGCTGGTTATCGATGAAAGCGGCAAGAAACTGCTGGGCGCGGTGCTGGTTGGCGACACGGCCGATTACGGCATGCTGTTGCAATACTGCCTGAACGATATGAAGTTGCCGGAGCAGGCCGCATCCCTGATCCTGCCCGCAGGGGCAGACAAGCCCGCACTGGGTGTGGATGCGCTGCCGGACACGGCACAGATCTGTTCGTGCAACAACGTCAGCAAGGGCGACCTGTGTGGTGCCATCGCGTCGGGTTGCACTACGGTCGGTGGATTGAAAAGCGAAACCAAGGCCGCGTCCACCTGTGGTGGTTGTGCGGCCCTGGTGAAACAGGTGCTCGATGCAGAACTGGTGCGTCAGGGCATTGAGGTCAACAACCACGTTTGCGAACACTTTGCCTACAGCCGTCAGGAGTTGTATCACCTGGTGCGGGTGCACGGCATTCGTACCTTCGATGAACTGCTGGCGCAGTTCGGCCAGGGCCGGGGTTGCGACCTGTGCAAGCCAACGGTGGCGTCGATTCTCGCCTCCTGCTGGAACGAGTTCCTGCTGAAGCCGGAGCACGCCGGCCTTCAGGACACCAACGATTATTTCCTCGCCAACCTGCAGAAGGACGGCACCTACTCGGTGGTGCCACGTGTCCCGGGTGGCGAAATTACCCCGCAGAAACTGATCGTCATCGGTGAAGTGGCGCAGAAATATGACCTCTATACGAAGATCACCGGCGGCCAGCGCATCGATATGTTCGGCGCGCGTGTCGAGCAGCTGCCGCTGATCTGGGGTGAATTGATCGAAGCCGGTTTCGAGTCCGGCCATGCCTACGGCAAATCCCTGCGCACGGTGAAGTCCTGCGTCGGCAGCACCTGGTGCCGCTACGGGGTGCAGGACTCGGTGGCCATGGCGATCTTTGTCGAGCAGCGTTATCGCGGCCTGCGCTCGCCGCACAAGCTGAAGATGGCAGTCTCCGGTTGCACACGGGAGTGCGCGGAAGCACAGAGCAAGGATGTCGGGGTGATTGCTACCGAAAAAGGCTGGAACCTGTATGTCTGCGGGAACGGGGGTATGCGGCCACGTCACGCCGAACTGTTTGCCAGCGATCTGGATGACCAGACACTGATCCGTTATATCGACCGGTTCCTGATGTTCTACATCCAGACAGCGGATCGCCTGCAGCGCACGTCGGTATGGCGCGACAACCTGGAAGGCGGCCTCGAATACCTGCAGGACGTGATTATTCACGATTCCCTGGGCATCGCTGAGGAACTGGAAACCCAGATGCAGGCAGTAGTCGACACCTATGTCTGCGAGTGGAAGCGCACCGTTGAGGATGCCGAAGCGGTGAAGCGTTTCAATGCCTTCGTCAACGATGACACCCCGGATGAGCACATTGTGTATGTGCGCGAACGCGGCCAGAAACGCCCCGCGCGTCCGGAAGAGAAAAAAGGAGAGCCGGCATGAATATCAAGGCAAATGTGGTGGGTTGGGAAGATATCTGTGCGGCCACCGATATCGTGCGCGGCACGGGTGCCGCCGCACGGGTCAGCGGTATGCAGGTGGCCGTGTTCCATACCGATGACGGCTTTTTTGCCCTGGGTAACTATGATCCGTTCAGTGATGCCAATGTGCTGGCGCGTGGTATCGTGGGTGATATCGGCGGCAAGCTGGTGGTGGCTTCGCCGGTGTACAAGCAGCACTTCTGCCTGCACACCGGTATCTGCCTGGAAGACATGAGCGTGTCGGTGCCGGTATGGCCGGTGACGGTGCGCGACGGCCGCATTCTGATCGCGGCCCAACCGGCTGCGGCCTGATGTCGGTGACTGCGCCCATGAAATCGCCCCTGGTGATTATCGGCAACGGTATGGCGGCCACGCGCCTGCTGGAAGAGCTGCTTGCTCTGGCGCCGGAGCGTTATGCCATCACGGTGGTAAGCGCCGAAGCCGCCCCGGGCTATAACCGGGTGTTGCTGTCGCCGGTGCTCAGTGGCGAACAGAATGAAGCCTCGGTGGTGACCCACGACAGCGACTGGTATCAGCGCCATGGTATTCGTCTGATTACGGCAGATCCGGCGGTGCGCATCGAGCGCCGCCGTCGCCAGGTGATCACCGCGAGCGGAGAGGTACTGCCGTATCACCGACTGGTGCTGGCCACGGGTTCACGTCCACGCCGTCTGGGCTGTGAAGGCGGTGAGCTGGATGGGATCATGACCTTCCGTGATTTGCAGGATACCCGCGCACTGATCCAGGCCAGCCGTGAGGTACGGGCGGCGGTGGTGATCGGTGGCGGCTTTCTTGGCATCGAGGCAGCCGAGGGGCTGCGGCGTCGCGGTGTGGCGGTGACACTGGTGCATTCCGGCCCGGGGCTGCTGAACCGGCAGCTGGACGCAGAAGCCAGTGAGTTGCTGGCCCGGGATCTGACCCGTCGTGGACTGCAGCTGAGACTGAATGCCCGCACCAGTGCGTTTCTCGGGCGCCGGGAAGACGGTCGCGTGCGCGCGGTCACGCTGGCCGACGGTGAGACGCTGCCCGCTGATCTGGTGGTGCAGGCCATCGGTATCCGGCCAGAGATCGCTCTGGCGGAAGACGCCGGGCTCAGCTGCCGCCAGGGCGTGTTGACCGACGATACCCTGCAGACATTCGATCCGGCCATCTATGCCGTGGGCGAGTGTGTCGAGCATCGACACCGCACCTTCGGGCTGGTGGCACCGCTGTACGAGCAGGCGCGGGTGTGCGCCGCGCATCTGGCAGAGATGGGGCATCGCCGTTATGCCTGGCGAGATACCGCAACGCGCCTGAAGGTCAGTGGCGTATCCCTGTTTTCCGCCGGTGAGCGCGACGGCGATGCCACGCTGTGCTGGCGTGATCCGGTGGCGGGGCATTACCGCCGCCTGTGGCTGGATGGGTCGCGTCTGGCTGGTGTTGTGCTGTACGGCGACACCAGCGCTGGCGCCTGGTACAGCGAACGTATCGGTGACGATATTTCGCCCTGGCGCGAACAGCTTCTGTTTGCCGAACGTCTTCCGGAGGTGGCGGCATGAGCCAGACGAATCAGACCTGTACCACCTGTCCGTATTGCGGTGTCGGTTGCGGCGTGACCATGCAACAGGATGCTGGCGCCTGGAAAGCCGAGGGGACGGACGCGCATCCGGCCAACTTCGGGCGGCTTTGCGTCAAGGGCAGTGCGCTGGGCGAAACCACTGGGCTGAGCGAACGTCTGTTGTACCCCGAGATCAACGGCTGTCGCGTGGACTGGGATCAGGCGCTGGATACTGTGGCGGTGCGCTTGCGGGAAGCGATTGACACACACGGCCCTGAAGCTGTCGGCTTTTATGTGTCCGGCCAATTGCTGACGGAAGATTATTACGTCGCCAACAAGCTGATGAAGGGCTTTATCGGTGCCGCTAATATCGACACCAATTCGCGCCTGTGCATGTCCAGCGCGGTGGCAGCACACAAGAAAACCCTGGGCGCCGATGCGGTACCTGGCAGTTACCAGGACCTGGAGCTGGCCGATCTGGTGATTCTGGTGGGCAGCAACATGGCCTGGACGCACCCGGTGGTATACCAGCGCCTGGTGGCCGCGCGGGAAGCACGCCCGAACATGAAAGTGGTGGTGATAGATCCGCGCAGCACCGCCACCTGTGATATGGCCGATCTGCATCTGCCGTTGCAGGCGGGTGCGGACGGTTATCTCTTTACCGGTTTGTTGGCCTGGCTGGCGCGTGAGAAATCACTGGATCAGGACTTTATCGACCGCCACACCAACGGCTTCAGCGAGGCGCTGACGGCGGCGGACGCCGCCTGCCCGGATCTGGCGTCTGTGGCCGAGGCCTGTGCCTTGCCGGAGGCCCTGGTGGAAAAATTCTATCAGTGGTTCCGTGATTGCCCGCGTACGGTGACGGTGTTTTCGCAAGGTATCAATCAGTCAGAAACCGGCGTCGACAAGGCCAGTGCCATCATCAATTGTCATCTGGGCACCGGCCGTATCGGACATCCCGGTGCGGCGCCGTTTTCCATTACCGGCCAGCCCAACGCGATGGGCGGGCGCGAAGTCGGTGGGCTGGCCAACATGCTCGCGGCGCACATGGGCTTTGATCCGGCAGCGCGCGATCGCGTATCGCGTTTCTGGGGGACCGAACGTCTGGCGCGTTCGCCGGGTTTCAAGGCGGTGGATCTGTTTCGTGCGGTGGGCGAGGGGCGTATCAAGGTGATCTGGATCATGGCCACCAATCCGGTGGTGTCCATGCCGGAGGCCGATCTGGTGCGCGCGGCGCTGGCGCAGTGCCCTACGGTGATCGTCTCCGATTGTGTTTCGGACACCGATACGCTGCGCATGGCCCATATTCGTTTGCCCGCTGCCGGATGGGGCGAGAAGGATGGCACGGTGACCAACTCCGAGCGCCGCATTTCCCGCCAGCGCGCCTTCCTGCCGCTGCCCGGTGAGGCGCGCCCGGACTGGTGGATCATGACCCAGGTGGCGCAGCGCATGGGGTACGGCCAGGCCTTCGATTATCCGAATCCCGCTGCAATCTTTCGCGAGCATGCGGCCTTGTCCGGCTTCGAGAACGACGGCGAACGGGCCTTCGATATCGGCGCGCTGGCGCAGGTCAGCGATGCTCAGTACGACCAACTGTTACCTGTCCAGTGGCCGATCAGTGTCCTTGGTCCGGGCGATCCCGGTGCCGCTGGCACCGAGCGTCTTTTTACTGACGGCCACTTTTTTTATCCCGACGGTCGGGCGCGGTTTGCCGCCGTGGCACCGCGTCTGCCCCATGCCGCCGTCAGCCGCGACTGGCCCCTGTTGCTGAACAGCGGCCGCTTGCGCGATCAGTGGCACACCATGACCCGCACCGCACGGGCCGCACGCCTGATGAGCCACACCAGTGAGCCGTTTGTCGCGGTGCATCCTGATGATCTGGCCGAGGCGGGGCTGCGTGACGGCGAATTGGTGAATGTCGAGAGTCCGCAGTCGCATTGCGTGGTCACCGTCCGCGCCAGCGACGATCAGCAGCGCGGCCATGTGTTCATGCCGATTCACTGGAATGACTGCTTCGCCAGTGCGGCGCGGGTGGATGCGCTGGTGGCCGCCATCCGCGATGCCGAGTCAGGGCAGCCCGCCTTCAAGCAGACGCCTGTGCGGCTGAGCGCCTACGGGCCCTCCTGGCAGGCACTGATCGTGACCCGGGGCAGGGTGAACGTGCCGGACAGCCAGCATTACTGGTGCCGCATTCCCGGCGAGCGTGTCACGCGGTTGCGCTGCGCCGGTACGCGGGCCGTAGACAGTGAATGGCTGCGGGCGCGCTGCCCTGAGATCGAGCAGTTTGCCACGATGGAGGATGAGGCGCTTGGGCATTACCGGCTGGTGGGTTATCGCCATGGCAAGCCCGCCTGTGTCGCCGTTATGGCTCCGACGCTGCCTGATCTGGATGAAGACTGGCTGAGTCGCACGCTGGAGGCTGGCGACGGCGAGGTCATGCAATTACTGGCGGGCGTGCCCGGCGGCCGCCGTGACAACAGCCCGATGGTATGCAGTTGTCATCAGGTGCGTCAGTCATGCATCGAAGATGCCATTCATGAAGGCTGCGCCGATGTGGCCGCGATCAGCGCCTGTACGCGAGCGGGGAGTGGCTGCGGTTCCTGTATTCCGGAACTGCGTGCCCTGCTGGTATCCACCGAGAAGGAGAAACGCGATGCCGAGTCTGATGGCAACACTGACAGGCTACCTGTTCACGCCGTGGGCTGATACGCCGACGGGCCGCAGGTTGACGGCCTGGTGGCGCCCGCGCCGCGATGCCCGGCGCGGCGCGCGCGGTGAAGTGTTTCTGGTGGGTGCCGGCCCCGGTGATCCGGAGTTGATCACGGTGCGCGGTATGCGCGTGCTTCAACAGGCCGATGTGGTGATCTACGACCGCCTGGTGGCGCCCGCTTTACTGGATTATTGCGCGGTGGGCACGCGCAAGCTGTATGTCGGCAAGCAATGTGGCCGCCACAGTGTGCCGCAGCAGGACATCAATGCGCTGCTGGTCAGCGAAGCGCAGGCCGGGCGCACGGTGGTGCGTCTGAAGGGGGGTGATCCGTTCATTTTCGGGCGCGGCGGCGAGGAAATGGCAGAGCTGCGCGAGGCGGGTGTTCGCGTTTCGGTGGTGCCGGGTATTACTGCGGCGGCAGGCTGCGCGGCCAGCACCGGCATTCCGCTGACGCACCGCGATCATGCGGCCAGCGTCTGTCTGGTTACGGCGCATCGTCGTGACGGCGCCCCGGCGCTCGATTGGGCCGCACTCGCCGCCGACCCGCATCGCACCCTGGTGTGTTACATGGGGCTGTCGGAGCTGGCCGAAATCAGCCAGCAACTGACGCGCCACGGTCTGGCGCCGGAAACGCCGGTAGCGCTGGTGAGCGAAGGCACCACCGCGCGTCAGCGCGCCCTGCGTTGCACACTGGCGACCATGGCGAACGCCGCGGCGAGGGCGCATTTGCCGTCACCCTGTCTGGTGATGATTGGTGATGTGGTGACCCTGGCTGATCCGGAGCGCGTCAGTCATCGCCTGGAGGCCACGGCTGAAGTGTAGGAGGAGCGCTGGAAGATGTTTACTGGGCTGAACGACAGCGAAGCCCGGCACTGGCACGACACTACCGGCAAGGCAAATGTCAGCCCCGAGATAGCGTCGGCCATTACAGCACGCTGCGGTGGACCGCGCGCATGCTGTTTTTTGGGACAGGCATCGTCATCCACCTGAACAGGAACTACGGAGATGTCCATGTCGCGTCATTATCGGCTTGCAGCCATGGTGCTGTGTTGTGTCAGTCTTACCGGGGTTCGCGGCGTCAATGCCGTCGAAGCAGATTCACTCGTCGATGCGCTGACGGAGGGAAACGTGTCCCTCGGCGTACGTTATCGGTTCGAACATGTACGCCAACCCGACCTGCTTGATCGGGACGCCAACGCCAACACCGTTCGCACTCGGCTTTCCTATGCCAGCGGTGACTGGTCCGGCCTGCGCTTGCGCGTGGAAATGGACCATGTCGGCTATCTGACCGAGCAGCGTTTCAACAATACCCGCAACGGCAACACCGATTTCCCGGTGGTGGCTGACCCGAAAGGCGCGGACCTGAACCAGTTGGCGCTGGATTACCAGGCCAGCGATACGCTGGCGTTTACCCTGGGCCGTCAGCGTATCAACCTGGATAACCAGCGTTTTGTCGGTGGCGTCGGCTGGCGCCAGAACGAGCAGACTTTCGATGCGTTGAGCAGTACTGCGTCATTGCCCGGGGGCGTCACGTTGCGTTATGCCTGGATCGATCAGGTGCGTCGTATCTTTGGTCCGGAGCAGGGCACACCACCTGCCGCGCTGGAGAGCGACAGTCATTTGCTGAACCTGTCGGGCATGGTGGGGCCGGTGAAGCTGGTGGGGTTTGCCTACGCACTTGATTTTGACAATGCCCCTGCACTGTCCAGCCTGACCACCGGTGTCGAACTGTCCGGCGATGCGAAGCTGGGCGACTGGCGTTTCCCGCTGGTACTGGCGTATGCGCGCCAGCGCGATCATGGTGACAACCCCACTGACTATGATGCGGACTACTGGCGCGCCGAAGCCGGAGCGCGGCATCGGGGCTACAGCCTGACGCTGGGCTATGAGCAACTCGGCGCCGACCGCGATGCCGGTGTGGCGCTGCAAACTCCATTGGCTACGATGCATGCTTTCCAGGGCTTTACGGATCTGTTCCTGACCACGCCTGACGATGGCCTGCGTGACACCTGGGTGCGTGCCGGAATGCCCGTGGGACCGGTGGCGCTCAGTGTCACGGCGCATCGTTTCGAGGCGGATACAGGCGGCGCGGATTACGGTCGCGAGGTCAACATCTCGGCGGGCTGGCAGGCTCGTCGGTGGCTGCATCTGCTGGTGAAGGCGGCGGAGTATGACGCGCGCGATTTCGCCACGGATACGCGCAAGCTGTGGGCGCAGGCGACGCTGACGTTCTGAGGTCTGGCTTTCTGAGAGCTGTATCACAAAAAACGCGTGACAAGTCCCCGCAACTGAGGCACAACAGGGTGCATCGGGGAGCGGGGGCTTCGTCATGGAACATATCGACACGCTGATTGTGGGCAGTGGTTTTGGCGGTGCCGTGATGGCGCTGCGGCTGGCCGAAAAGGGCCGTCGTGTGGTGGTGCTGGAACGCGGGCGCCGCTGGGCGGTGAAAGACTACCCCAGTGTCAGTGGCCGTCACTGGCTGTGGGATGAGCGACGGCCGGAGCGGCGCAACGGCTGGATCGACTTTCGTCTGTTCGGCGACATGAGTGTTGTCGCCGGGGCAGGCGTTGGCGGCGGCTCGCTGATCTACGCCAATATCAGCCTGGAGGCGCGGCCGGAAACCTTTGATCAGGGGTGGCCCGAGGCCGTGACCTGGGCGGCCCTGGCACCGCACTTTGCCACCACCGGCGCCATGCTCGGCGTGGCGCCGTTGCCCGCGCATCAGTTTTCGCCACGCACACGCCTGATGCGCGAGGCCGCCGAGGCGATTGGCGCCGGTGATCGCTTCCGGGTGCTGCCGCAGGCGGTGACCTTTGATCCCGACTGGCATTACGGTCTGGAGCAACCTTTTGATCTGCGGCATTCGCGCAGCTGGGTCAATGCACACGGCCGCGAGCAGGGCACCTGCGTTCATTGCGGCAACTGCGATATCGGCTGCCCGGTGCAGGCGAAGAACACGCTTGATCTGAACTATCTTGCCCGGGCCGAGCAGCAAGGGGCTGACATCCGGCCATTGCATCATGTGCGCTGCCTGAGCCCCCACGAGGATGGCGGCTATGTGGTGCATGCCCGTGACCTTGACGCAGGTCGTGATGTGACGCTGCGTGCCGACCGCGTTGTGTTGTCGGCAGGCAGCGTTGGTTCAACGGAACTGCTGTTGCGTTGCCGTGACCAGTACCGCACCTTGCCTGCACTGAGCCAGCAACTGGGGCAGGGCTGGCTGTCCAACGGTGATTTCCTGACGCCGGCCTTTTATCCCGGGCGAGATATTTCACCGTCACAGGGGCCGACCATCTCGGCGGCCATCGACTTTCTGGATGGCCGTCGCGATGGCGAACGCTTCCTGGTGGAGGACGGCGGCTTTCCGGATGTGATTGCGAACCTGCTGCGTCGACGCAAGCGCCGGTTACTGGGCCGGGCGCCGCTGGAGCGCAATCTGCTGGCGCGGGTGTTACGACGCATGATTGATCGGCGTGATCCGCTGTCGTCGATGATGCTCTGGTTCGGGCAGGCCGTGGATGAACCCGGTGGCCGTTTTTCCCTGGGACGGCCCTGGTACGCGCCCTGGCGTCGTAACCAGTTGCGTCTGGACTGGGATTACCGCGCCGCAGAAAAGGCGGTGCAGGCGCTGGTGGACACCCATGTGGCGCTCAGTGAGGCCACCGGTGGCCGCTCATCGGTGCCGCCCACCTGGAACTGGTTCCGCAACCTGATTACCCCGCATCCGCTGGGCGGTTGCCGAATGGCCGATTCCGCCGGGCAGGGGGTGGTCGATTATCGGGGTGAGGTGTTCGGCTATCCGGACCTGTTCGTGATGGACGGCGCTGTGGTGCCGGTGGCGCTGGGGCTGAACCCGTCCCGCACCATTGCCGCGCTGGCAGAGTTTGCCGCGTCCCATATTGATTAGTATTCTTCCAGCCATGACAGATGACGCGCGCTACCACATCGTATTCGAAGGCCAGCTTGTGGGCGGTGCCGCCCGTGAGGCGGTCGAAGCCAACCTGGGCAAGTTGTTTCGCATGCCGCCAGAAAAGGTGGCGGGACTGTTTTCCGGCAAGCGCGTCATTCTGAAACGCGATGCGGATCAGGCTACTGCCATGAAATTCCGCGCGGCGCTGAAGCAGGCGGGTGCCCTGTGCCAACTGGTGCCGGTGGGTGAGGAAGCTGTCGTGCCCTCCGCCGCGGCCACTGAGCCTCCCAGGCCCTCGACGCCGGCTCCTGCCGCGCCACCCGCCTCGGCGCCGACGGCGCCGGGCAACGACAGCCACGACGCCAGTGATCAGGAAATGGTGGGCACCATTCGCACCGGCGGCGCCGGTTTCAGCGGGCCGTTCGATGTTGCGCCGGTAGGGGCCGATATGGCCGAGGAGCGGGGCGAGGCGGCGGCCCCGGCGCCGGATATCAGTCATCTCTCCATGGCACCGGCAGGCGCTGATCTTGAAGAACTCAAGCCAAAGCAGGCGCCGGTCAACCCGGATATCAGCCACCTGTCGCTGTCTGACTGACGCGGCTGTCACCTTCACGTAGCCCCTGAAGGGCCTGGAACGGGCAGTGCAGCGTCAGGACATGGCTTTCCGCCGTGCGGTGATCCAGCAGAACGAAGCGATAGCCACTGCCGGTGTCCTGCCGATCGACCCAGGCCAGACTTTCATTGATGTGGGCAGGCCAATCGTTGGCGAAGCCAGATGGATCGACGCACAGGGCGCTGCCCGCCAAGCCCTGATTCATGGTGATATCCCAGGCGGCCAGCCAGTAAAGATACTCCTCCGACAATTGGCGCGCGCGGGCCTGCGCCCGTGCTTGCAAGGCTGCCAGGCTGTCCTGTTCTTCTTCTGTCAGATCATCACGCGCCGCCAGGGACATCAGTCGCGTTCGGGCGGTGTGCAGGCGGTCGTGCTCGACTTCGTGTCGGGCACTGGCCAGCACCAGCGTAATGTTGCGCAAGCGGTCGAGTTGCGTCGGGTTGAGGCCGCGTGCTTCGGCATCCTGAAGGAACATGCGCAGACCGATCACGTCGTTGTCGGCCAGCAGGGCTTGCAGCGCTGCATCATCCAGACGGGATGGGGCGGCCGGCGCGGGCTCCCCGGAAGGGAGTGCCGCCCGGGGTACAGGCGTGGATACAGCCACCGGCGGCGGGGCGCTCGCGCCTGGCAGGTCCCATTGGCCCAGCTCGCAGCCCGCCTCGGTGCGCACGCTCACCCGCCAGTTCCCCTGCGGGGTGTGCAGGGGCTGGCTGGACCAGGCCCGCCAGCTGTCGCCGTTGATGCGCAGCCGCACCGTGGTCTCGCTGCTACCGTGCTGCCACTGGTGGATCAGTGTCTGGCCTCGGCCATCGCGCACATCGGCAAAAAAGAACAAATGGCGTGGCCCGGCGGGGACTTTGTCCAGTGTGTTGACGGTGTCGCGTGCGGCCATGGCGACGGTAAAGCCTGCCTGCTCGACGGTCGGGCACTCGGAAAGCGTGGATCCGGCGGCCAGCGGCGATGCCGCAAGCAGCAGAGCGGCCAGCAGGGAGGAGCGTGAAACCGTTCGCATGATCAGGGTGTCCGCTGCGGGTGAAGGCAACGTATGATAGGCCCCGGTGGCGCCGACTCAATACAGGTCTTGTAACGACGGCGTCGTCTGCACCGGGGCAACGGATGAGATTGGTATGTCGGATGTAAGGCCCACCTGGCCATGGATCGGGATGCTGGCAGCGCTGGTGGTGGTGGTCGCCGGCATGCGCGCGGCCTCCAGCCTGCTTGAACCCTTCCTTGTTGCGGTATTCCTGAGCATTGTCTGCTCGCCTGGCGTCGCCTGGCTGCGTCGCCACCATGTGCCTGAAGCGCTGGCGGTGCTACTGGTGATGATCGGGCTGATCGTGGTGATGATTGCCGCCGCCACCGGGCTGGGGGCGTCGATCAACGGCTTTGTGCGAGAACTGCCGAAGTACGAACAAGCCCTCAATGAGCGCCTGGCCGGGGTCATGGAGCTGCTCGCCGGGATGGGGGTGCATCTCAACCTCGACATGCTCAAGGAGCAACTGGACCCCAGCACCCTGATGAACATGGCGGGCAAGGTGGCCGGTCACTTCGGTTCGGTGCTGGGTAATCTCATGCTGGTGCTGTTGACCGTGGCCTTCATCCTGCTGGAAGCGGCGCGCTTTCCCTCAAAGCTCAAGGCCGCCCTGGGCGACGAGGGGCCGGGCATGTCGGTGTTCCAGAAGTTCGCCGTTGGCGTAAACCAGTACCTGGCGATCAAATCAATGGTCAGCCTCGGCACCGGCATTCTGGTGGCGCTGTGGATGTGGCTGCTGGACGTCGATTATCCGGTGCTCTGGGGGACATTGGCGTTTCTGTTCAACTACATCCCGAATATCGGTTCGTTTCTGGCTGCGATCCCGGCCTGCCTGCTGGCCTATGTGCTGCACGGGTTCGGTGTGGCAGCCATCGCGATTGCGGGCTTTGTCGCCATCAACACCGGGATCGGCAACCTGCTGGAACCACGTCTGATGGGGCGCAGTCTCGGTTTGTCCACGCTGGTGGTGTTCGTGTCCCTGGTGTTCTGGGGGTGGGTGCTGGGGCCGGTCGGCATGGTGCTCTCGGTCCCGCTGACC
>PNLU01000062.1 GCA_013823245.1 Alcanivorax sp.
CGCGTTGCACTTTCTCGACATAGCACCACTATGCCTTCGAAAGTACGCCTTGATTGCGGCCCAGCCTGAAAGCCAGAGAGCGCAGGGAGTTTTTCAGAGGTTCCCTAGCCGTGAAGATTCTCTGAAGGCATACTGGATTTTTCGTCCGGCGAACATGTCGGAAGCAGACTGACCTCGACGCCGACGCCTTCATGCCTTCCTCTCTTCTTACCAGTCTTGGCACTTACCTTAACCGTCGCATGCTGACCTTGCTGGCGCTGGGCTTTGCCAGTGGCCTGCCCGCGCCCATGGTGTTCAGCAACCTGTCCATCTGGCTGCGCGACAACGAGGTCAGTCGCACAGACATCGGTCTGTTTGCGCTGGCCGCCACGCCCTATGCCATCAATTTCCTGTGGGCACCTCTGATTGATCGCCTGCGCCTGCCGCTGCTGGGGGGCCTCGGGCAACGCCGCAGCTGGGCCCTGCTGACGCAGATCCTGCTGATGGCGGCCATCCTGTGGATGTCGTTGTCCGACCCGTCGCAACAACTGATGGCCATGGCGCTGGCCACCCTGCTGGTGACCACAGCCAGCGCGACCCAGGATATCGTCATCGACGCCTACCGTATCGACGTGCTGGAGCCGCACGAGTATGGCAGCGGCGCGGCGGTCGCGATCTGGGGCTGGCATATCGGCGGCACCCTGGTGGGTGGCGCTGGCGGCCTGTATCTGGCGCACCATTTTGGCTGGTCCGTGGCCTATCAGGTGCTGGCATTCGGGGTGCTGGTGGGCATGATCGCCATTCTGGCCAGCCCGGAACCGGTGCGCCGGATCAGTGCTGAAGTCGATGAGCGTGAAGCGCAGGCCCGTGCCAACCTGGCAGCGCGCTTTGCCGCCCGCCCCGCAGCGGTGCTGGCCTGGCTGCATAACGCGGTGGTGGCACCGTTTGCCGAGTTCATGCGCCGCGATGGCTGGTGGCTGATTCTCGCTTTTGTGTTCATCTTCAAACTGGGCGACGCCATGCTCGGGCGCATGTCTGGTGTGTTCTACCGGGAATTGGGCTTCGGGCTGGATGACATAGCCGAGGTGTCCAAACTCTACGGCTTCGCCGCCAACATGTTCGGCGTTTTTCTCGGCGGTGTGCTGGCGGCCCGTATCGGCATTCTGCGCGCCCTGTTTCTGGCCGGGCTCCTCACTGCGGCCACCAACCTTACTTATTCTGCACTGGCCATGGTCGGCCAGGAAAAATGGATGCTGACCATCGCGGTGGTTTCCGACAATTTCACCACTGGCCTGGTCACGGTGGCCTTCGTGGCCTACCTGTCCAGCCTGTGCAACGTGGCCTACACTGCCACCCACTATGCCCTGCTGGCCTCCCTCGGCAATCTCGCGCGCATCTGGTTGTCCGCCAGCAGTGGTTATATGGTGGACAAGCTGGATGGCGACTGGGCCGTGTTCTTTGCCCTGACCGCCGTGATTGCCCTGCTCGGGCTGCCGTTGCTGTGGCTGCTGATGAAGCGCTTCCCGCGACATACCGAGGATGCCCGATCATGAAGGAGCACACAGATGCCCCATAAGGAAACGCCGATTCTGGTGGTGGACGACACCCGCTTCTCTGCCACCATCGTGTTGCGCACGCTGGAACAGGCGGGCTATCTGGACGTGCGCCATGCCCACTCGGCCGAAGACGCGCTGGTGATGCTGCAGCGGCGCGCCGCGCAGATCGTGATTGCCGACTGGATGATGCCGGAGATGGACGGCCTGGAGCTGACCCGGCATATCCGCCGTCTGGATGAGACCAGCAACCACTACACCTACATCCTGCTGCTCACCGCACGCGAGGAAGAGGAGGCGCTACGTCAGGCCTTCGATGAAGGGGTCGATGACTTTGTCACCAAAGCCACCATGAACGCGCAATTGCTGCCCCGGGTGCTGGCCGCCGATCGGCTTGTGGCCGTTCACAACCGGGCGCTGGCCGACAACGAGCGCCTGCTGGGCACCCTGCGCCGCCTGCGCCAGCGCCCGCTGCTGGACCCGCTGACCGGCTTCGGCAATCACAGCTACGCCCACCGGCGCCTTGAAGATGCCCTGCGCCAGGCCGACGCGCGCGGCGGCGCCGCCTGCCTGCTGCTGATGCGCGTGGAGGGCTTTGCTGCACTACGCGAACGACTGGGCCGGGCCGACAGCCGTCAGCTGCTGCTCAACCTGAGTCGCCGCCTGCAGCAACTGGTGCGGCCAATGGACATCCTGGCGCGCACTGGTATCAGCACCTTCGCCCTGATCACGCACCAGCCTGACGATGGCCTGTGCTCGCCGGACAGCTTTGTGCGCCTGTACGACAACCTCAACCAACGGCCCTTCGATGTCGCCGGTGAACTGGTGATGCTCAAGGTCAGCATGGCCCTGCAGGTCAGCCGACCCGGCGACATCACCGACAGCGCCACACTGTTCCGGCAAACCGCCAGCCTGCTGCCCGCCTCGCTACACCAGGCCGGCATTGCCGTCGCGGAGGCCATGACCGCGTGACCTGGTATCTGCTCGGCGCCGGCAATATCGGCACGCTGGTGGCCAGTTATCTGGCTCGCGCCGGGCAGCCTGTGCGCCGGGTCGGGCGCGGCCCCGCGCCGCTGCAACGCAACCTGCTCTGGCCGGATGGCCGACACCAGGCGCTGACCCTGGCCGGCGATGATGGCGGCCTCATCCAGCGGCTGGTGATCACCACCAAGGCCCAGGACACCGCCGACGCCCTGCGCCCGTTGCTGCCCCGGCTGGCCAACGGAGCCTTGCTGCTGCGCCTGCAGAACGGCCTTGGCAGCCTCGACGCCCTGCCCCTGCCTGAGGGTCTCCAACAGGTGGAGGGCCTGACCACCAGCGGCGCCTGGCGCGACGGTGCACAAGTGCAGGTGGTGGCGGAAAACGACACGCTGCTCGGCCTGGCGCAGGGCGACCCGGAGCCGCCCGCCGATATCGCGGCGTTGCTGCCTCACTGGCCCGGCGCCCGCTGGTGCACGGACATCCGCCGCCAGCAGTGGCTCAAGCTGTCTGTTAACGCGGTGATCAATCCCATTACCGCCCTGAATGATTGCCCCAACGGCGCCTTGTGTGACGACCCGGCCCGGCAACAGCAGGCCCGCGCCCTGGCAGATGAAGCCGATGCCCTGTTCCATCGCCTGGACCCGGACTGGCCCGGCGACACCTATGGCCGCGCCCTGGCCGTGGCGCGTGCCACGGCCGCCAACATGTCCTCCATGCGCGCGGATGTGCGCGCTGGCCAGCGAACCGAAATTGCCTACATCAACGGCTGGCTGTTGCGTCAGGCCGATCAACTCGGCATGAGCCTGCCCGCCCACCGCCTGATGGTCGCTGCCCTGCCAGCCTGATCTTCACATGGCGTCTGTGGTGAGCCCGTGCGCAACACGGTATCCTCAGCGCTCGAAACACGCCCGATGGAGGAAGCATGCGCCGAGCGCACCTGTTCCCGGCGGCCATGCTGCTGGCCCTGGCCGTTGTCCCGCTGATGGCCCCAATGGCTGGCAATGCCAGCGATCTCGATACCGTTCATGTCACCGCCTCACGAACCGGCCCGCTCACCAACGCCCTGCCCGTAGGCGCCGTGGTGCTGACCGCCGAAGACATCCGCCGCATGCCGGTGCGCAGCCTGGCGGACGTACTGGACAGCGTCAGCGGTGTGCGCGCCAGTCGGCTGTACGGCCTGGGCGACAGCGCCAGCACCATCGACCTGATGGGCTTCGGCGCCACCGCCACCCAGAACACCCTGGTCCTGCTCAACGGCCGTCGCCTGAATGATATCGACATGGCCAGCGTGGATTTTTCCGCCATTCCGCTGGCCGCCATCGAACGGATCGAGATCCTGCCCGGCAGCGGCGCGGTGCTGTATGGCAACGGCGCCTCCGGTGGCGCCATCAATATCATTACCCGCGAGCGTTATGACGACAGCCTGGGCATGGAGGTCGGTGGCGGCAGCTTCAACACCCGCAGCGGCAACCTGTGGGGCGCTCTTGGCGACGACCAGACCAGTGCCCTGCTCTCGTTGTGGGCACTGAACAGTGACGGCTACCGCGACAACAACGCCCTGCGCCAGCGCAACGCCTTCGGTGATCTGCGCCATCGCGGTGAGCGCGTTACCAGCTACCTGAGTGTGCAGGCCGACCGCGAGGAAATGGGCCTGCCCGGCACCCGCCTGATCGACCCCGGCGCCGGCATCAATGAATTCCGTGATGACCCGCGCGGCGCCCAGACGCCGGATGACCACGCCCAACAGGAGGGTGTAGCGGCCATGCCGGGCCTGATGATCGAACTCGGCGAGCAGATGGCGTTTCATCTGGATACCGGCGTGCGGCGCAAGTACCAGAAGGCCTTCTTTGAACAGTTCGATTTCTACAGCGAAACACGCCTGACCGGCTACAGTGTGACGCCGCGCCTGACCGGGCGCGCGAGCACCGGCCCGGTGGCACACCAGTGGACCCTGGGGTGGGATCTGTACCGCAGTGAGTACGACACCCGCAGCGCCGATTCCCCGGCCAACTTCCCGGCACCGGGCACACGCCGTACCGGCGAACAGCGACAGCAGGCCTGGTACGGCTTCCTGACCAGTGCCCTGAGCGAACACTGGGTGGTCACGGCCGGTGCCCGCAGCGAGAAGGTCGAGCAGGACTTCGGCCTGGCCAGCGGCCAGGAGGACAGCCGTGACGATCGACTGGAATATTACGAAGGCGGCATCGCCTGGCAGCCGCGTGACAATTTCTCCCTGTTTGCCAACGCCGCGCGCACCGCCCGGGTGGCCACGGTGGATGAAAGCATCTTCCTGGTCAGCGGCAATGTCGAACCGCTGGCACCGCAGACCGGCGAGGTCTACACCGGGGGCCTGCGCTGGCAGGAAGGCCGCCAGCGTTCCAGCCTGACCTACTGGCATGCACGTTTTGATAATGAGATCGCGTTCGACCCGGCGACCTTCACCAACATCAACCGCGACGACCGTACCCGCCGTCAGGGCTACACCCTGAACAGCCGCTGGCGGCTGGACGATGGCTTGTGGATGACCTTCAACGCCACACTGCAAAGCGCCGAGTTTGCCGAAGGCCCCTTCCGTAACCGCCAGATTCCGGAAGTGCCACGCCGCAGTGGCTATCTGCAGCTGGATTGGGACGCTACTGACTGGCTGACGTTTTCGGCCGCGCAGCGCTATGTGGGCTCGCGGTTCTACACCAATGACGAGGCCAATGCCGCCGGCCGCCAGCAAAGCTATCGCTGGACCGATCTGTCCGCACGCGCCCGCTATCGTCAGTTCTATGTGCAGGCTGCCGCACACAACCTGCAGGACAGACGTGTCAGCGATACGGGCCTCTACGACGACGTCAACGACAGCTTCGTCGTGTATCCGTTGCCGGGCCGCTATTACCTGGTCAGCCTCGGCGCGGAGTTCTGATGATGGCGAAAGCAGGGGGTTTCCTGCGCAACCGCTTCCTGCGTTTCCGTCGCGAAGCGGTGGTGCTGTTCTATGCGTTCCGGCACCCGCAAACCCCGGCTCACCTGAAGGTCGCCAGCGTGCTGCTGGCGCTGTACCTGATCAGCCCGTTCGACCTGATTCCGATCATGATTCCGTTCTTCGGGCTGCTGGATGACCTGATCATCGTCCCGCTGGGCGTATCCATGGTGGCCAAACGGCTCCCGCCCGAGGTGTACCAGCAGGCGGATCAGCAGGCCGGGCGCTTTATCGGCCGCTATATCAAGCGGCCATTACTGTTTGCGCTGGTCGTCCTGCTGGCCCTGCTGCTGATCTGGGCCGGGCTGTTGTGGCTGTTCTGGTGGCTGATCTGGGGCTGAACCCCATGCCGGGCTTCACTGGATCGTGAAAATTCTGTGCAGTGCACGGCAGGCTCCTGGGGCTGCGCTATCATTCGGGAACCTGTCTGCCGCAAGGGTGCGCCGTGCACAGTATCCAGACCCGCCTGTTCCTGATGTTGACCGCCACCGGTATCGCGCTGGTGCTGGTGGCCACCGTGCTCTACCAGCTGAGCGTGGAGCGCAGCATGCAGGACTACCTGACCGAGCGCGAACGACATCGCGTGCAGGAAGTGAGCGAACGGCTGGCCGAATACCGCGCCGGCGGCGGGCGCTGGCCGCGCAGCGAACACGAATGGCACCGGCGCGGCCCCGGCACCCCGCCGCGCGTGCCCCGCTACCTGCTGGTGCTCGACCAGCACCGCACCCCCATTTACGGGGACTTCGACCTGAACCCCGACGACCTCACCCTGGTGCCAATCCAGCAGGGCGACCAGATGTTTGGCTGGGTGGGCTATCCGCAGCGCACAGCGCCCATCCAGGACGCCATCGACCGTCAGTTTCGTGCCCAGCAGCTGCGTACCCTGGGCCTGACCACCGGCATCACCCTGCTGCTGGCCCTGCTCGGCTCCTGGTTGCTATCCCGTTATCTGGTCAGACCGATCACCGCCATCGCCTCCATGTCCCGGCAAATGGCACGCGGCGATTTTGCCTCGCGCCTGCCCACCGACCGCCGGGATGAACTGGGCGCCCTCAGCCGCGACATCAACCATCTGGCCAGCAGCCTCGACAAGGCGGCCCGTGCCCGGGACCGCTGGCTGGCCGATATTTCCCATGAGCTGCGCACCCCGCTGGCGATTCTGCAGGGCGAAATCGAGGCCCTGGTGGACGGTATTCGTCCTGCTGACCCGAAGCGCCTCGCCTCACTGCACCATGAGATCCTGCACCTGCGCCGCCTGATCGACGACCTTCACGATCTGGCACTGGCCGACGCGGGCACCCTGCGCTACCAGATGGCAACCGTGGATTTTGCCGAGCTGGTGGACGAACAGGCCGACCTGTTCGAACCCCGTTTTCGCGAGCGTCATATCACCCTGCAGCGGGAAATCAACGCACCGCTGCTGATGGATGGCGACGCCACCCGCCTGCGGCAGTTACTGGCCAACCTGCTGGCCAACAGTGCCAAATACACCGATGAAGGCGGCAAGGCGCGCCTGCGACTGCGCGGCCATACCGGCGCAGGCGGCCAGCGCTGGCTGGAGCTGGTGCTGGACGACTCGGCGCCCGGCGTACCGGAAGACGCCCTGCCCCGCCTGTTCGATCACCTGTTCCGCGCCGAAACCGCCTCACGCAATCGCGCGCTCGGCGGTTCTGGCCTGGGCCTGTCCCTGGCCCGGCGTATCGTCGAAGCCCACGGCGGCACCATTGATGCCAGCGCCTCACCGCTGGGCGGTGTGCGCATGACCGTATCCCTGCCTGCTTCAGCCTGAGAGGAGACCTCCATGGCGCGTATCCTGATCATTGAAGACGAACCGAAGATCGCCAGCCTGCTGGCCGACTACCTGGGCCATGCGGGCCACGACACCACGGTGGCCGGAACCGGCGAAGCCGGGCTGGCCGCCGTACGCGAGAGCAACATCGATGTGATCCTGCTGGATCTGATGCTGCCGGACATGGACGGCCTGGAGGTGTGCAAACAACTGCGCACCTTTACCGATACACCGGTCATCATGGTGACCGCCCGGGTGGAAGAAGTGGATCGCCTGCTGGGCCTGGAGCTGGGCGCCGACGATTACATCTGCAAACCCTTCAGTCCCCGCGAGGTGGTGGCCCGGGTCAAGGCGCTGCTACGGCGTCTGGACACCCTGGGCCAGGACAAGACCGCCGAGGCAAACACCTCCGGCCTGGAGCTGGATGAAAACCGCATTGAAGCGCGCTACCAAGGCAAGGCCGTAACCCTGACCGTGGTGGAATTTGCGCTGCTGAAAACACTGGCGGCGCACCCGGGACATATCCGCTCCCGGCAGCAGTTGATCGACCGCATCTACAACGACAACCGCGTGGTCAGCGACCGCACCGTGGACAGCCATATCAAGAAACTGCGCCGCAAGCTGACGGATGCATTTCCCGATGTGGAATTCATCCATTCAATTTACGGCGCAGGCTATCGTTTCGAGCTGGCACCCCGGGACGAGGCCGATTGAGGTTCCGCAATTGCTGCATACTGCTTGCACACTGGCCAACGAGACTGACCCTGTCAACGCAACCGTATCCGCAAGGAGAAACACGATGAAACATGCACTGATTGCTGGTCTGTCCCTGTTTGCCCTGTCAGGTACCGCCCTGGCGGATCGCCCCGTGGATCGTCAGGCCATGATGGAACAGCGCTTCAGCCACATGGCTGAGCGGCTCGAACTCACCGATAACCAGCGCGAGGCGCTGCGCGATATCTTTACCGAACAGCATCAGGCCATGCAGCAGGTACGCGCTGAAACTGACAGCAAGGTGAGCAGCGTGCTGACTGCCGAGCAGAAAGACACCATGACGGCGATGCGCGAAGAGCGCCGCGAGCGTTGGGCCGAGCGCGGTGAGCGCCGGGCAGATCGCGAAGCCCGGGGTGAGCGTCGCGGACGAGATGGCGCTTATGGTGGAGAGAAACGCGGCAAGCGTGGCGAGCGTCGCAGTAACGGTTGAGGTCCTGGGGCGAACCATCCTTTGATGCGCAGTGGTCATGGCCCACGGGGGCGGGTACCCCCTTTCAGGACACGCTGCAAGTACGTCCCTGTAAGCTCGCGTTCGGCATCCATGCCTCTCGACGGTCCTGAAAGGGGGTACCCGCCCCCGCGGGCCGTCACCTTCAGTGGTATTCGACCTGCTTTAAAGCAAAGCCCGCCGCAAGTCTGTCAGCGTCGCCGCCAGGAACTGGGTAAAGCGCGCTGCATCCGCCCCATCAATCACGCGGTGATCGTAAGACAGTGACAGCGGCAACATGTCGCGCGGTACAAACTGCTTGCCGTCCCACACCGGCTTCGTCTGCGTACGGCTCACGCCCAGGATCGCCACTTCAGGCCAGTTGACGATCGGCGTAAAGGCCGTGCCGCCAATCCCGCCCAGCGAGGAAATGCTGAAGCTGCCGCCCTGCATGTCCCCGGGCGTCAGCTTGCGATTGCGCGCCTTCTCCGCCAGTTCGCTCATCTCACTGGCAATAGTCAGAATGCCCTTGGTGTCGGCATCACGAATCACCGGCACCACCAGCCCGTTGGGCGTATCCACCGCCACGCCGATATGAATATAGCGTTTCAGGATCAGGGTTTCGCCCGAGGCCGACAGTGAACTGTTGAAGGTGGGGAATTCTCGCAAGGCCACCGCGCAGGCTTTCACCAGAAAAGCCAGCATGGTCAGCTTCACAGGTTTGGCATCGCCGCGCGCCGACTTGGCGAGACGCTGGTTCTCGCTTTGCCGGAACGCTTCAAGATCGGTGATATCCGCTTCATCGAACTGGGTGACATGCGGCACCGTGATCCAGCTGCGGTGCAGATTGGCCGCTGCCACGCGGCGCAACTTGCTCTGCTCGCGTTCCTCGATCTCGCCAAACTTGCTGAAGTCGATCTCTGGCAAGGGGGCGCCGGGCACGCCCGCAGCGGGCGCAGGTTTTTCAGTCAGCAGTGCCTTGACATGGGCGTGGACGTCTTCCTTGAGGATGCGCCCTTTCGGGCCGGTGCCGGAGACTTTGGCCAGATCAGCGCCGAGTTCCCGTGCCAGTTTGCGCACGGCGGGGCCTGCATGCACGGGGCCTGAGGGGGCGCCCGCTTCGGCGCCGCGCTGGCCCGCATCCGTCGCCGTCTCACGGGGCTCGCGCCGGGCTGGCTCTTGTGGGGTGAGCTCCTGTGGGGTGGGCTTGGCCTCGCGGGATGGCTCACTGGCGGCCGCTGTGTCGTCGCTGCTTTCATCGCTGGCTTCGTCATCAGACGAAACAGACAACGTCATGAGCGCATCGCCGGTGCTCAGGCGGTCACCCACTTTCACGGCCAGAGCAATGACCCGGCCAGCCGCCGGGGACGGAATTTCCAGCGAGGCCTTGTCGGATTCCAGCACGCCGATAACCTGTTCGGCTTCGACCTCGTCGCCTTCCTTGACCAGCAATTCGATCAGTTCGGCAGCGTCGATATCGCCGAGATCCGGGACCTTGATGTCGCGGCTGCCGCCTGAAGATTTCTCGGCCGGTTTTTTGGTGGATGAGGTCGCTTTGGGGGCCTGCTCCAGTTTGCCGGCGTCGTCTTTATCCGTGTCTTGCTTGCTGTTCTCTTTCTTGCTGTTCTCGTGCTTGCTATCAGAACCGCCAGCAGCGGCTTCGACTTCCAGCAGCGGGTCGCCTTCGCGCACGCGGTCGCCCACGCTGACCAGCACCTTGCTGACCTTGCCACCTTGCGGGGCAGGCACTTCGACAGTGGCCTTGTCGGACTCCAGCACAACAATAGTATCTTCCGGCGCAATGGTATCGCCGACCTTGACGGAGATCTCGATCACATCAACAGGATCACTGCTGCCTGTGTCGGGAACCTTGATGACTTCACTGCTCACGCATCAGCTCCTTATACGCTCGGCGGGTACGGTTTTTCCGCGTTGATACCGAAACGCTTGATGGCGTCGGCGACCTTGCTGCGGCCAATGACACCCTTGTCGGCCAGCCCGTTCAGGGCCGCCAGCACAATAAAGTAGCGATCCACCTCGAAAAACTCGCGCAACTTGGCGCGCGAATCACTGCGCCCAAAGCCGTCGGTGCCCAGCACAATATAGGGCGCCTCGACCCAGGGCCGGATCTGATCGGCGTAGATCTTCATGTAATCCGTGGCGGCAATCACCGGCCCGGTGCGCTGCGCCAGGCAGGTTTGCACCCAGCAACGGCGCGCTTCTTCCTGGGGGTGCAGCATGTTCCAGCGCTGCACCTGCAAGCCTTCGCGGCGCAGTTCGTTGAAGCTGGTGACGCTCCAGATATCAGCTTCGACGCCATAGACATCCTGAAGGATGTCCGCCGCCGCCTCGACCTCACGCAAGATGGTCCCGGAGCCCAGCAGCTGCACCGTCTTCTTGCTCTTGCGTTCGGCTTCCTGAAGCAGATACATGCCCTTGCGAATGCCTTCTTCCGCGCCCTTGGGCATGGCCCGGTGCACGTAGTTCTCGTTCATCAGGGTGATGTAGTAGAAGACATTTTCCTGCTCGGCATACATGCGCCGCAGGCCATCCTGCAGGATCACCGCCAGCTCGAAGGCATAGGTCGGATCGTAGCTGATGCAGTTCGGCACGGTGCTGGACAGCAGATGACTGTGGCCATCCTGATGCTGCAGGCCTTCGCCGTTGAGCGTGGTCCGCCCGGCAGTGGCGCCCAACAGAAAACCGCGTGCCTGCATGTCCCCGGCCGCCCAGGCCAGATCGCCAACGCGCTGGAAACCGAACATCGAGTAATAGATGTAGAACGGCACCAGCGGGAAGTTGTGGTGACTGTAACTGGTCGCCGCCGCCATCCAGCCGGACATGGCACCGGCTTCGTTGATGCCTTCTTCAAGAATCCGGCCCTGCCGGTCCTCGCGGTAGTACATCACCTGACCGGCATCTTCCGGCTCGTATTTCTGTCCGCCAGACGAGTAGATACCGAGTTGGCGGAACATGCCCTCCATACCAAAGGTGCGGGCTTCATCCGGCACAATGGGCACCACGCGATCGCCGATACCTTTTTGCTTGATCAGCGAGGACAGCATGCGTACGAACGCCATGGTGGTGGAAATGGCGCGGTCACCGCTGCCTTCCAGGAAGTTGCCGAACAGACCCACATCCGGCACTTCGAGTTTTTCCGAATTGCGGCGCCGTACCGGCACGCTGCCACCCAGCGCCCCGCGCCGCTCACGCAGATAGCGCAGCTCCGGGCTGTCTTCATCGGGCCGGTAATAGGGCAGCGTTTCCAGTTCCTTGTCAGAGAACGGCATGTTGAAGCGATCGCGGAAGTCCTTGAGGCTGTCCAGATCCAGCTTCTTCATCTGGTGGGTCTTGTTGGTCGCCTCGCCCGCGCCGGTGGCGTACCCCTTCACGGTTTTCGCCAGAATCACGGTGGGCTGGCCGGTGTGATTAACCGCCTGATGGTAGGCTGCGTACACCTTGAACGGATCATGGCCGCCGCGATTGAGCTGGTAGATTTCTTCATCGGACAGATGCTCCACCAGCTTCGCCAGCTCCGGATATTTGCCGAAGAAGTGCTCGCGCGTATAAGCGCCACCATTTTTCTTGTAGGCCTGGTATTCGCCGTCCACGCATTCTTCCATGCGCCGACGCAGCACGCCTTCGGTGTCGCGCTCCAGCAGCGGATCCCACAGACGTCCCCAGACCACCTTGATCACGTTCCAGCCCGCGCCCCGGAACAGCCCTTCCAGTTCCTGGATGATCTTGCCGTTACCGCGCACCGGGCCATCCAGCCGTTGCAGGTTGCAGTTGACCACAAAGATCAGGTTGTCCAGATGCTCGCGCCCGGCCAGCGACAGGGCGCCGAGGGATTCCGGCTCGTCCATTTCACCATCGCCGAGGAACGCCCAGACCTTGCGCCGCTGCGACGGGATCATCTCGCGGTTTTCCAGGTACTTCATGATGTGCGCCTGGTAGATCGCCTGAATCGGCCCCAGGCCCATGGACACCGTCGGGAACTGCCAGAAATCCGGCATCAGCCACGGATGCGGGTAGGACGACAGACCCTTGCCGTCCACCTCGCGGCGGAAGTTATCCAGCTGGTCTTCGTTCAGACGTCCTTCAAGATAAGCGCGGGCGTAGATGCCCGGCGCGGAGTGTCCCTGGTAGTAGACCAGGTCACCACCATGCCCCTCGGTGGGGGCACGGAAAAAATGATTCATGCCGACGTCATACAGCGTGGCCGACGAGGCGAAGGAGGCAATATGGCCGCCGAGTTCGTCATCATTCAGGTTGGCGCGCATCACCGTGGCCAGCGCGTTCCAGCGCACCAGCGAACGGATACGGCGCTCCATGAACATATCGCCGGGGAACGGCGCTTCTTCGCGGGTGCTGATGGTGTTCAGGTAAGGCGTGTAGAGGTGGGACCGGTAAAGCCCCTGGGACTGGGCCACATCGGTCAGGCGATTGAGCAGCCAGGTGGCGCGCTCGGGGCCTTCGTTCTCAACGATCGAGGCGAGCGCCTCGAACCACTCCCGGGTTTCCGCCGGGTCCGTGTCATCAAAAAAATGGCCGGGAATAAACGGTGTTGCCATGGGCATTGCGTCCTTTTTCGCTGCACCGACGTAGCCGGTCGGGGTTCTTCCCGACCGGCAACCAGAGTCGAACCATCGCTGATACAGTGCGAACAGCGTGATTCTGCAACGTGGCCTGCCGGGTAAGCAGACCGCGTTGAACATTACGATAACGGCCCGGGCGCTTCAATGCGACTTTAGACGATCACCGGGCTGATGCTTCCTGTCATTGCGCTTAACCGGTGATCACGATCCAGATCGCTGCCAGGATCAACCAGATGGCCAGACAGCGCAGCAGTACGCCCTGGAGTTCCTCCAGCCGATCCACGCCCGCTTGCAGGCGGTCTTGCGCCTGGGCTGCCGGGTCCGGCTTTTCCAGCGCGCCTTCCAGGGCATCGTCCAGCAGCGCTTCACCGTCGTCGAGCTTCCACACCCGTCCGGACACGGCATCGGCCACGCGACCGAAGTTGCCCGCCAGGGCCAGGCACAGCACCAGCAGTCGCGAGGGCAACCAGAACAGGGCCGTATGCATCAGGCGCGCCGGGCTCGGCTCGGGCGCCGATTCATCCAGCGACTCTTCACGCAACGACTCCTCACGCACAAGCGTCAGGTTGAGCACATAAAGCAGTGCCGCCCAGTAGCCCAGCGCGATCAGCCAGAACACGGTGGCAAACAACTGCCGCGCATCCTGACGCACAATGCGGCGATAGAGCCGGGTAAAATAATCCGGCTGCTCGGCATCGCCCGCGTCGTCCACGTCACCGCGCATACCGAAGTGACGCTCGGCCGCTTCGGAAAACGCTTCGGGGTCATTCATGCGGCCGCGCTCCAGCAGACTTTCCTGCTGACGGAACTCGCTTTCAGCCCCCAATAGCCAGAGCAGCAATACGCCCCCGGCAATAAAGCCCGGCAGGCCCCACAGAACGCTGTGCAACAGACACAGCAGCAGCGCCACCACTGCAACGGGCACCAGTACCAGCACAGCCCAGCGCAACACCGCCGGCAGGCCAACGCCTTCTATGCGGTCGCGCAAGGGTGCCAGCGCTTCACTGAATCGTTCGCGGCGCAGGAAGGCGCCAGGCCAGGCGAAATCAAGGCGCCGCAGCGCCAGTACCACCAGCAAAACCACCAGTTTCATGACGTCCTGTTCTCCCCCGGGCTGGCGGCCAGACGTTGCCACAGCCCGTCCCAGTCAAATGCCGGGCCGGGGTCTGTCTTGCGCCCCGGCGCGATATGTTCATGCCCCACTATCGCATCTGCCGCGATACCTGGGTAGGCCTCTCGCAGCAGCTTGATCAGCGGCACCAGTACATCATACTGCGCCGCCGTGAAGGGCACAGTATCGGCGCCTTCCAGCTCGATACCAATGGCGAAATCGTTGCAATTCCTGCGCCCGCGCCAGACCGACTCGCCCGCGTGCCAGGCGCGCCGGTCACAGGCGACATACTGGTTCAGCTGGCCATCGCGGCGAATCAGGAAATGCGCCGACACCTGCAGGTGGGCTATGTCGGCGAAGTACGGATGGTCGTCGGGCGACAGACGATTGCTGAACAGCTCGTCTATGTGGGGCCCGCCGAACTCCCCCGGTGGCAGACTGATGTTGTGCACCACAATCAGGGTAATGTCCGCCGGGTCCGGGCGTTCGCCGGCATTGGGTGAGGGAAGGTGACGGGCCTGATCGACCCAGTGCTTGCTGAGAGTGAACACACGCCATCCTGGTCCGGGGCAAGGCACCCCGGCACGGGCGTGCCTCAGGTGCGTTGCTGCAACTTGCGAAGATCGCCGATTACGGCTTCCAGCGCCCGATCAAACAGCGCGCTGTCCTCAATCAGTTTAGCGGCCCCCTGCTGCAACGCAACGGCCAGGCTCATGGCGCTGTGCTCGCACACCTTGATCCCCCGGCGGTTGATGAACACCAGCTTGTCGCCGCCGCGCAGGTTGGCCGCCAGCTTGCAACGCTGGCCGCTCTGCGGCTGGTCGCCGTCGGCAAATTCCACCCACTGGCCCGGACGCATGCCACGCAAGGCGCGCACCTGCGGGTGATCGGCAGGCAACTGGACCTCGGCCTCCACCGGGGCCACTGCCACTTCGGCTTCCACCTGCGGCTGTTCCGCCGCCACCGGCACACGCTCGGTTTCCAGGCCACGCAGCAGTGACTCGTGCACGGTTTGCAAACCGGTGAGCAGGCTGTTGGCCTCCAGGGCATCGTAGCTGATGCGATCCAGACCGGCCTTGACGCTGTTGAGCAGCTTCGGACTGAGGGCCCGCAGGCGCTCGAGTGCCTCCTGCTCCCGGTGCGGCAACACGCTCCAGACCACGGCATCCACCACCTTGCTGTCGCGAACCCAGGCCTCGCTGTCTTCCCCTTCGCGCAGGTGGGTCAGATACAGCACCTGTTGCCACCCCTGGCGCAGCAGGCGTACCGCGACGTCCGGCAACTGGCGACCGGCCATGCGTTGATCCAGCGCTGCGGTCACCGCCAGCCGCGCGATCTCGGCCCGGGCACGGCCTTCCTCAACCTCTCGGATGCGGGCCTCGACCCGTTCGGTGCGGGCGCTCTGCTGGCTGAAGAACGCCTCGAAGTCGCGCAGCAAGGTGCCAAACAGGGCCACATCTTCATCGTAATCGTTAAGAATGCTGAACACGGACTGTTCGATCTGCTGGTACAGCGGATCGTCGCTGCCCTGATCCGGGCTCCACTGCGCGCCCGCGCGCGCCAGGGTGTTGAGCAGTTGCCGTGCGGGGTGATCGTCGTT
>PNLU01000063.1 GCA_013823245.1 Alcanivorax sp.
CGGATTTGGACGAAAGTTTGGCCGGGGCATTGCCCCGGCCCTGCTTTCTCTATATAATTCGCGCCCTCTCATCGGGACTTCTGCTTGCGGCGCCATGAAAGTGAGGCAGCAGGCGGGTTCCGGGCCGGCAACGGCACCTTCCGGCTGGAAGGGCGAGGACAACCGGGGCATCGTTCCCGGGACTGATTTGCCACCCACCGCCTCCGAGAAGGAAGGGCGGGCGGGTTTTTTGCCATCTGAAGCATGGTTTGAACAGTCTGGAGCTAGTTAGCTATGGCTAACCAACGAATCCGAATCCGTCTCAAGGCGTTTGATCATCGTCTGATCGATCAGTCTGCCCAGGAGATCGTGGATACGGCAAAGCGGACCGGCGCGCAGGTCCAGGGGCCTATTCCCCTGCCGACGCGCAAGGAAAAGTTTACGGTGCTGGTCTCTCCGCATGTGAACAAGGATGCGCGGGATCAGTACGAGATTCGCACCCACAAGCGCCTGGTGGACATCGTCGAGCCTACGGACAAGACCGTAGACGCGCTGATGAAGCTGGATCTGGCTGCTGGCGTGGACGTGCAGATCAGCCTGGGATAACGGCACGCTGCGCGCAGGCGTGGCAGGTTGTGAAGAGGTAGACAATGGCTATTGGTGTAGTCGGTCGGAAATGCGGAATGACCCGGGTGTTCAGCGAAGATGGCACCAGCATTCCGGTTACCGTTATCGAGGTGACTCCTAACCGGATCACCCAGATCAGAACCGAAGAGACAGACGGTTATCAGGCGGTGCAGGTCACCACTGGCGAGCGTCGTGCAAGCCGGGTAACCCGTCCGGCGGCCGGGCATTTCGCGAAAGCGGGTGTCGAGGCTGGCCGTGGTATTTGGGAATTCCGTGCTGAGCCGGGCGAGCTGGCTGCTGGCGGCGAGATTTCAGTAGAGATCTTCGAGCCGGGTCAGATTATCGATGTGACCGGCATTTCCAAGGGTAAGGGTTTCCAGGGTGTTATCAAGCGCTGGAACTTCCGCACCCAGGATGCTACGCACGGCAACTCCCTGTCCCATCGTGCTCCGGGTTCCATCGGCCAGAACCAGACCCCGGGTCGCGTGTTCAAGGGCAAGAAGATGGCTGGTCACATGGGTGCAGAGCGCGTCACGGTCCAGAATCTGGAAGTGGTACGTGTTGATGCCGAAAAGAATCTGCTGCTGGTGAAGGGCGCTGTGCCCGGCGCCACCGGTGCCGACGTGATCGTGCGCCCGGCAGTGAAGGCGAAGGCCTGAGAGAGGATATAGAGGATGAATCTCAATACTGCCTCTGGAGGAACTGTTTCTGTGTCTGAAGTCGCCTTCGGCAAAGACTTCAATGAGCCGCTGGTGCATCAGGTGGTCGTCGCCTTTATGGCGGGCGGTCGTCAGGGCAGCAAGGCACAGAAAACCCGTTCAGAAGTTAGCGGCGGCGGCAAGAAGCCGTGGCGCCAGAAGGGTACCGGTCGCGCTCGCGCCGGCACCATCCGTAGCCCGATCTGGCGCAGCGGTGGTGTGACCTTTGCGGCCAAGCCGCGGGATTACGAGCAGAAGGTGAACCGCAAGATGTATCGCGGTGCCCTGCAGTGCATCCTGTCCGAGCTGGTGCGTCAGGAGCGTCTGGTCGTGGTCGACGAGTTCGCCCTGGAGGCGCCGAAGACCAAGGCTCTGCAGGAAAAGCTGAAAGGTCTTGGCCTGGATAACGTGCTGATTGTTGCGGATCAGGTGGACGAGAACCTGTTCCTGTCCGCTCGCAACCTGCCGCATGTCGATGTGCGTGATGTGCAGGGCGTTGATCCGGTCAGCCTGATCGCCTTCGAGAAGGTGCTCGTGACCGTGCCGGCCCTGAAGAAGCTTGAGGAGGCGTTGGCATGAACCAGGAGCGTATCTTCCAGGTCCTGCTTGCTCCCCACGTGTCCGAGAAGGCCAGCGTGGTGGCAGACAAGAACGGCCAGTATGTGTTCAAGGTGGCGCGCGACGCCTCCAAGCGTGAGATCAAGAAAGCTGTTGAGCAGCTGTTTGATGTCAAGGTCGAAGCGATTCAGACGCTGAACGTAAAGGGCAAGCGCAAGGTGTTTGGCCGGGTTCAGGGCAAGCGCAGCGACTGGAAAAAGGCTTACGTCTTATTGCAGGCGGGCCAGGACATTGATTTTCTGGCTGCTGAGTAGGGGTAACGAGTCATGGCTATCGTGAAGTGTAAACCTACTTCCCCGGGTCGCCGCTTTGTGGTCAAGGTGGTCAGTGAGGAGCTGCACAAGGGTGCGCCTTACGGTCCGCTGACCGAAAGCAAGAGCCGGAATGGCGGCCGTAACAACAATGGCCGGATCACGACCCGTCACAAGGGTGGTGGTCACAAGCAGAAGTACCGTTTGATCGATTTCCGTCGCAACAAGGACGGCGTGGGCGCCGAAGTTGAGCGTCTGGAGTATGATCCGAACCGTTCCGCGCACATTGCGCTGCTGAAGTACGCCGATGGCGAGCGTCGTTATATCCTGGCGCCCAAAGGTCTGAAGGCAGGCGACAAGGTGCGTTCAGGTCAGGATGCCCCGATCAAGCCGGGCAATGCGTTGCCGCTGCGCAACATCCCGCTGGGTTCCACGGTGCATAACGTGGAAATGCGTCCCGGCAAGGGTGGTCAGCTGGCGCGTTCTGCCGGTACCTCGGTTCAGGTGCTGGCCAAAGACGGCGAATTCGTCACCCTGCGTTTGCGCTCCGGCGAAATGCGCAAGGTGCACGCCGAGTGTCGTGCGACCCTGGGCGAAGTCTCGAACAGCGAGCACAGCCTGCGGTCTCTGGGTAAGGCCGGTGCATCCCGCTGGCGTGGTGTGCGTCCGACGGTGCGTGGTGTTGCCATGAACCCGGTGGATCACCCGCACGGTGGTGGTGAAGGTCGTACCTCCGGTGGTCGTCACCCTGTGACGCCCTGGGGTGTTCCGACCAAGGGCCATAAAACCCGTACCAATAAGCGTACCCGCAAGATGATCGTTCGCGATCGTCGGGCGAAGTAACAGAGAGGACTAGGCTGTGCCACGTTCACTGAAAAAAGGTCCTTTTGTGGATCACCACCTTCTGAAGAAGGTGGAGGAAGCGGTCGAGAGCAACTCACGCAAGCCGATCAAGACCTGGTCGCGCCGCTCCATGATCATTCCGGAGATGGTGGGTATGACCATCGCGGTACACAACGGCAAGCAGCACGTTCCTGTGCTGGTGTCAGAACATATGGTTGGCCACAAGCTGGGCGAGTTCGCCCTGACCCGCAACTATCGCGGGCACATTGTGGACAAGAAGTCCAAGCGATAAGGGTGGGTGACGAGCATGGCGACTGAAGTTGCAGCCCGCCTTCGCGGGGCAAGAATCTCGGCGCAGAAGGCCCGTCTGGTTGCTGACCAGGTGCGTGGCATGAAGGTTGAGCAGGCACTGAATGTGCTGGCGTTCAGCCCGAAGAAAGCGGCCGCTATTGTGAAAAAAGTGCTGGAGTCCGCAATCGCCAACGCGGAGAACAACGATGGCGCTGATGTGGATGAGCTGAAGGTGTCCACGATCTTTGTGGATGAGGGTATGTCGCTGAAGCGTATCAAGCCGCGCGCCAAGGGCCGTGCTGATCGCATCACCAAGCGCACCTGCCACATCACCGTCAAAGTGTCGGAAGGCGAGGAGTAATCAGATGGGTCAGAAAGTTCATCCGGTCGGCATTCGCCTGGGTATCGTCAAGGAGCACAATTCGCTCTGGTATGCGAACCCGAAGCATTACGCCGACTATCTGGTTACTGACCTCAAGGTCCGTGACTATCTGCACAAGCGCCTGAAGAACGCGTCGGTCAGCAAGATCAAGATCGAGCGTCCCAGCGAGAATGTGCGCATCACGATCAGCACGGCGCGTCCGGGCATCGTGATCGGCAAGAAAGGTGAAGACGTCGAGCGTCTGCGCAAGGACGTCGCCGAGCAGATGGGTGTGCCGGTGCACATCAACATCGAGGAAGTGCGCAAGCCCGACCTGGATGCCCGTCTGGTGGGTGACAACATTGCCGGCCAGCTGGAGCGCCGTGTGATGTTCCGCCGCGCCATGAAGCGCGCTGTGCAGAACGCCATGAAAGCCGGTGCCGAAGGTATCAAGGTGCAGGTGTCCGGTCGTCTGGGCGGTGCAGAGATCGCGCGTACCGAGTGGTACCGTGAGGGCCGTGTGCCGCTGCATACGCTGCGTGCGGATATCGACTACGCCAGCGTTCGTGCTGAAACCACCTACGGTACCATTGGTATCAAGGTGTGGATCTTCCGCGGGGAGATCCTGGGTGGCATGGAGCAGGCGCAGGAAGAGAAGCAGGTCAAGGCGCCCAAAAAGCGTGGCCGTGGCTAAAGGGTAGCGAACGATGTTGCAGCCAAAGCGTACGAAATTCCGGAAAGTGATGAAGGGTCGCAACCGCGGCCTGGCACAACGGGGCTCCAAGGTGTCTTTCGGCACCATCGGCCTGCAGGCCACTGGCCGCGGTCGTCTGACAGCGCGTCAGATTGAAGCCGCCCGTCGTGCCATGACCCGTCACGTCAAGCGGGGTGGCAAGATCTGGATCCGGGTATTCCCGGACAAGCCGATCACCAAGAAGCCCCTCGAAGTGCGGATGGGTAAAGGTAAGGGTAGCGTCGAGTACTGGGTGGCTCAGATCCAGCCGGGCAAGATGCTGTATGAAATGGAAGGTGTGGCAGACGAAGTGGCCCGCGAGGCATTCCGTCTGGCCGCGGCGAAGCTGCCGGTCAGCACCCGTGTCGTGACTCGGACGGTGATGTAAGCCATGAAAGCAAGCGAGCTGAGAGACAAAAGTGTTGAGGAGCTGCAGGGCGAGCTCAATGGTCTGCTGGAGCAACAGTTCAAGCAGCGCATGAAGCAGGCGTCCGGGCAGTTGTCGCAGACGCACCAGATCGGTGAAGTACGCCGTGATATCGCGCGTGTGAAGACCGTCCTCAAAGAGAAGCAGGGTAAATAGTCATGGCCGAAGCGAATCAGAAACTGAAGCGTACGGTGACCGGCAAGGTTGTCTCTAACAAGGGCGACAAGACGATCACTGTGCTGGTAGAGCGCCAGGTAAAGCATCCGCTTTACGGCAAGTTCATCCGTCGCTCGACCAAGCTTATGGCGCATGATGAGGACAACCAGTGCCGCGAGGGTGACCTGGTCACCATCGAGGAGTGTCGTCCGCTGTCCCGGCGTAAAACCTGGATGCTGGTCAGTGTGGTCGAACAGGCTCAACAAGCCTGATCCGGCGTTGCTTTGGAGAGATAGACGATGATTCAGACCGAAAGCATGCTCGAAGTGGCCGACAACAGCGGTGCGCGCCGGGTTCAGTGCATCAAGGTACTGGGTGGGTCACACCGCCGCTATGCGGGTATTGGCGACATCATCAAGGTTACGGTGAAGGAAGCAATTCCCCGTGGCCGCGTCAAGAAAGGTGACGTGATGAGCGCCGTAGTGGTGCGGACCCGCAAGGGCGTACGTCGCCCTGATGGTTCAGTAATTCGTTTCGACGAAAATGCCGCGGTCCTGTTGAACAACAACAAGGCACCGATCGGTACCCGGATCTTCGGCCCGGTGACCCGGGAACTGCGTACCGAGCAGTTCATGAAGATCATCTCCCTGGCACCTGAAGTTCTGTAAAGGCGGGTGAGGTAATGCTCAAGATCAAGCGTGATGACGAGGTCATCGTAATCGCCGGTAAAGACAAGGGTAAGCGCGGCAAGGTCAGCAAGGTGCTGGCCAACGGTCGCCTGATTGTCTCTGGTGTAAATATTGTCAAGAAGCACACGCGTGCCAATCCGCAGCGTGGGATTCAGGGCGGCATCATCGAGAAGGAAGCCAGCATCGAAGCGTCCAACGTGGCGATCTGGAATCCGGCAACCGAGAAAGCTGACCGCGTGGGCTTCCGGGTAGAGGACGGCAACAAGGTCCGGTACTTCAAATCCAGTGGCGAAGTAGTCGGCGCCTGACAGGTTGGGTGAAGCATGAGCACTCTGAAAGACGTTTACGAGAAAGAGATCGTGCCGAAACTCCTCAAGGAGTTTGGGTACAAGAATGTGATGGAAGTGCCGCGGATCACCAAGATCACCCTGAACATGGGTGTGGGTGAGGCTGCCCAGGACCGCAAGGCGATGGAGGGTGCACTGTCCGACATGACCGCGATCTCAGGCCAGAAGCCGATCGTGAACAACGCACGCAAGTCCGTGGCGGGCTTCAAGATTCGTGAAGGCTGGCCGATCGGCTGCAAGGTGACCCTGCGTCGCCAGCGTATGTATGAGTTTCTCGGCCGTCTGGTCGACGTGGCCATTCCGCGGGTGCGTGACTTCCGTGGTCTGAATGCCAAGTCTTTTGACGGTCGTGGCAACTACTCCATGGGCCTGCGCGAGCAGATCGTGTTCCCTGAAGTAGAGTTTGACAAGGTCGACAAGCTGCGCGGTATGGATATCACCATCACCACGACGGCCAAGACCGATGAAGAAGCCCGCGCGCTGCTGCGCGCCTTCAACTTCCCGATGAAAGGTTGAGAGAGAAGCATGGCTAAGGTCTCTATGAAAAACCGGGAGCAGAAGCGCGCCAAGCTGGTTGCCAAGTATGCTGCCAAGCGTGCCGAGCTCAAGGCGATTATCCGCGACCCGAATGCGGAAGCGGAAACCAAGTGGGATGCCCAGGTGCAGCTGCAGAAGCTGCCCCGTGACTCCGCCCGTACCCGTCAGCGTAACCGCTGCCGGATCACCGGGCGTCCGCACGGTGTATACCGCAAGTTCGGTCTGGGCCGTAACAAGTTGCGGGAAGCCGCCATGCGCGGTGACGTACCGGGCCTGGTGAAGTCCAGCTGGTAAGACGCCCGCAAGGGCATGAGTAGCGGAGCGACAGCAGCATGAGCATGCAAGATACCCTGGCGGATATGTTTACCCGTATTCGCAATGCGCAGATGGCAAACAAGGTCTCGGTAGACATTCCGTCTTCCACCAGCAAGGTGGCCATTGCCAAGGTGCTGCAGGACGAGGGTTATATCGGTGGTTATCAGGTGGGTGGCGACGAGAAGAAGCCGACCCTGACCATTGATCTGAAGTACTTTGAAGGTCGCCCGGTGATCGAGAAGATCAAGCGGGTGAGCACTCCTGGTCTGCGCATTTACAAGGGCGCCGGTGAGATTCCGAAGGTGAAAGGCGGTCTGGGTGTGATGATCGTTTCCACCAACCAGGGCTTTATGACCGATCGCGCAGCACGCAAGGCCAATGTTGGCGGCGAGCTGATCTGCGAAGTGTCCTGACGATAGCGGCATAACGGGTTAGGTGCAGCAATGTCACGAGTAGCGAAAGATCCTGTAAAACTGCCGCAGGGCGTCGATGTGAAAATCGACGGCCAGAACGTCACCATCAAGGGTAGCAAAGGCACCCTTGAGCACACGGTGCACGAGCTGGTGGCTGTGGCTGTAGAAGACGGCGTGATCACGTTCCGTCCGGCAAAGGAAGTTCAGCAAGCCTGGGCTCTGGCTGGCACGACGCGCGCGCTGCTTCAGAATATGGTGACCGGCGTGTCCACCGGCTTTGAGCGCAAGCTCGAACTGGTAGGCGTTGGTTATCGTGCCCAGGCGCAAGGCAAGGTTCTGAACCTGTCGCTGGGTTTCTCCCACCCTGTGGCTTACGAGCTTCCGGAAGGTGTGACGGCAGAAACCCCGACGCAGACAGAAATTGTCCTCAAGGGTGTCGACAAGCAGCTGGTGGGCCAGGTGGCCGCCAATGTACGTGGCTTCCGCCCGCCTGAGCCGTACAAGGGCAAGGGCGTCCGTTATGCCGGCGAACAAGTTCGCCGCAAGGAAGCCAAGAAGAAATAACCGTCGAGACTGAAGTCATGAAAGACAAGAGAGAAGCACGTCAGCGCAGAGCGAAACGCACCCGGATGAAGATCCGTGAGCTGGGTGAGTTCCGTCTGTGTGTAAATCGCACGCCGCGCCACATGTATGCTCAGGTGACCACGGCGGCAGGCGACAAGGTGTTGGCTACGGCTTCCACCGTCGAAAAGGATCTGCGTGGCAGCGCCACCGGCAATGCTGACGCTGCTGCGGCAGTGGGCAAGCTGATTGCCGAGCGTGCCAAGGCAGCTGGCGTTGAGCGCGTCGCCTTTGATCGTTCCGGCTTCAAATACCATGGCCGGGTGAAGGCGCTGGCCGATGCGGCGCGTGAAAACGGGCTTGAATTCTAAGGGTACAGGTTATGGCGAAGGTTGATCCCAACGAAGGTCTGCAGGAAAAGCTGGTTCAGGTGAACCGGGTTGCCAAGGTGGTCAAGGGCGGCCGTATCTTCGGCTTTACCGCGCTGACCGTGGTGGGCGATGGCAAGGGCAAGGTCGGTTTTGGCCGTGGCAAGGCGCGTGAAGTGCCGGCTGCCATCCAGAAAGCACTGGAAGCTGCCCGCCGCAACATGATCCATGTTGACCTGGACGGCAGCACCATCCAGCACCCGATCAAGGCCCGTCATGGTGCCTCCAAGGTGTATATGCAGCCGGCCTCTGACGGTACCGGTGTGATTGCCGGTGGTGCGATGCGTGCGGTGCTGGAAGTGGCCGGTGTACAGAACGTACTGGCCAAGTGCTACGGTTCCACCAATCCGGTGAACGTGGTACGGGCAACCTTCGAAGGTCTGCGCGCCATGTCCTCCGTTGAAGCGGTTGCTGCCAAGCGCGGCAAGACCGTGGAAGAGATTCTGAACTGAACGAATTAACCGGAAGCAGAGCGATGGCGGCTAACAAGATCAAGGTAACCCAGACGAAGAGCACCGCGGGCCGGCTGGAAAAGCACAAGGCCTGCGTGCGTGGTCTCGGCCTGCGCCGGATCGGCCACACGGTTGAGGTTGAAGATACTCCTGCGGTACGAGGCATGATCAACAAGGTCTCGTACATGGTTCAGGTTGAAGGAGAGTAAAGATGCGCCTGAATGAACTGAGCCCCGGCGCCGGTGCGCGCCCGTCCGGCAAGCGACTCGGTCGCGGTATCGGTAGCGGCCTGGGCAAGACCGGTGGCCGCGGCCACAAGGGTCAGACCTCCCGCTCTGGCGGCACTGTGAAGCCCGGTTTCGAGGGTGGTCAGATGCCTCTGCAGCGCCGTCTGCCGAAGTTTGGCTTCACCTCGCGCAAGGCCATGACCACGGCTGAGGTGCGTCTGGCGGAGCTGGCAGCGGTCGAGGGTGACGTGGTGGATCTGGACAGCCTGAAGAAGGCCAACATCATCCGTCGCGATATGACCCGCGCCAAGATCGTACTCAGCGGTGAGCTGGATCGTGCTGTAACGGTGCGCGGCGTCATGGTGACGCGTGGTGCCCGGGCGGCCATCGAGCAGGCCGGCGGTAAAATCGAGGAATAATACAGGCAGCCCATCATGGCCAGGAATCGTGCACAGACACTGAACCAGAATGCCCCGGACAGCACCGCGATGCGGACGCTGTGGCGGCGTATCGGGTTCCTGCTGGGCGCTCTGGTGGTGTTCCGGATTGGTGCGCACATCCCGGTGCCGGGGATCAACCCGGATGCCATGGCGCGCCTGTTTGACCAGAACCGTGACACTGTCTTGGCGATGTTCAACATGTTCTCCGGGGGTGCCCTGGAGCGCATGAGTATTTTTGCCCTGGGCGTGATGCCGTACATTACGGCGGCGATCGTGATCCAGTTGCTGACAGCGGTGAATCCCACGCTGGAGCAGCTGAAGAAGGAAGGCGAGCAGGGGCGTCGCAAGATTACCCAGTACACCCGTTATCTGACGGTGGTGCTGGCACTGGTGCAGTCCTTTGGCGTGGCCGCCGGCCTGTACAGCCAGAACGTGACCCTGGTGGCAGAGAATGCCGCCGCCATGGAAATTGCGTCGTTCTACTTCGTCGCAGTGACCTCGCTGGTTACGGGCACCGTGTTTCTGATGTGGCTGGGCGAGCAGATCACCGAGCGGGGTATCGGTAACGGTATCTCCATGTTGATCTTCGCCGGGATCGTGGCCGGGCTTCCGGGCGCCATTGCGCAGACGTTTGAGGCGTCGCGCCAGGGCGAACTGAACCTGCTGATCATGCTGCTGGTGCTGATTGTGGCGATTGCAGTGGTCTATGCGGTGGTGTTCTTCGAGCGCGGCCAGCGTCGGATCACGGTGAACTATGCGCGCCGCCAGCAGGGGCGTCGTATGTACGCCGCCCAGCAGAGCCATCTGCCGCTGAAAGTGAACATGGCGGGTGTGATCCCGGCGATCTTTGCCAGCTCGATCCTGCTGTTCCCGGCGTCCATCGCCCAGTGGACAGGCGGTACCGGCGACGGCTGGTGGGCATCGGCCATGCGTGCGACCACTGACGCGCTGATGCCGGGGTCGCCGCTGTATATCCTGCTGTTTACGCTGGGTATTGTGTTCTTCTGCTACTTCTATGCGGCGTTGATGTTCAACCCGAAAGATGTGGCCGATAACCTGAAGAAGTCGGGTGCCTACATCCCGGGGATTCGTCCGGGTGAGCAATCCGCACGTTACATTGATACGGTCATGGGCCGGCTGACCCTGGTGGGCGCCACCTACATGACCCTGGTGTGCCTGTTGCCCCTGTTCCTGCAGGGCATCTGGAACGTGCCCTTCTATCTGGGTGGCACGTCCCTGCTGATCGTGGTGGTGGTTGTGATGGATTTCTGGGCCCAGGTCAACGCCCAGCTGATGTCCACCCAGTACGAGAAGCTGATGAAGAAGGCGAACATGAAAGGCTATGGCGGCACCGGTCTGGTGCGCTAACGAGTAGAGGCGAGAGCAATGAAGGTTCAGGCGTCAGTCAAGAAAGTGTGCCGTAACTGCAAGATCGTCCGCCGCAAGGGGCGGGTGATGGTGATTTGCAGTGCCGAGCCGCGGCACAAGCAGCGTCAGGGCTGATCCGGCGGCCCCCTGGGGCCCCGGGATCAAGGTTAAGTTGAAAATATGTCGGTCTGCCGCTACCATGCGGCGCTTTTCCGGGCCCATGGCCTGCACCGGCATTGATTAGTTGCGTAAAGCGGAGAAATTTGGATGGCCCGTATAGCAGGCGTAAACATCCCGGACAACAAGCATGCGGTGATCTCGCTGACCTACGTCTTCGGGATTGGCCGTACCACTGCGCAGAAGATCTGCGCTGCCAGCGGCATTGAGCCGACCGTGAAGATCCGTGAGCTGTCTGAAGAGCAGCTGGACGTGATCCGTGGTGAGGTAGGCAAGCTGTCGGTGGAAGGTGACCTGCGCCGGGAAGTGAGCATGAACATCAAACGTCTGATGGACATGGGGTGCTTCCGTGGCATTCGCCACCGTCGCGGCCTGCCGCTGCGTGGCCAGCGTACCAAGACCAACGCCCGGACCCGTAAGGGCCCGCGCAAACCGATCCGCAAGTAAACTGAATTCGGGCAGGCATCATGGCAAAGTCAAAGAAAGACAGCGGCGCGCGTCGCAAGAAGGTTACCCGGACGGTGGCGGACGGCATCGCGCACGTGCATGCGTCGTTCAACAACACCATCATCACCATCTCTGATCGTCAGGGCAATGTACTGTCCTGGGCGACCTCCGGTGGTGCCGGTTTCCGTGGTTCGCGCAAGAGCACCCCGTTCGCAGCCCAGGTGGCCGCCGAGAACGCGGGTAACGCTGCCAAGGACTACGGTCTGAAGAATCTGGAAGTGCGGGTCAAGGGCCCGGGTCCGGGTCGTGAATCCTCGGTGCGTGCGCTGAATGCCTGTGGTTACAAGATCACCAGCATTTCTGACGTCACACCGATTCCGCATAACGGCTGCCGGCCGCCGAAAAAACGCCGCGTGTAACGGGAGTTAGAGCAAGATGGCAAGATACATCGGTCCCAAGTGCAAGCTTTCCCGTCGTGAAGGCACAGATCTGTTCCTGAAGAGCGGTATCCGCCCTCTGGATTCCAAGTGCAAGGCAGAGCAGGCGCCCGGTCAGGCCGCTGCCAGCCGCCGCATGGGTCGTCTTTCAGATTACGGCGTGCAGCTGCGCGAGAAACAGAAAGTGCGTCGTATGTACGGCGTGCTGGAGAAGCAGTTCCGCAGCTATTACAAGAAGGCGGCGCGGTCCCGCGGTGCCACCGGCGAAGTGTTGCTTCAGCTGCTGGAAGGCCGTCTGGACAACGTCGTATACCGTATGGGCTTCGGTGCTACCCGCTCCGAGGCGCGCCAGCTGGTGAGCCACCGTGCGATTCTGGTCAACGGCCAGATCGTCAACGTGGCTTCCTACCAGGTGCGTCCGGGCGATGTAGTGTCCGTGCGCGAGCAGGCCAAGAACCAGCTGCGCGTGAAGAACGCGATGGATCTGGCCCAGCAGCGTGGTTTCGCCAGCTGGATTGAAGTGGATGAGAAGAAGCTCGAGGGGACCCTGAAGGCCCTGCCCGAGCGTATCGATCTGCCGGCCGAGATCAACGAGAACCTGATCGTCGAGCTGTATTCCAAGTAAGGACAGCCTGAGGGAGCCCTATGACCGCCGTGAACGACTTTCTCACGCCTCGCTCGATCGCGATCAACGCGATCAGCCCTACTCACGCCAAGGTCGTGCTCGAGCCTCTGGAGCGTGGCTTCGGCCATACCCTGGGTACGGCGCTGCGTCGCATCCTGCTGTCCAGCATGCATGGTGCGGCCATTACCGAGGTCGAAATCGACGGGGTCCAGCACGAGTACTCCTCCGTCGAGGGCGTTCAGGAAGATGTGATCAACATTCTTCTGAACCTCAAGGGCGTAGCATTGCGTCTGAACGATCGTGGCGAAGCCAACCTGGAGCTGAGCAAGAAAGGCCCGGGTGTGGTGACCGCTGCGGATATTCAGCGCGACCACAGTGTCGAGATCGTGAATCCCGACCATGTGATCTGCAACATCACTGGCGATACCGAGCTGAAGATGAAGCTCAAGGTCAGTTCCGGCCGTGGTTACGTCCCGGCTGACGCCCGTGTGAGCGAAGATGATGAAACCCGTGGCATTGGCCGTCTGCAGATTGACGCCAGCTACAGCCCGGTCATGCGCGTAGCCTATGTGGTGGAAGCCGCCCGGGTAGAGCAGCGCACTGACCTGGACAAGCTGGTCATCGACCTGGAAACCAATGGCACGATCGACCCGGAAGACGCCATCCGCAGTGCAGCGACCATTCTGCAGCAGCAGATCGCGGTGTTTGTGGACCTGGAACAGGACCGCAAGCCGGAGCCGAAACAGGAGCGCGAGGAAGTCGATCCGATCCTGCTGCGCCCGGTGGACGATCTGGAATTGACCGTACGTTCGGCCAACTGCCTGAAAGCAGAGAACATCTACTACATCGGTGATCTGGTTCAGCGCACCGAGGTAGAGCTGCTGAAGACCCCGAACCTGGGCAAGAAGTCCCTGACCGAGATCAAGGACGTTCTGGCCTCCAAGGGTCTGTCGCTGGGCATGCGTCTGGAAAGCTGGCCGCCGGCCAGCCTGCGTGACGACGACCGCCTGACCAGCAAGTTGCGCTAATATTATCGATAGTCATGTGGGCGTCGTGAGACGCCCCGAATGAAGGAATTGGAACCATGCGTCATCGCAAAAGTGGCAGAAAATTCAACCGGACCAGCGCACATCGCGCCGCGATGTTCCGCAACATGGCGGTGTCGCTGTTCGAACACGGTGCTATCAAGACGACCTTGCCGAAAGCCAAGGAGCTGCGTCGTGTAGCCGAGCCCCTGATCACGCTGGCCAAGGAAGACTCCGTGGCCAACCGTCGTCTGGCGTTCTCCCGCACTCGCTCCAAGGAAGCAGTGGGCATCCTGTTCAACGAACTGGGCCCGCGCTACAAGAGCCGTCCGGGTGGTTACATGCGCGTCCTGAAAATGGGCTTCCGCGCTGGTGACAACGCTCCGATGGCTTATGTCGAGCTGGTTGACCGCCCGCAAGCCGGTGCTGCCGCCGAGGCCGCTGACGCCGAATAAGCGTCGCTGCACGGTCAGTACCACGAAGAAGCCGGACCTTGAGTCCGGCTTTTTTGTGGTCGCCCTCCAGCAGGGAGGCGTTGAGGCGGGGTACGCCCTTCCGGGACCGCTCAAGCCCTCCCTGGGCGCTCTTTCTTTGGCCATCCATGGCCAAAGATGTCCCTCCAGGGCGCACCCCGCCTCAACGCCGGAGCGAGATTTGAAGTCCGGTGGCTCTAGAGCGTTCTGGAGGAACAAAACCATCAGCTCTCTGCCAACTTGAAGATTGGGCTGCGCGTGACGGCCCTCGGGGGGCGGGTAAGGGTTTTCTGGACCTTCGAGAGGCATGGATGCCGAACGAGAGCCCCCATGGATGGGTTCACGGCGTGTCCAGAAAACCCTTACCCGCCCCCCGAGGGCCATAACCACCAAACAACATCGAGAGGAAGCGATCCGAGGCAGAGGCCCCCGCTGGAGGGTGACCAACTACGACCTCGTTTACCAAGCTATCAAACGGACCATCTCAGGCCCGCTTCTTACCCTTGGTAGCCGCCGGCAGCATGGCTTTCAGGAAACGCCCGGTATGGCTGCCTTTCGCCTTGGCTACGTCTTCCGGTGTGCCCTCAGCAATGATCTGGCCGCCGCCGTCACCGCCTTCAGGCCCCAGGTCGACGATCCAGTCCGCCGTCTTGATGACGTCCAGATTGTGCTCGATCACCACAATGGTATTGCCGTGGTCGCGCAGGCGGTTCAGCACGCCCAGCAACTGCTGGATATCATGGAAATGCAGCCCCGTGGTCGGCTCATCCAGAATGTACAGCGTGCGCCCGGTATCGCGTTTTGACAGCTCACGGGCCAGCTTGACCCGCTGCGCCTCGCCGCCGGACAGGGTCGTCGCCGCCTGGCCCAGGGTGATGTAGCTCAGACCGACATCCATCAGGGTTTGCAGCTTGCGCGCCAGAGCTGGCACAGCGTCGAAGAACTCGCGCGCGTCCTCCACCGTCATTTCCAGCACTTCGTAAATGCTCTTGCCCTTGTACAGGATCTCCAGCGTCTCGCGGTTATAACGCTTGCCGTGGCAAACCTCGCAAGGCACGTAGATGTCCGGCAGGAAGTGCATCTCCACCTTGATGACGCCATCGCCCTGGCACGCCTCACAGCGGCCGCCCCGGACATTGAAGCTGAAGCGCCCGGCCTTGTAGCCGCGCGCCCGGGCCTCCTGGGTGCCCGCAAACAGATCGCGGATCGGTGTGAAAAGGCCGGTGTAGGTGGCGGGGTTGGAGCGTGGTGTACGGCCGATCGGGCTCTGGTCGATATCGATGACCTTGTCGAACTCGTCCATGCCCTCGATATGGCTGTGAGGCGCCGGCCGTAATGTGGTGGCGCCGTTCAGGGTAGTCGCAGCCACCGGATAGAGGGTGTTGTTGATCAGGGTGGACTTGCCTGAGCCAGATACACCGGTCACGCAGGTGAGCAGGCCCACCGGCAACTTCAGGGTGACGTCCTTGAGGTTGTTGCCGGTCGCACCGTGCAGGATGAGCCAGCGGCCGTCCGGGGCATGGCGTTGCGCCGGAATGGCAATGGACTTGCGCCCGGACAGGTAATCACCGGTCAGTGATTGCCGGTTGGCGGCGATCTGTCTGGCGGTGCCCTGGGCGATCACCTGGCCGCCGTGCACGCCTGCCCCCGGACCGATGTCGATCACGTGGTCGGCGCCGCGGATGGCGTCTTCGTCGTGTTCGACCACCAGCACCGTGTTGCCCAGGTCGCGCAGCCGCGTCAGGGTCTCCAGCAGGCGCTCGTTGTCGCGTTGGTGCAGGCCGATAGAGGGTTCATCCAGGACGTACATGACCCCCACCAGACCCGCGCCAA
>PNLU01000064.1 GCA_013823245.1 Alcanivorax sp.
GCGTCCTGGTTGTCTTCAACGAGTTTGGTGAAGTCCGGCAGGGTCCCGGCATAGGGCCGACAACTGATCAGCAACCCGACCAGGAAAACGAAAAACCAGCGTACACGCACTTGTGTCTTCATCAGATGTCATCCCCTGTTTTCCGACGTGGCATGCGTATCAGCGTCGCATGCTCTCAGTGATGGCAGAGCGAAACAGGTTGCGCGGCAGACGTCGGCGCAACCGCCCGGCGAACTACCTGTGGATGCAGGGCAGTATCGCGAGCGTGGTGGTGACTGTACCAGCGATTGACAAGAAAACCGACCGCCAGCCCGGCCAGGCCCAACGGCGCAGCGAGATCACCACCCGGCAGGCCGGACGGCACAACGGAACCGGCCAGCGCAGCCACGAACATCAGCAGCAGGGGCACCAGATACAGCATGACGGCGCCACGCAGCAGCGCGCCCTCGGGAATCCCCACCACCACGGCATCGTCCACCGCCAGCGTCAGGGACGGATTCAGCGCCCGTACCCGGGCGCGGGCACCGGCGCGCTCGCTGTCCATCAAGCCATGACCGCACCCCTTGCGGGCACTGCAATCACGGCAGGCACTGAAGCGCAGTGTTTCTACCCAGACAGCGCCGGGTTCCACCGCCACCACACGTCCGGATTCCTCGATCACGGCGCGCTGTCCGGCTGAACGCGGGTCGCTGCCAGCACCCGCTCGGCCGTGGCCTGCGGAATTTCACCCACCAGGGTCACCAGCCAGATGCTGTCACCCTGCTCAAGACGGCGGCTGACCGCCACCGTGGGCCCCATGCGGGACAGGCCTTCCTCAACGGCGTCGTCGGCACTGACCGGCTCGACAAACAGCGTGAAGGACGCCAGCCCGTCACCGTAGGCCAGGGCAGACACCGGAACATGCTCTGGATCAGCTCGGCGCAGATCGCGGTCCAGCACAGCAAACCCGGCGGGCAACCATTCGATATCCAGTTCCAGACGCCCTTGCGGATAGGCGCCCAGGTCCACCCCTTCGATAGCGACCTCCATGGCCGCTTCGGGTGCCGCAAAGTCATCCGCGCTCAAGCGGGCGGTGGTATCCAGCGCCACAAACTCCATGCGCTCCAGCACCATGCCACCCGCATCCACCATCTCGGACTTCAGCAGCAACTTGCTGTCCCGGTCGATCCAAAGGCGGTAGCCGTGGCGGTGGGTATCCAGCGGGGCGATGCGCAGTTGCCAGGCCTCACGGCCCGCCACGCGGCCTTCGCCGTCCAGCAGGACGTTATATTGCTCGGGCAATGCCCGGTCGAGGCGTTCCTGGAATGGCATCGGGGCCAGCCCGGACCGGGCGGGCAGACGGGTAATGCTGCGATCAGGGTGAATGCAGATCACCTGGTCATCGCGGCGGATCAGCTCGGCGAGCTGGCCATCCAGATGAGTCAGGCGCTCGTACTCATGGCCGTTGATCACGGCATGTCGCACCTTCATGGTGGACAGCTCATTGCCATGCATGTAAACGAAGCGGCCCTGAAAATCGAGGCTGCGATTCGCCTCGGCCATGGCCGCCAGAAGGGAACGGGGCTCGGAACCCGACTGCGCCGTGTCCGCAAGGGCCCATGCCGGCAACAGGGTCAACAGGGCAAGCAACAGGGCAGCACGACGCAGCATGTGGGTCATCTCGTATTACTTGTCCTGTTGCCGGGCATCAGCGCTGACCAGACGGGCGTAGGGCACCATCCCCTGGCCGCCATGGCGCGCCGCCATTTCACTGTGGCGCAGCATCAGCGGATTGACCTGGCTGCCCGCCTCCAGACGCTGCCCTTCACTGCGCGGCGTCGCTGTCAGGCCCTGGCCCACCAGGAACGCATCACCGAAGGGGCGGCTGCGTGCCTCCACCGCCGGGGCCGAGGCGACCATGCCGGGGGTATCGCCTGCCTGCTGCGCCCCCCAGTATTGCCAGCCCACGGTCACGGTGGCAGCCGCCACAGAGGCCGCCACCGCTGTCCGGGCAATGCTGCCCAGCCAGCCGTTACGGGCCTGGCCTTCGTCCTTCAGCGCGGCACTCAGGCGCGCATTGAAGTCCGCAGGCACTGCCGCCACTGGCTGCTTGCGGGCCACATCGCCCGCCAACTGCCAGCGCTGCCACAGGGCTGCACCGGTGTCATCCAGATCCCGCAGTATCTGCCGCGTCTCCAGTTCGCTGGTTTCACCGTCCAGCAGACTGGACAACAGTTCCCGCTCGCGTTCTGTGCTCATGGCATCACCTTCTGTTGCCATCAAGAAAGGCCTGGTGTCATTACCGCTGCATGAGCGGACGCACCACCTGATCTATCGCCTCCCGGGCGCGGAAGATACGTGATCTTACCGTGCCGACCGGGCAATCCATTACCGCCGCGATATCCTCGTAACTGAGACCGTCGAACTCCCGTAACGTTACCGCAGTTTTGAGTTCCTGGGGCAATCCGTTGATGGCCTCATGGATGGCGGTCTCCAGTTCCTCGGACAACGCCAGTGACTCCGGGGTTCCAACCTCATGCAATCCGTCGGCACCGATGAACTGCTCGGCCTCGGCGGCATCCACATCCGACCCGGGCGGCCGCCGACCGGCAGCCACCAGGTGATTCTTGGCGGTATTCACCGCAATACGGTAGAGCCAGGTATAGAACGCGCTGTCACCCCGAAAACGGGGCAACGCCCGCCACGCCTTGATAAAGGCCTCCTGGGCGACATCCTGCACTTCATCGTGGTCACGCACATAGCGGCTGATCAGCGCAAAGATCCTGTGCTGATACTTGCGCACCAGCAGATCAAAAGCTCGCGAATCACCCTTCTTGGCGCGTTTGACCAGTTCCTCGTCAGACACCCGTGCTCCCCCGACTGGCCGCTGGGGCCCTGAATGCGTGTTCAGATACCCCGGAGCGGCGCAAGTTCCGTATATGCGTCTGTGATGGCCTCATAGACTCTTCTCCGGCCGATGGCACGGCCGCCTTGCAAAGCGGGGCATTGTAGCAAAGCCCCGCTGGCGGCGTCGCCTGCCGCCCGTACTGTTTTATCATTTCATACAGTCGTCCACCTTCTTATACTGGCCGCCACCCTGACCGGAGCACCTATGGCCACCTTTCATCATGATGTCCTGATTATCGGCAGTGGCGCTGCCGGGCTGACCGTGGCCCTGCATCAGCCCGCCCACAGCCGCGTCGCCCTGATCTCCAAGGGCCAGTTGACCAGTGCCAGCACCTATTACGCCCAGGGCGGCGTGGCGGCGGTCATGGACCAGAAGGATTCACTGGAATCGCATATCAAGGACACCCATGTGGCCGGTGCTGGCCTGTGCCACGATGACGCCGTGCGCAAGACGGTGGAGAACGGCCCTGGCGCCATCAACTGGCTGATTGATCAGGGGGTCGGCTTCACCCGCTTCGAGGAAGACGGCCAGCAGCGCTACCACCTCACTCGCGAGGGCGGTCACAGCCACCGCCGCGTGATCCACGTGGCCGATGCCACCGGGCTGGCCATCTCCGGAGCCCTGATTGATCAGGTCCGGCAACGCGACAATGTCACCCTGTTCGAGCACCGGGTGGCGGTGGACCTGCTGCACGACACCGGCGCAGACGGCCGCCGCCGCTGCATCGGCGCCTACATCCACGACAGCCAGAGCGGCCAGACCGATGTGTTTCTGGCCAAGTGCGTGGTGCTGGCCACAGGCGGCGCCTCCAAGGTCTACCTGTATACCTCGAACCCGGATGTCGCCACCGGCGACGGCATCGCCATGGCCTGGCGGGCCGGTTGCCGGGTGGCCAACATGGAATTCATGCAGTTCCACCCGACCTGCCTTTATCACCCGAAAGCCAAATCATTTCTGGTCACTGAGGCCATTCGCGGCGAAGGCGGACGCCTGCTGCTGCCCGATGGCGAACGCTTCATGCATCGCTTTCACGAGCGCGCCGAATTAGCCCCGCGGGATGTCGTCGCCCGCGCCATCGACCATGAGATGAAGCGTCTGGGGGCAGACTGCCTGTATCTGGATATCAGCCACCGGCCCGCCGATTTCATCATCAACCATTTTCCCACGGTGTATGCCAAGTGCCTGCAACTGGGCATCGATATCACCCGCGAACCGATGCCGGTGGTGCCCGCCGCGCACTACACCTGCGGCGGCGTCATGACCGACCTGAACGGGCAAACCGATCTGGACGGCCTCTATGCCATCGGCGAAACCGCCTTTACCGGCCTGCATGGTGCCAACCGCATGGCCAGCAATTCCCTGCTCGAGTGCTTTGTATTCGGTCAGGCTGCCAGCGCCCACATCGCCAGTCGACTGGCTGACCTGCCAGCGCCACAGCAGGCGCCGGAATGGGATGAGTCGCAGGTGACCGACTCGGATGAAGACGTGATCATCAGCCACAACTGGGACGAGTTGCGACGTTTCATGTGGGACTATGTGGGGATCGTGCGCACGGTCAAGCGGCTGGAACGCGCCTCTCACCGGATCGAACTGCTGAAACGCGAAATTGCCGAGTACTATTCCAACTACAGTATCTCCAACGACCTGCTGGAGTTGCGCAACCTGGTGGTGATTGGCGAGTTGATCATCCGCTCTGCCCTGCAACGGCGTGAATCCCGCGGGCTGCACTACATGCTCGACTATCCCGACACCCGCGCCGAGATTGCCGATACGATCCTGGTGCCGGAGCATCCGGCACGCCCCTGAGCCCCTGCCCTGCAATAACTATCCCGCCTGCAACAGCATCAGCAACCGGCGCCAGGCGTGCGCCGGCAGCTGATCGCGGTACAGCACGCCCTCGGGAAAGACCACACAACCGGGCCAGCGCACAGCAGAAAGCGGGCGCTCGTGGACGACGCGTTGCGCCAGGGTACGGTGCCCGTGCCGCCAGGTGATCGACACCGCCGACGGCCACAGGATCATCTGCACGGCCCGGGGCTGGCGCCAGGCCGTTCTTGCGACTGCACCGGTCAACGCCGCTATCACCAGCAGGCACAACCACGGCGACCAGGACTGCAAGCCGGAAAACCAGAGCGCATACCAGAGGGCGGGCAGCGGCAGCAGGGGCATGACGCGCCCCAGACAGCCCGGTTGCAGGTCAGTCTTTTGCCCCCACGAGGGCAAGCATGTGGCGGACGAAGGCATCCAGTTCTCCGTCTTCGGGGCGGCTGCGGCGGGTGAACCATTCGAACATGTCCGCATCCTGGCAGGTGAGCAGGCGCTCGAAGGTCGCTTGATGGTCTGCCGTGTCGCCCAGGAAGTGATTGTCCAGGTAGGCGTTGAGCACGACGTCAGTTTCCAGCAGGCCACGACGGCATTGCCACGCCAGGCGGCGCTTCTTTTCCTCGGGTGTGAATGTTGGGGTATTCATGCTCTCCGGCTCGAAAAAGAGATGTGGCGGGCATTATCTGCACATCGGGTCCGCTTTGCCACGGCCCGGACATCCCGGCTTGCTTTACCACAGGGTACCCCACATATACTGCACTCCCTGTCAGCCAGGAGTGATAGATCATGTCCGCCATCCACGACACCCGCCCCAGGGCCTGGACAGCACTGCTCGATGACGCTGGCGCCCGGCGCGATCAGGACGGTATCGCGCGCGATCTTGGCACTCTGCCCGATGACCCCGGCGCCGACATGGCGTTCGCCTGTGATCACCTGCAACTGCTGAACCTGCGCGGCCCGGACGCCGCCACCTTCCTGCAAGGTCAGGTCACCACCGATGTTCGCGAGGTCAGCGCACAGCGCAGCCGCCTGGCCATGCATCTGAGCCTCAAGGGCCGTGGTCTGGTCAGTTTCCGCGTGCTGCCCGCTGAAGACGGTCTGGATCTGCTGGTGCCCGCCACCATGGCGGCGTCATTGCAGGAAAAGCTGGGCAAGTACATGGTGTTTTCCAAGGCCACGCTGACCACGGACACCCAGCGGGTCGTGATCGGCCTGAGCGGCCCGAATGCCGCCGATACCCTGTCCGGCGCAGGCCTGCCCTTGCCCCGCGACCAGGATGCCTGCGCCAGCAATGGCACCATTACTGTGGTACAGGCGGGCAGCCGTTATCTGATTGTGGCTCCGGTGGAAGATGCACTGGATCTGTGGCCCTCCCTGACCGACGACCACGACACCGGTGCCGCCGACCATGCGCTGCTGGCCGACATCGCCGACGGAGAAGGCCATGTGCTTCCCGGGGCCGAAGACCTGTTCCTGCCGCAGGTGCTCAACTACGACCTGATCCACGGTGTGAGCTTCAACAAGGGCTGCTACACCGGCCAGGAAGTGGTCGCGCGGATGAAGTTCAAGGGCCAGCTCAAGCAGCGCATGCGCCGCCTGCAATGGGAAGGTGATCGTCCCCTGCCCCCCGGCACCGTGTTACGCAACAACGGCGGCCAGGCCGTGGGCGAAATCGTGGTCAGCGTACTCACCCGCCGTGGCGTGCAGGCGCTGGCCGTGCTGCGGCACGATGCAGAAGGTCCGCTGCTGGTGGATGGCCTGCCGCTGGGCCACAGCCCCGCGCCACTGCCCTACGCACTGCCCGAGGAGGCGTCGGCCAGTCACTGAAGCCGATCTGCCGGTTTACATGAGGGGGCGCAGGAAGCCGAACAAGCGGCTGACCACGCCCGCCTGCACCCGTCGACTCCGCAACGCCACCTCGGGGAACTCCCCCTCCGGTTCGAAGTGCTCCAGGAAGGCCGGATCATCCGCCAGCACCGGCGTACCACCCTCCACCAGTGAATAATTCTGCGTCATGTGCGTGGGCCACAGGTCCAGCGTTGGCAGGCGACGGGACACCCGCGCAGCCCCCCGATTGATGGCCCCGAGTACCGGCACCCGGGAAGGTGTCAGGCCGTGTGTCCAGCTGTTGCTGTCTGCCATCAGCCGCTCCAGCTTGTCAGCCATCACCCCGGCAAAGCCTTCATCATGAATAATCAGCCCGTTCTCGGTGTTATAGACCTCCGAACGGGGATCAAAGTTATGCGAGGTGATCACCGCGGTCTGCCGGTCGATCACCAGCACCTTGCCGTGCACGCTCACCCGGGGGCCGGGGCTGTCGGCCACGGGGGAGCGCGGATCGCCCGCCATCGGCATGGCGATACCGGCCGCCTTTTCCTCGATCAGCACGTCATAGCGTGGCACGTAATCAGCAATATCTTCCGGGAAAGGCCGCAGTTCATGGATCGTCAGGTGGTGCTGACGCACCATGCGTTCCCGCTGCCGTCTGCTGATGGCATAAACCGGAAACGCATCGGTGGCCGCCAGCGAATTGGTGCTGATCCGCCAGGCCACCTCCGGATTACGCTCGTCACGCAGGAAGCGCTCGAAGTCGCGCGACATGACCCAGTAGGGACTTTGCAAATGAATCGACGATGACGCGGACGCCATCAGCGCACGCAGTTGCCCGGTGCTGTCCTCCTCCGGCGTTTGCGGCGCCACCCGGATCTTGTCCGGCGGATCATTGAAGTAGCTGACCGCACCGACCACATGACCAAAACCCTCAATCAGGCCGGCCAGCCAGTCCAGATCGGCGGCCAGCTCGACAAAGGACATCAACCGGGCACTGGGCACCTCAGGGAAAGGGGCCACCGGTGCGTCGAACTGCGCGGCCACATCGCGGGTATAGCGCGGCGGGCGCACGCGCTCGTGCTCCCAGTAACGGAAGAACCCCGCCTCGGCCTCGGGCACGACAGCCCCGGTAACCAGCACTTCAAAATCGATGAAGTTCATGCGCGTATCCAGATCGAAATAGCGCCCGGCGGTGTTGCGGCCGCCCACGATCATGTGTCGGCCATCCACCGCGAACAGTTTGTTGTGCATGCGATGGTTAAGCGTGCGAAAACAACAGGCGGCCGAGGTCAGGATATGGCGGCCACGCGCTACAGCCAGCTCGCGCATCGGGTTATAAAGACGCACCTGGAAGTTGGGATGGGCGATTTCCAGCGCCGCCTGGGTGGCCGGGTCCGGTAGCGACAGCAGCGCGTCAACCAGGATATACACCTCCACACCACGGCGCGCCGCCGCCAGCATTTCCGCCAGCAACAACTGCCCGGCCTCGTCGTCGTAAAGGATGTAGTTCTGCAGCAGTATGCGCTCACGGGCGCTGCGGATCAGATGCAGGCGGGCCGCCAGCGCGTCGGTGCCGCGCTGCAGCGTGATCACGTGATGGGTGTCACCGCTGGCGTCGTACCATGCCGCAAGCGGGCTGTCCGGCGTGCAAGCCCGGGGGTGGCCAGGCGGACAAGTGCGCTGATCCTGCTGCAGGGCCAGCACCTGCCCGTCCACACTGGCCCGGTCCACGGGGGTCACACTGCATGCGCCCAGGCACAGCAGACTGATGATCAGGGCGACCCGCATGGCCACCTCCTTCTGGCAGGGAATACTGCCGGCGAGCAGACCACAGCGCACGTGACCAGCACGCCAAAACCCGTCACGTATTTTTGTGTATGATCAGCGGGCGCCCACCTGGACTGAGGGAGATGACCCGTGATGCGCCTGCCTGTCGCACTGCTGATTATCGTACTGCTGCTGCTCAATACCCTGATCCTGATTGGCCCGATGATGCTGATCGCCCTGCTCAAGCTGATTCTGCCGGGTCAGACGCTCAAGGACGCCTGCTCCCGCGCCGTCATGTGGATCGCCGAAACCTGGGCCGAGCTGTGCAAGGCCACCTTCGCCCTGCTGACCCCGACACACTGGGATATCCGCTGCGACGTGCCACTGCGCCAGGACACTTCCTACCTGGTCATCAGCAACCATCAATCCTGGGTGGATATCCCCGCGCTGGTGCAGTCGTTCAACCGCAAGACGCCCTATTTCAAGTTTTTCCTCAAGCAGGAACTGATCTGGGTGCCGTTTCTCGGGCTGGCCTTCTGGGCACTCGATTATCCCTTCATGAAGCGCTACAGCAAGAGTGTGCTGGCCAAGCATCCCGAACTGCGTGGCAAAGACCTCGAGATCACCAAAGCGGCCTGCGAGAAATTCCGTCGCATGCCGGTCACCGTCGTCAACTACCTGGAGGGCACTCGCTTCACCCCGGCCAAGCATGCTGCCCAGCAGTCACCCTACCGAAACCTGCTGAAACCGAAAAGCGGCGGCATTGCCTTCGTGCTCGCGGCACTGGGCGAACAGATCGACGCGCTGCTGGACGTGACCGTGGTCTACCCCGACGGCCCACCGCCGGGCTTCGCGGATCTGCTCATGGGCCGCGTTCCCCGGGTGATCGTGGACATCCGCGTGACCCCGCTGCCCGACTGGCTCTGGCAAGGGGACTACGAGAACGACCGGGATTTCCGTTCCCGCATCCAGCGCTGGGTCAGTGACCTCTGGCACGCCAAGGATGCGCGCATCGATCAACTCAAGGCCGAAGGCGCATCCCGATAACGTACTACAGGTCAGCCAGCGGATGACTCGGCGCCGGTGACACGAAAAAGCCGTCGATATATGCCGCGGGCACGTCTTCCGGCTTGTGGTAACGGAACTGCGGGGCGCCGTCCTTCTCAATCAGCAGCGCCCGCACGCCCTCCCGGAAATCCGCATGCATGGCGCACTGCACCGACATCACCCACTCCATGCGGAACACCTCCGCCAGCGACAGATGCCGGGCGCGGCGCAACTGCTCCCACACCAGCCAGGCCGTCTGTGCGCAACCGCGCTCATAGGTGGCCACCGCACGCTGCATCCATTCACTGTGGGTCTTGCTGTGGTGCAACGCCTCCCCCACTTCCACCAGGGTCGCGGCATCGCAGGCGTGCTGGATCACATCAAAATGCTCGCGCACCGGTGAGGCAGGCGTGTCCCGGGGCGATGCTTCGCGCAGCAGGCGATGCACCAGCACATGATCCGTCGCTGCATTGCCACTCAGGGCCAGCCCCTGCAACGCCGACATCACGGCATCGCGTTGCTCGGCATGGATAAATACATCCGCCATACCCATGAACAGCGCATCGCCCGCATTCAGATGCACACCGGTGAGCCCGGCAAACAGACCGGTCTTGCCCGGGGTGCGATTCAGAAAGAAGCTGCCACCCACATCCGGGTACAAGCCGATGGTGATTTCCGGCATGGCCAGTTTGGTCTTTTCGGTCACGACGCGCTGCGCGGCACCCTGCATCAGCCCCATGCCACCGCCCATGACAATGCCGTGCGCCCAGCAGATCAGCGGCTTTTCATAGACATGGATCAGGTGATCCAGACGGTATTCGCTGGCGAAGTAATCCTCGATAAAACCATTGCGCTCGCCCACCGGCGTCATGCTCTTGTACATCTCGACGATGTCGCCGCCAGCGCAAAAGGCTTTTTCACCGGCGCCTTCCAGCCAGACACAGGCCACCCGCTCGTCCGCCGCCCAGGCGGTCAGACGCTCATGCAGCAACCGGATCATCGGCAAGCTCAGGGCATTCAGGCTGCGCGGCGCGTTCAACCGCGCCAGGCCGATCACCCGGCCGGATTCGCAGGGCAGTTCCTCAAAAAAAACAGGCGCGTCGGCGCTCATGGGCGCAACTCCTCAGCAAGCATGAATTCAGTGCGGCTGGCCGGCAATCAGACGCAGTATGCTGGCAAAATCCAGCCGCCCTGCGCCCTGGCCGCCGTGCAGACCATACAGGTTGCGCGCCAGCGCGCCCAGCGGTGTGCGGGTGCCGGCACGCAGGGCATTGTCCATCGCCAGCCCCAGATCCTTGTTCATCAGATCCACGGCAAACCCGCCCTGGTAATCGTTGGACGACGGCACACCGTCCATCACACCGGGCCAGGGGTTATACACTTCCAGCGACCAGTTGCGGCCCGAGCTGGCGAGCATGATCTCGGACAGCACCTTCGGGTCCAGGCCATTGTCGGCCCCCAGTTGCAACGCCTCGCAGGTGCCGATCATCTGGATGGCGAGCAGCATGTTGTTGCACAGTTTGGCGGTCTGCCCCGCACCACTGTCGCCCGCCCGAAACACCTTCTTGCCCATCGCCTCCAGCACTGGCCGGGCCCGCTCCACGGCATCGGCCGGGCCGCCGCAGATAAAGGTCAGGGTCCCGGCCCGGGCGCCGCCGACACCGCCGGATACCGGCGCGTCGATCATCACCCGCCCACGCGCCGCAGCGTCGGCCGCCACCGCCTTGGCAGTGCCGGCATCAATGGTGGAACAGTCGATAATCAGGGCGGTGTCGGGGATCTGGCTCAGGATGCCCTGCTCGCCCTGATACAGCCCGGTAACCGCCGTAGCCGAGGGCAGCATGCTGATCACCACCTCGGCACCCGCCACCGTCGCCGCGGGCGAGTCACCGGCCTGAACACCGTCCGCCGCCACGGCCCGGAGCAAGTCGGCGGAAAGATCGTAGGCGGTCACCGAATGACCGGCCTTGACCAGATTGACAGCCATGGGCCCGCCCATATTGCCCACGCCAAAAAATGCGATCTTCATGCCTGGTCTCCCTGTTATATCGTTAATGTCCGGCCAGCAGATGCCGCGCGATAATCACGCGCATGATTTCGTTGGTCCCTTCCAGAATCTGGTGTACCCGAGTGTCGCGCACATAGCGCTCCAGCGGATATTCGCGGATATACCCATAGCCACCATGCAGTTGCAGCGCCTGGTTGCAGATATCGAAACACAGATCGGTGGCCAGACGTTTGGCCATGGCACAGGCTGCCGTGCGGTCTGCCGCACCCTGATCCAGCTTCCAGGCCGCCTGCCGCACCATCAGCCGGGCGGCCTCCAGCTGCGTCGCCATGTCCGCCAGCGTGAATTGCACGGTCTGGAACTCCGCCAGCGCCTGGCCGAACTGGCGACGCTCGGCCACATAGGTCAACGACTGGTTCAGCGCCGCCTGGGCCGTGCCCAGCGAGCAGGACGCGATATTGATACGCCCCCCGTCCAGCCCGCGCATGGCGATACGGAAACCCTCGCCTTCTTCGCCCAGCCGGTAATGCGCAGGAACACGCACACCGTCCAGCTGTACCTGACGGGTGGGCTGACTCTTCCAGCCCATCTTGTCTTCGTTACGGCCATAACTGATGCCCGGCGCATCGCCGGGAATCAGAAAACAGGAAATACCCTTCGCTCCCGCCTCACCGGTGCGTGCCATGAGCACCAGTGCATCCGTGCTGCCTGCACCGGAAATGAAGGCCTTGCTGCCGTCGAGCACATAGTCGTCGCCGTCACGGCGCGCCCGGGTTTTCAGTGACGCGGCATCGGAACCCGCGCCCGGTTCCGTCAGGCAGTAGGACGCCAGCTTTTCGCCGGACGCCAGCGCGGCGCACCACTCATCCCGGGCCGCCTGCTGACCGAAGGTGGCCACCATCCAGGTCGCCATGTTGTGGATCGTGATATAGGCCGTGGTCGAGGTGCAGCCCTCGGCCAGCACATCAAAAATCAGGCTGGCATCAAGCCGCGACAGCCCCAGCCCGCCCTGCGCCTCCGGCGTATACAGGCCCATAAAACCGAGCTGCCCCGCTTCACGCAGTACCGGCACAGGAAAATGACTGCGGGCATCCCAGTCTGCCGCGTGCGGCGCCAGCTGTTTTTCCATGAACTGGCGCGCGGTGTCGCGGTAGGCCTGTTGCGTCTCGTCGAGTGAAAAATCCATGGCTTACTTCAGGCTGATGGTCATGTTGGCTTCGTGCACCACATCGTCTTCCGGCCAGCGCGATGTCACGGTCTTGGTTTCCGTGTAAAAACGCACCGCCTGCTTGCCGTAGGCATGCAGGTCACCATAGAAGGACCCCTTCCAGCCGGTGAACGAGAAGAACGGCAGCGGCACCGGAATCGGCACATTGATGCCCACCTGCCCCACTTCCACCTCGTGCTGATACTTGCGCGCTGCCGCGCCACTGGCGGTGAAGATCGAGGTGCCATTGCCATAGGGATTGTTGTTCACCAGCATGATCGCCTCGTCCAGCGAATCCACGCTCATGCAGCACAACACCGGCCCGAAAATTTCCTCGCGGTAGATACGCATTGCGGGGGTGACGTTGCTGAACAGCGTCGGCCCGACCCAGTTGCCATCCGGGTAGCCTTCCACCGTGCAGTCACTGCCATCCAGCAGACATTCCGCGCCTTCCTCACGCCCCGCCGCAATCAGCGACAACACCCGCTCTCTGGCCTGCGGGCTGATCAGCGGACCATAGCCTGCGTCGTCATCATTCCAGGCGCCAGGACGCACCTTCGCCAGCGCCTCGCGCAGCGCCGGAATCATCTCTTTCGCCTTGCCAACAAACACGGCCACGGAAATCGCCATGCAGCGCTGACCGGCCGCGCCCACGGACGCGCCCACCAGTTGATTGACCACCTGCTGCGGGTTGGCATCCGGCATGATCACCATGTGGTTCTTGGCGCCAGCAAAGCACTGGGCGCGCTTCAGATTCTGTGTTGCCGTGCGGTACACATGCTGACCCACCGGCACCGAGCCGACAAACGACACCGCCCTGACGGTTTCGTGATTCAACAGCATGTCCACCTGCGCCTTGCCGCCATGTACCACCTGCAACACCCCCTCGGGGGCGCCCGCTTCCAGAAACAGCTCCGCCAGCCGCACCGCCGTCATTGGATCCTGCTCCGACGGCTTGAGCACAAAGCTGTTGCCGCAAGCAATCGCCATGGGAAACATCCACAGCGGAATCATGGCCGGAAAGTTGAACGGCGTGATGCCTGCGCACACGCCCAGGGGCTGCACCCAGGAATGGGTATCCACGCCCCGGGCCACGTTCTCCACCGTTTCGCCCATCATCAGCGCCGCCACATTGGCAGCCTGCTCCACCACCTCGATGCCGCGCCAGACATCGCCCTTGGCGTCAGCAAAGGTCTTGCCGGTTTCCTGCGACACCAGTTCACCCAGCTCATCATGGTGCTGCTTGAGCAGATGCTGATAACGCAGCATCACCCGCGCCCGCTCCGACACCGCCACCTCGCGCCAGCTGCGGAACGCCTCGGCAGCGCTGTCCAGCGCTTGCTGCATCTCGGCGTCAGTGGCCATCGGCACTTCCCAGAGCACCTTCTGGGTGGCCGGGTCGGTGACCGGCAGCCAGTCAGAGGTGGTACTTTCCTGAAAAGCACCGGCAATCAATTGCGGCACGCGGCGGGTCATGGGCGATCTCCTGGTCTGTGGGCAAGTCTTGGCACATCCTGTTTTAGCACATCCCGGCCAGCAGGTAAGATGGCATTCCTTGCACGGGATGGACTTTATTGCATGGCCCACACTTCCAACTGGCCGCTACCGGCGCTCGGCGAGCGGGTACTGCTGCCGCGCCCGCTGACCGACGCTCTGGCCCATCATCCGCTGTCCCGCGACTGCTATCCGCTGGCCTTCGGCTACTACCCCCAGGCCCGCGGCCACCAGATGGCCCGCCAGACCCCGGACGATGATCTGGTAATGTATTGCGCCGATGGGGCGGGCTGGGTGACCCTGGGTGCGGTGCGCCATCCGGTGGCCGCCGGTGACCTGCTGCTCCTGCCGGCGGGCCAGGCCCATGCCTACGGCGCAGATCCGGATCAACCTTGGAGCCTCTACTGGATGCACCTGGGCGGCGCCCGCGTACCCGACCTGTTCCGTCAGATCGGCCCGGCGGGCTGCTGCCCTGTGGGCCTGCACGAGCGCCTGGTCACGGATTTCCGCGCGCTGCTGGCCCTGGCACGGGGCGGCTACCGGCAAACCACCTTCCTGCATGGCGCCGACCTGTGCCGCAGCCTGCTCAGCTACGCGGCGCTGCTGCGCCAGCGGGCCAGTGACGACCATGAGGGCCAGCTGGACCTGGACCGTGTGCATCACCTGATGGCCAGCCAGCTGGAGGCACGCCCGACGCTGGCAGACCTGGCCAGTGCAGCGGGCCAGCGCTCGCCATGGCAGTTCATCCGCCGCTACCGGGCGCTGACGGGGCAAACGCCGATGCAGGCGTTCCTGCACCGCAAGATCGAGCGGGCCTGCTATCTGCTGGACGTCAGCGATCTGACGGTGGCGGATATTGCCCGGCAACTGGGGTATGACGACCCGTATTACTTTTCGCGGCTTTTTCGGAAGGTTACCGGTGTGAGTCCGCAGCGGTATCGGGTGGGGGGGGCCTGATTCTGTTGTTGTTTTCCATTGTGTTTTGTTCGGTGGTCATGGCCCGCAGGGGTGGGTGGCCCCTTTCAGGACACGCTGCAAGTACATCCCTGTAAGCTCTCGTTCGGCATCCATGCCTCTCGAAGGTCCTGAAAGGGGCCACCCACCCCTGCGGGCCGTCACGTTTATCCTGTTCAACGTACTTCGAGCCAACTGAAGGCTTTGTTCGCGCAGCAGGTCGGAGCGGGCGAGTCCGGAATCAGGAACAGAATCGTCGGTTGGCTGGGATTTGTTAACAGGGCTGTGCGTGACGGCCCTCGGGGGGCGGGTATGGGGTTTCAGGACTGTCGAGAGGCATGGATGCCGAACGCAAGCCTACAGGGACGTATT
>PNLU01000065.1 GCA_013823245.1 Alcanivorax sp.
GTACCGGCCCGCAACACCGTGTTTCTGTCTCTGGCGCTGGGGCTGGCGGAGGTGCTGGACGCCCGCGCCATCTATATTGGTGTTAACGCTGTGGACTATTCCGGCTACCCGGATTGCCGCCCCGCGTTTGTCGATGCCTTCCGCGCGCTGGCGGCCGTCGCCACCAAAGCCGGGGTCGAGGGCCATGGCCCGCTGATCGAAACCCCGCTGCTGACCCTGAGCAAGGCCGATATTATTCATACCGGCAGCAAGCTGGGTGTGGATTACAGCCTGACAGTGTCCTGCTACCAGGCCGATGATCAGGGCCGTGCCTGCGGACGCTGTGACAGCTGCCGTCTGCGCCGTGCCGGCTTCGAGGAGGCCGGGGTGCCCGATCCCACGCGCTATCAGGCATGACATGCTGTCATGACAAACAAATTACCCTCTTCCCCTTGTAACCGGGCAAAAAATTAGTATCATTTGCGCCTCCTCGACGGGCCGTTAGCTCAGCGGTAGAGCAGTTGGCTTTTAACCAATTGGTCGATGGTTCGAATCCATCACGGCCCACCATCTTCAGAAACGCCCCGGCAGTCACTGCCGGGGCGTTTTTGTTTCTGCCTCACAGCCTTCACAAACCGATCACGCCCTGTACAGCTAGAATCGCTTGTACAAGTTGGCGATGGGTGGTGTATGAGCAGCATTCCGGTGGGTATCAGCGCTTGCCTGACAGGGCAGGCCGTGCGGCACGATGGCGGGCACAAGCATTCCCGCTACTGCACCGAGGTACTGTCGCGCTGGTTCAGTCTGCACCCCCTGTGCCCGGAAGCGGGCGCCGGTCTGGGTACGCCCCGGCCGAGCATGCGGCTGGAGCAGCATGGCGATGGCGTGCGGCTGATTGCCCCCCGTGAAAAGAGAGACCTGACCCCGGTGCTGGAGGCGTGGACTGAGCGGCAACTGGAGGGGTTGGCGTCGCTGCGTGGTTTTATTCTGACAGCGAAATCACCCAGTTGCGGCATGAGCCGTATCCGCGTGTATCACCCGGATGGTGAGGTGGCGCGTCGTGATGCCAGTGGACTGTTTGCACAGGCGCTGATGCAGCGCTTTCCGCTGTTGCCGGTGGAGGAAGCGGCGCGGCTCAATGATGACGCGTTGCGCGAGAACTTCATTGAACGTGTGTTTCTCTACGATGACTGGTGTTGCGTCCGTAGCGAGGGCTTGAGTGCGGCCACGCTGCTGGATTTTCATACCCGCCACAAGTTGCAGATGCTGGCCCATTCCCAGCAGGGCTACCGTGAGCTCGGGCGCCTGCTGTCCAACCTGCGTGGCAAGGATCTGGATGCGCTGGCCGATGACTACATCACGCGCGTGATGCAGCTGATGCGCAAGCGCGTCTCCCCCGGTGCCCACGTCAATGTGATGCAGCATGTGCTGGGCCATTTCCGTGATAACCCCGGCTTTCGTGACCACACCAGCGCCGGGCTGCGTCAGGCTGCTGATGCGCAGATCGCCGCCTACCAGCGCGGCGAAGTGCCTTTGGTGGTGCCGCTCACTCTGCTGCGGGTGATGCAACAGCAGGCGCCGGACGCCTGGCTGGCCCGGCAGCATTATCTGGCGCCGTATCCGGACGCCCTGGGCCTGAGGAATCGCCTGTGAGCGCGGGCGCCGAACCGTTGCTGTCGATCAGCGCAGTGGGCGCGCTGACCGGGGTCAATCCGGTGACGTTGCGTGCCTGGGAGCGCCGCTATGGATTGCTGCGTCCGCATCGTACCGAGCAGGGGCATCGGCTTTTCAGCGATGCGGAAGTGCAGCGCATCCGGCAAATCCTGCGCTGGCTGGACAAAGGCGTGGCGATCAGTCGTGTTCGTCCGCTGCTGGACTCGACCCAGCCAGATATCAGCGACATTGCGCCGGACTGGGCCGAGGCCGTGGAAAGCGGGCGCCAGGCCGCGCTGGCGCTGGCACCCCACCGGCTGGAACAGCAGTTCAACCGGATGACAGGTGATTATCCGCTGGCGCGTGTGCTCAGCCACTGGCTGGCGCCGCTGCAGAGAACACTCAAGGACCAGGCAGCACTCCCCGAGGCCCAGGTGGCGGCCGGGGTGCTGGACACCTTCATGCGCGCCAAGCTGGGCACGCGACTGCTGGCCGCCCAGCGCCGCGCCGGTCGGGCGCCGCGCTGGGTGATCGTGCCGCTGGGGCAGGGTAAGGGTCAGGGCCCGGGACTGGCGCCACTGATGCTGGCAGCCCTGTGTGGCGAGGCCGATCAGCCCTGCGTGCTGCTGCCGCAATTGCCGCCCCCGGACGCCTTGCGGGCGCTGGGGCAGCGCGCGGATGTGCGCGGCCTGTTGCTGATGCTGCCCGCAGACATCACGGCCACGATGTTGCGCCGCGCACTGGGCTCCGCCGCACGCCATCTGCAAGGGCGCTTGTGGGGATGCGGTGAGGGCCTGCTGACCCTTGGCACGGCGCCGGAGGGGCTGCGCGCCCTGCATGGTGATATGGAGACCGTAGTGCAATCACTGGCTGAAGGAGACAGACCATGACGGCGCTGGTGTGGTACCGCAACGACCTGCGTGTACAGGACCATCAGGCGCTGAGTGCGGCACTGGGCCGTGATGGCCCGGTGCGGGCCCTGTATCTGCTGTGCCCGGCGCAGTGGGATGCGCATGATGTCGCGCCCATACGGCGCTGGTATGTGCTCGAGTCACTGCGCGAACTGGGCACGAACCTGGGGCGTCTGGGGATTGTGCTGGACATCGTGGACGCCGGAGATTTTGCCGGGGTGCCCGGCGCACTGGCGGATTATTGTCGGGCGCACGGAGTCAGCGCCCTGTTCAGCACACGCGAATACCCCTTGAATGAGCGCCGCCGGGATCAGGCGGTGGTGGAGGCTCTGCGACCGCTGGGTGTTGAACTGAAGGGGTTTGACGACGCCGTGCTGGTGCCGCCGCGTGTCCTGCGCACCGGGCAGGGCACGCCTTACACGGTATTTACCCCTTACCGCCGCCGCTGGGATGCCTTGCTCGCTGAGCAACCGCCTGGCATGCCGCTGACGCCGGCACCCGCCCGCAGCACCCGCGCGGTGCCATTCGACGCCAGCATGATTGACACGGCGCTGGCCGCTATCGACCTGCCGCCGGGGCTGACCGATGGCTGGCAGGCGGGTGAAAAAGCCGCCCGTAAACAGCTCGACAGCTTCGTCGATGGCCCCTTGCGTCATTACAAGCGTGACCGCGACATGCCATCGCTGCCCGGAACCAGCCTGCTGTCCACGGCCCTGTCCGCGGGCACCCTGAGCGTCAAGCGCTGCTTTATCGAGGCCGATGCGCGGCGTGCCAGCGGGCCTGAAGGGGTCACCACCTGGATCAGTGAACTGGCGTGGCGGGATTTCTATCGCCAGATCATGGCGAACTATCCGCGCCTGGCCTGGGGCGAACCCTTCCGGCCGGAAACCGGCCTGGTGCAATGGTCCAGCCACGATGCGCATTTCCAGGCCTGGTGTGAGGGGCGCACCGGGTACCCGCTGGTGGATGCGGCGATGCGCCAGCTCAACAGCACTGGCTGGATGCACAACCGTTTGCGCATGGTCAGCGCCATGTTCCTGACCAAGAACCTGTTTATCGACTGGCGTCTCGGCGAGCGTTATTTCATGCAGAAGCTGATAGACGGGGACTTTGCTGCCAACAACGGCGGCTGGCAGTGGAGCGCGTCCACCGGCACCGACGCCGCACCTTACTTTCGGGTGTTCAGCCCGGTACGCCAGAGCGAACGATTCGATCCGGAGGGCCACTTCATTCGCAGCCAGATTCCCGAGCTGGCGCATCTGGACGCCAAAACCATTCATCAGCCCTGGCGCCGCCCGATGCTGGCGCCGGACTACCCGGCACCTGTTGTTGCTCTGGACGGCGTGCGCGAACGCGTCACCGCCGCTTTCAAGGCTGCCCAGGACCTTTACAAGGGAGACACCCGTTGAGCAAGAAAATCGCCATTGTTGGCGCTGGCATCAGTGGCCTGACCGCCGCCTGGCTGCTGGGTCGCCGGCACCAGGTCACACTGTTCGAGGCCGAGCAGACACTCGGTGGGCATACCCACACCGTGCCGGTGAAGCGCCCGCACGGGGACTATGCCGTGGACGTGGGCTTTATTGTGTTCAACGACCGGACCTACCCGAACTTCAATCGCATGATGGATCAGCTCGGTGTCGGGCGTCAGGACACCGAAATGGGTTTTGCGATCAGTTGCGAGCGCACCGGCGTGGAATACTGCGGCCGTAACCTGGGCGGCATCTTTGCCCAGCGCCGCAACATCTTCTCGCCGACCCACTGGCGCATGATCCGGGACATTTTGCGCTTCAACCGTGAGGCGCCGGACCTGCTGGACAGCGAGGACGGTGAGTTACCTCTGGGCGAATACCTGCGCCGCGAAGGCTATGGCGAGCGTTTCATGAGCCATTACATCCTGCCCATGGGCGGGGCGATCTGGTCGTGCAGCGAAAAGCGCATGGAAGCGTTTCCGGCAAAATTCTTCGTACGTTTTTTCGACCATCATGGTCTGCTGAGTCTCAATAACCGTCCGCAGTGGCATGTGGTGCCCGGCGGCTCGTCGCGCTATCTCGACAAGCTGGTGCCCGCCATCAATGCCGAGATACGTACCAGTAGCCCGGTAATGGAAATCACGCGACAAGTGCAGGGCGTGACTGTGCTGAGCAAGGCCGGTGCGGAGCACTATGACGAGGTCATTCTTGCGTGTCACAGCGACCAGGCGCTGATGCTGCTTACCGATGCGGATGATCAGGAGCGGCAGCGGCTGGCAGACATTCCCTATCAGGACAACGATGTGGTGCTGCACACGGATACCCGCCTGTTGCCGCGCAGCCGCAAGGTCTGGTCAAGCTGGAACGCACTGCTGCCCGAGACGCCCGGTGATCTGATTCAGGTGACCTACAACATGAACATCCTCCAGGGTATCGACGCGCCGGAAACCTTCTGTGTCACCCTGAATGCAACCGATCGTATCGATCCTGCGTCGATTATCAGTCGGCACCGGTTTGCTCACCCCGTTTTCACCCCGGCAGGCATAGCGTCGCGTCAGGCTATTGAAGCGGCCAATGGAACCCGGCATACCTGGTTTTGTGGCGCCTGGTGCCGCAATGGCTTTCACGAAGACGGCGTGGTCTCCGCCCTGCGGGTGGCCGAGGCCTTTGGGGAACAGCTGTGAAACCGGAACACGCGCTCTACAGCGGTCGTGTCTGGCATCACCGCGAACAGCCGGTGACGCACCAGTTCAGCTATCCCCTGTGGTTGCTGGCCGTGGATCTGGACGACACGGAGGCGCTGTTGTCCCGCCATCGGCTCTGGGGCCGCAAACGGCGTCTGGTAACGGTGCGTGACACGGATTATCTGGCGGGCGAGGCAGGGGCCGGAGCGCGCACACTGGCCCGGGCTGTGCGTGACAAGGCGGCTTCCCTGGGCATGGACTGGCGCGAAGGCCGCGTGATCATGCTGGCGCAACCCCGACTGTTTGGCTGGTTGTTCAATCCGCTGGTGCTGTACTGGCATTTTGCACCGGGCAGTGAACGACCGGATCAGGTCCTGGCAGAAGTCAGCAATACGCCCTGGCACCAGACGCACTGGTATCCGTTAACGCTCTCGCCAGCGGGCGATAACACCTGGCAGGTCGAGCATGACAAGGCGTTTCATGTGTCGCCATTCATGGGCATGTTCATGCGCTACCGCTGGACGGTGGTCATGCATGACGCCAGGCTCACGGTGCGCATAGAAAACTGGGAGCGTGAAAACAGGGTTTTTACCGCAGGCATGACGCTTGAACGTCAGGTCGCGGACTCTGCATCCATGGGCAAGGTGATACGCCGGTTCGGCTGGCAAACACTACGTGTCAGCGCAGGCATATACGCACAGGCGTTTCGCCTGTGGCGCAAGGGGGTGCCGTTTCATGGGCACCCTGACAAGCAGTTATCGAAGTAAACGCTTCACAGGTGGAGACAGGGAAATGGGGATGATGAAACTGCAGGACACAGGAGCCGTGGCGGATACCGGTTTCCTGGATCGTGTCGCACGGCGTTTTGTACTCAAGACGCTGCGGCAGTTTCCTGCCGGGCAACTGGTCATCACAGAACCGGACGGCCAGCAAGTCGTTCTGGGCCACGGTGAACCGGCCGGACGCATCACCATCCGTGACTGGCGCACCTACAGGATGCTTTTCACCGGCGGTTCCCTGGGCGCGGGCGAAGCCTTCATGGAAGAGCTCTGGAGCAGCGAGGACCTGACCGGCGTGATTCGCTATTTCGCCGCCAATGTATCTGCCATGCAGGACCTGGAAAAGGGCGCCGCGCGCCTGTTCAGTCCGCTGCTGGCGGTATTGCACAATATGAACCGGAATTCGATCACCGGCTCGCGTCGCAACATCGCCGCGCACTATGATCTCGGCAATGATTTCTTTCGTCTGTTCCTGGACGAAACGATGATGTATTCCAGCGCCATTTATGCCAGTGAGGAGATGAGCCTCGAGGCGGCAGCGGTGCACAAGCTGGATGTGATTTGCCAGAAGCTGAAGCTGGGGCCGGACAATCATCTGCTGGAAATCGGTACGGGCTGGGGTGGGCTGGCGGTGCATGCAGCCAGGCATTACGGTTGCCGCGTGACCACAACGACCATCTCTGCCGAGCAGCATAAGTATGCCACCGAACGTGTCGCTGCCGAGGGGCTGGCCGAGCGGGTGACGGTGCTGGATCAGGATTACCGGCTGTTGCAGGGTCGTTATGATCGCATCGTGTCGGTGGAAATGATCGAAGCGGTGGGGCACCAGTATCTGAACAATTATTTCGGCAAGCTGGACGAGCTGCTGACCGACGACGGGCTTATCCTGCTGCAGGCCATCACCATTCCCGACCAGCGTTATGCCTACGCCATCAGTCATGTGGATTTCATCAAGCGCTACATCTTCCCGGGCGGTTTCCTGCCGTCACTGCGGGTGATGTTCGACAAGCTGGCCACGCGCACCCGCCTGACGCCGCTGGATGTTCAAGATATAGGCATTGACTATGCCAAGACTCTGGCTGATTGGCGTGAGCGTTTCATGGCGGCCAGCAAGCAGGTGGCGGCGCTGGGCTTTGACGGCCGCTTCCAGCGCATGTGGGAATACTACCTGTGTTATTGCGAGGGGGCCTTCCGCGAGCGGGCCATCAGCACCGTGCAGTTACTGGGGGCCGGCCCGGATTACCGACCCGGGGGCTGATGTCGGCAGCCCCGGCAGCTGTGTTATCATTGATCCTTCACGGTGCCCATAAAGCACCCTGGTGCCTGGCGCGATGCCGCGCCGGGCGCCTCGTGTCAACTTGTTGAAAGGGAAGCAAAACTTCCCTGTGATGCCGATGACAGCACAGGCCCAAGAGTTGGTCCGGGAACACCTGGACCGTATTCATCCGGTCACCGAGCTTGATGACGTGCAGCGCGAAGCCTATCGCCAGCGTATCAGGCAATTGTTACAGCAACGCGATGCGGTGCTGGTGGCCCATTACTACACGGATCCCGAAATCCAGGCGCTGGCGGAAGAGACCGGCGGCTGTGTGGCGGATTCCCTGGAAATGGCCCGTTTCGGCAAGGCGCATCCTGCGTCCACGCTGATTGTGGCGGGCGTGCGTTTCATGGGCGAGACCGCCAAGATCCTGAGCCCGGAAAAACGTGTCTTCATGCCGACGCTGGAAGCGACCTGCTCGCTGGATCTGGGTTGCCCGGCGGACACCTTCTCCGCCTTTTGCGATGCGCATCCGGATCGCACCGTGGTGGTGTACGCCAACACCTCGGCGGCGGTGAAAGCGCGCGCCGACTGGGTGGTGACCTCCAGTATTGCTGTGGAGCTGATCGAGCACCTGGACCGCCAGGGCGAGAAAATCCTGTGGGCCCCGGACAAGCATCTGGGGGCTTACGTGGCGCGCCAGACCGGCGCCGATGTGTTGTGCTGGGACAGCGCCTGCATTGTGCATGAAGAATTCAAGGCACGAGGCGTGCTGGAATTGAAGAAGGCGCATCCGGACGCGGCGGTGCTGGTGCACCCCGAGTCACCGCAGGCGGTGGTGGATATTGCCGATGTGGTGGGCTCGACTTCACAACTGATCAAGGCGGCCTCCGATCTGCCCAACCAGACCCTGATTGTGGCCACGGACCGCGGCATCTTTTACAAGATGCAGCAAATGGCGCCGGGCAAGACCTTTATTGAAGCCCCCACCGCTGGCAGTGGTGCCACCTGTCGCAGCTGCGCCCATTGCCCGTGGATGGCCATGAACGCGCTGGACAATATGTGCCGCGTGCTGGAAGACGAGCAGGGCGCCGGGCAGGAGATCTTTGTCGACCCGGCGATTGCGGAACAGGCGATGATCCCCCTGAACCGCATGCTCGAGTTCGGTGCCTCGCTGAAGCGCTGATCGCAACCCGCCTGATCAGGCGGGTTGCGGGGTACGGCGACGACGCGGGCGGTTGTTACCCGGTTTGTTGCCGCCCGGCGCGCTGCCCTGGGGGCGCTGCCCCTGGCTGCTGTTGCCGCTACGGCCCTGGCCGCGACCCTGGCCACGACTCTGACCTCCACCGCTACCACCACCATTGCCGCGACCGCCGCCACCACGTTGCTGGCGTCCGTTGGGGATCGGCTCCGGCTTGATGCGCGGGTCCGGTTCAAAGCCGGGCAGGATTTCCACCGGCAGGCGGCGCTTGATCAGCTTTTCGATCCCGGCCAGCAGCTTGTCCTCGTCCACGCAGACCAGCGAGACCGCCTCACCCTCAGCCCCGGCACGGCCGGTACGGCCGATACGGTGCACGTAATCCTCGGCCACATTCGGCAGTTCGAAGTTCACCACATGAGGCAGTTCACTGATATCGATGCCGCGGGCGGCGATATCGGTGGCCACCAGCACTTGCAGGCTGCCTGCCTTGAACTCGGCCAGGGCCCGGGTGCGCGCCGACTGGCTCTTGTTGCCGTGGATGGCCAGAGCACTGATGCCCTGTTTGGAAAGCTGCTCGGCAAGCCGGTTGGCGCCATGTTTGGTGCGCGTGAACACCAGCACCTGGTACCAGTTGTGGCGGGTGATCAGTTCGGCCAGCAACTCGCGTTTGCGTTCGCGATCCACGCGATAAACCTTCTGTGCCACGGTGTCGGCCGTGGCGTTGCGGCGTGCCACTTCGATCAATGCCGGGCGGTTCAGCAGGCCATCGGCCAGCGTCTTGATCTCATCGGAAAAGGTGGCAGAGAACAGCAGATTCTGTCGCTGTGCAGGCAGCAGCTTCAGCACCTTGCGAATATCGTGGATAAAGCCCATGTCGAGCATGCGGTCGGCTTCATCCAGCACCAGAATCTCGATGTTCGACAGATCCACCGTGCCCTGGCCAGCATGATCCAGCAGGCGGCCGGGGCAGGCCACCAGGATATCGACGCGCTTTTTCAGGCGGTCTACCTGTGGCTGCATGCCGACGCCGCCGAACATGACCATCGAGGTGATATCCAGATGCTGGCTGTAAAGACGCACGGATTCCTCGACCTGGGCGGCCAGTTCGCGGGTCGGGGCCAGGATCAGGGCGCGCACCGCGCCGCGCTTGCGCGGCGCCGTTTCGCTCAGGCGCTGCAGGATCGGTAGCGTAAAGCCGGCCGTCTTGCCGGTGCCGGTCTGGGCGCCTGCGAGCAGGTCGCCGCCTTCAAGCACAGCGGGAATCGCCTGGCGCTGGATCGGCGTCGGGGTGTCGTAACCGCGCTCGCGCACGGCACGGACAATGGCTTCTGACAAGCCAAGTTCAGAAAAAGACATGATGCTCCGGAAAATGTCGGGCGCCCGTCGCTGCACTCAGGACCAGTCACGGGCGTGGGAAAAAAATCGGGAATGGGCGTCGGGGACGCCGTCGCTGACTGGAAGCGACGGCGCAGTATAGCCTTCAGAAGCGCTCGTTGGCCAGCCGCTCCATTTCCTGCAGTCGGGCGCGTACCTGGCTGTGCAAGGCAAAGCGTTCGCTGCTCTGGTTCAGGGCGAAGCGCATCTGCTCCAGCCCGCGCTGCTCCTGGCCGATGGCAAACAGATACTCGCCCCGGGCCTGATGGGCGCGGGCGCGATCTCCCTCCTTGCCCCAGGCGTCGGCCATCATGCTCCAGAGGATCGGGTCCTGGCGCTTGAGCAGCATGCGGTCCAGCAGGCGCCGGGCGTCAGCATAGTCCTCGGTGGCGATCAGGTTGCGCGCCAGCATCACCGAGGTCGCGTAGTTGCCCGGCATCAGATCCAGCACCTGTTCGAGAATCTCGGTGGCGCGGGCATGGTCGCCCCGGTTTTCGGCGACCTCGGCCAGCGCCAGGCGATACCAGAACTGGTCAGGGTCATGCTCCATCAACTGTTTCAGCGTGCTTTCCGCCAGGTCGTACTGCCGCGCGCGCATGGCGCTCATGACCAGCCCGAACCCGGCGGCCTGCTGGGCGATGCTGCGGCCGCCTTCATACTGGCCCCGGAAATGGGTCAGGGCCTGCTGCGGGTCACTGATGAAGGCGGCCTGGACGCGGGCGCGGATCAGATCGAATTCCGGGGTGGCGCGCATGCGTGGCCGGGCCAGGGATTCGGCCCGGTTACGGCTGTCGGCAATCCGCGTTTCCGTGACCGGGTGGGTAAGCACGAATTCCGGCGGCGAACCGGCATACTGGCGGCTGCGCGCCATGCGCTCGAAGAAACGTGGCATGGCGTGCGGGTCCATGCCGGCATTCACCAGCGTCTGCATGCCAACCCGGTCGGCTTCACGTTCGTGGTGTCGTGAGTAGGCCAGTTGCGACTGGATAGCCGCCGCCTGACTGGTGGCGATCCCCGCCATGCCAGCCTGGGCATCCCCGGCGATGGCCACCGCCAGGCTGGCCAGCATGGCCGCCAGCATGGCCTGGTTCATGCGCCGACTGTCGGCATATCGGCGGGTGAAGTGGCGCTGGCTCACGTGGGCGATTTCGTGGGCCACCACGGCCGCCACTTCATCTTCGGTTTCCGCGTTCAGGAACAGTCCGGCGTTCAGCCCGATGACGCCGCCGGGTACCGCGAAGGCGTTGATCTCACGGTTGTTCACCACCACGATGGCCAGGTCCGGCTCCGACAGGTCGCTGTGCGAGGCCAGCCGGTAGACCAGATGCTCGACATAGTCCTGCACCAGTGGGTCCTGCAGGATCGGCGCCTGACTGCGCAGGCTGCGCAGCCAGGCACGCCCGAGCCGGTGTTCCTGCTCAGGGGTCAGAATAGTGCCCGTGGGATCACCCAGATCAGGAAGCTGGGTGCTGGCGCCCACAGGGCCGGCGGCCAGCGCCATGATCAGCACCAGTGGCAACAACCGTATCAACGTGATCTCCTGTTCATGCCTGCGATCAGTATAATGCACTCTGTGATGTGATAGCGTGACGCGCGCGGGCAAGATGCACTGGCAAGAGGGCAACGATATGACCACCGGTACGATGGCCACCGAGACGCTGCCCACTGCAGACGAGCTGCTCGACGCCCGTGGCCTGCGCTGTCCCATGCCGCTGCTGCGCACGCGTCAGGCGCTGCGGCACCTGTCACCGGGCCAGACCTTGCTGGTGCGCGCCACCGATGCCGGGGCTCGACGTGACATTCCCGCCTATCTGAGACAATCCGGGCATGAACTGGTTCGCACCGGCGAGGTCGATGATGAACTGTGGTTTCTGATTCGCACAGCCAAGGGAGACATTTAAGTGCTGGATATTGTCCGCAACTGGTTTCGCGCCTACTTCTCGGATGAGGAAGCGGTCTATCTGTTCTTCCTGCTGGCAGGCGGGTTGCTGGTCATTCTGCTGTTCGGCGGCATGCTGGCACCCGTGTTGACCGCGTTGGTGCTTGCTTACCTGATGCAGGGACTGGTGAGTGCGCTGATGCGCTGGGGATTGCCCGAGAAGCTGTCGGTGCTACTGGTCTACCTGCTGTTCGTCAGCCTGCTGGTGGCGACGCTGGTCCTGCTGTTGCCGGTGATCTGGAAACAGACCGTGAACCTGGTGCAGGACCAGTTGCCCAGGATACTGAACAACAGCGAACGCTGGTTGCGCGAGCTGCCCGCCGCCTATCCGGACATGATTTCCATGCGTCAGGTGGATGCCATCGTCGACACGGCGCAGCATCAGCTGGCCAACGCCGGGCAGGCGGTGTTGTCACTGTCCCTGGCGACCATTCCCAGCATCGTGGATGTGATGATTTTCCTGGTGCTGGTGCCCTTGCTGGTGTTTTTCTTCCTGGCAGATCGCAAGCGCCTGATCGACTGGAGCACCACCATGCTGCCCAACCGGCGCCGGGTGCTGGCCAATGTCTGGGCCGAAATGGACCAGCAGATTGCCAACTACGTGCGCGGCAAGGCGATCGAAATCCTGATCGTCGGCGTAGTCACCTATATTGCCTTCAAGATACTGGGGCTCAACTACGCCTTGCTGCTGGCGGTACTGGTTGGCCTGTCGGTCGTCATCCCCTACATCGGTGCGACGGTGGTGACGATTCCCGTAGCGGCAGTGGCCTGGGTGCAATTCGGTTGGGGCGGTGAGTTTGCCCTGGTCATGATCGTCTACGGCGTGATCCAGTTTCTGGATGCCAATGTGCTGGTGCCGTTCCTGTTCTCAGAAGCGGTCAACCTGCATCCCGTGGCCATCATCACCGCCATCCTGTTCTTCGGTGGTCTGTGGGGGTTCTGGGGGGTGTTCTTTGCCATTCCGCTGGCCACATTGATCAAGGCGGTGCTATATGCCTGGCCGCGACAACAGCAGGGCGGAATAGTGGTGGATCCGCCGCCACCCTCCGTGGCGGCGGACGAGGCGCATAACGGGCAGCCCTGATCGGGCTGCCGCGCTGTGATCTGGTTACAGCGCTCGCGCGGCCTCCAGTACCTCTTCGGCATGCCCCTTGACCTTCACCTTGCGCCATTCACGGCGCAGCTTGCCGTCGGCGTCAATCAGGAAGGTGCTGCGCTCGATACCTTCGAACTCGCGGCCATACATCTTCTTGAGCTTGATAACGTCGAAAAGGCGGCACAGGGTTTCGTCTTCATCCGAGATCAGCTCGAAGGGCAGGCCAAGCTTGTTACGGAAGTTCTCGTGGCTGCGCAGGCTGTCCTTGGACACGCCGAAGACACGGCATCCGATCTGCTCGAACTCGGCATGCAGGTCGCGGAAATCGCTGCCCTCGGTGGTGCAGCCGGGCGTATTGTCCTTGGGATAGAAGTACAGCACGACCTTGTGCCCCTTGAGATCACGTGAACGAAGGGTCAGGCCACTGGTGGCGGCGACGGAGAAGGCGGGAACGGCCTTGTCCAGTTGTGCAGTCTTGCTCATCGGCACTCCTCGGTTGAGCCGGGTGGTGATCAGTTGCGGCGGGGTTGCAGGGTGGCGTCCAGGTTGCGCTCCTCGCAGAACTCCAGAAACGCATCGCGCAACCGCGCCATGGATTCTTCCGCCGGGATACTCAGCGTCAGGTGAAGGCTGAACATCGGCGTGCCGGTGTGCGGCGCGGCGTAAGTACCGGTGCTGAGGTCGCTGATGTTGATGCCCCGGCTGGAAAAGAACTGGGCGATCTCGTGGACGATCCCCGGATGGTCCATGGCCACCACCTCGACCTGGTAGGGGCGTGCGCCTGCGGGAGCCTGAGCGCGCGCGGTGCGACGCAGGGTCAGGGTCAGGTCCAGCTGTTCGGCCACCGGCGGCAGGGCCGCTTCCAGCCGGGTGAGGGTGGTGTCGCTGCCGCTGACCAGCATCAGGACGGCAAACTCGCCACCCAGCACGGTCATGCGGGAGTCCAGAATGTTGCCCTGCTCGGCCAGTACGGCGCCGGATAATGCCTGTACGATGCCGGGACGGTCGGAACCCAGCGCCGAAATGACGATCAATTGATCCATGCCTGCTTGTCCTTGCCTGTGTGGCGTTCGAAAAGACGCCAGGGGTCATGAGTGTACCGGCCCGGGCGAGCGGCTTGAACCCGGTGCTGGCGTGTCATGGCATGTCTCGCCAGTTGTCGCCGCCGGGGGCGGCCAGTACCATATGGCGCCTTTCACCTTGATGATGCCGGAGCAAACGTGGACATTCGCGGCAGTATTGTAGCGCTGGTTACCCCGATGCATGCCGATGGCTCGGTGGATTGGGAGCGCCTGAGAAAACTGGTGGACTGGCATGTGGCCGAAGGGACTCATGCCATTGTGGCCGTGGGCACGACCGGCGAGTCCGCCACGCTCGGCTTCGAAGAACATGATCTGGTTATCCGCGAGATCATCTCGGCGGCGGCCGGACGCATTCCCGTCATTGCGGGCACCGGGGCCAACTCCACCGAGGAAGCCATCCGCCTGACCCGTGATGCCCAGCGCGCGGGTGCCGATGCCTGCCTGCTGGTGACGCCCTACTACAACAAGCCGACCCAGGAAGGGCTCTACCAGCACTACCTGGCGATTGCCCGTGAAGTGGATATCCCGCAGATCCTTTACAACGTACCCGGCCGCACCGCCTGCGACATGCTGCCGGAAACGGTGGAACGCCTGAGCAAGGTGCCGAATATCGTCGGTATCAAGGAAGCCACCGGCAATCTGGACCGCGCCCGTGAACTGATGGAGCGCTGCCACCCTGATTTCATGCTGTATTCCGGTGACGATGCCACCGCCATCGACTTCATTCTGCTCGGCGGGCATGGCAACGTCTCGGTAACCGCCAATGTGGTGCCGGGGACCATGGCGGCGGCCTGCAATGCAGCGCTGGCGGGCGAGGGCGATGAAGCGCGGCGTCTGAACGCGCAGATGGAAGCCCTGCACCGGGTGCTGTTTGTGGAATCCAACCCGATCCCGGTCAAGTGGGCCCTGTATGAGATGGGCCGTATTGACCGGGGTATCCGGCTGCCGTTGACCCCGTTGTCGGCACCGGCCCAGGAACGTGTACGGCAGACCCTGCGTGAGTGCGGTTTGCTGGAGGTGAAATGAGAACAGGTAGCAAGGCAACGTCAGCCCGGGTCGCCGGTCTTTGTGTGCTGGTTGGCAGTCTGATCGCGGGCTGTAGCTGGATTCCGGATCGCACGCTGGTCTACCGCGAGGCGGAGGTGGCCGAGCGCATGGAGGTGCCCGAGGGCATGTATTTCTCCGGTTTCCAGGACAGTTTCCCGATTCCCGATGCAGAGAACAGGGTGCCGCCCTCAACGGACCGCTTCCGGCCACCGTCGCCGCCGCAACTGGCGATCCTCGGGCGTCTGAGTGAGGACCTGGACGCTGCGCC
>PNLU01000066.1 GCA_013823245.1 Alcanivorax sp.
GGCGGCGCCGAACTCCCAGCCCAGCCAGGCATCCCCGGTCAGTTCGATGGCGCGCCGGATCAGCTTTTCAAAGTGCTGCACCGGCACCCGGGCACCCGGCTCCCGCCAGCAATGAGGGGCAATATCCGTCCCCTGGAACAGCACATCCTGCGCGATTCCGCGCCGCTCAAGCAAAGACACCAGCACCGGTACATACTCGGCGGATGCGGAGTACTCCTCCGGATTCATCTTGAGGATTGTCATGATTGTTCGACCCTTGGCCCAAAATGACCGAGAGACACGATAACCTCGGTAGACATCTGTTCGCAAGAGGAGTCTCCTGACTGCTCGGGCTGACGATCTTTTTCGTCATGGACGACAAACCAAGCGCTTGCTAGGTTGCTTGCCAGGTTTATAGTCCATGCTCAAGACAGGAGGTTCCCATGAGTACATTGTCCGGCAAGACCCTGTTCATTACCGGCGCCAGCCGGGGTATCGGCAAGGCGATCGGTGTTCGCGCCGCCCGGGACGGCGCCAACATCGTTCTGTTTGCCAAAACCACCACCCCCCACCCGAAACTGCCGGGCACCCTGTACACCGCCGCAGAGGAGATGGAGGCAGCAGGTGGCAAGACACTGATCTGTGTCGGCGACATTCGTGAGGAAGACCAGGTCCAGGCGGCCGTCGACAAGGCCGTGGAGACTTTCGGCGGCATTGATATTCTGGTCAACAATGCCAGCGCCATCAGCCTGACGTCCACCGAAACCACTGACATGAAACGCTTCGATCTGATGCATCAGATCAATACACGGGGCACCTTCCTCGCCAGCCAGCGCTGCCTGCCGCACCTGAAGAAGGCCGCCAATCCGCATGTACTCAACCTGGCGCCGCCGCTGCACTTCGGCGCCCACTGGTTTGCCCGGCACTGCGCCTACACCATGGCCAAATACGGTATGAGCCTGTGCGTGTACGGCATGGCCGAGGAATACCGGGGCAAGGTGGCGTTCAACGCCCTGTGGCCGCGCACCGCCATCGACACCGCAGCGGTGCAGAACCACCTGGGCGGCGCCCAGAGCATTCAGGCCGCCCGCACACCGGACATCATGGCCGATGCCGCTTACTACATCCTGTGCCAGGACGCGCGCGAATGCAGCGGCAACTTCTTTATCGACGATGAAGTGGTCCAGAAGGCGGGCGTGACCGACCTCAGCCAGTATCAGGTGGACCCGTCACTCAAGCCCGAGCAGTTGCTGCCGGACTTTTTCCTGGACTAACAGCCGGATTAGCCGCCGCACGGACAGAAAATGTCACATCCTGCCCGTGCGAGGCGGCCCCACCTTGATCACCCCTGACCCCCTTTCGCAGAAAACATCCAAGCCGCTGATTTATAAGATAAAAAAATGCCATGGCGACTGGCACGCTTCTGGCATTCCTCTCCAGGCATGACTACAGGCAAAGGCCTTGGGGGGAACTGTCACATGGGTAAGGTGATCACGCTGCACGAAAAAGCACCGGACGCCGCGCTCGAAAACCTGCAGCGCCTGACCGGCCTGGACTTTCACGGCTGGCCGGAGTCGCTGCTGGAAGAGGGGCCGGTTCAGGGGGGCGCTCCGCTGCCGCAGGCAGCCCCGGAGGAGATGCCTGCCGCCGCCACGGGGACCCTGCCCCACGGCAGCCGATGAGATCGCGGCGTCAGAAGTTGGAAATCAACTTGTCGGTGCGGCTGAGGGCGCTGCCGCGACGCTGGACGTAAAGTTCTTCCACAACAAAATGCATGCCCGCATTGCCCAGGCGCAACACCGCCTGCACCTGCTCGACCTGCCCGGTGAACCGCAGCTTGACCATGCCGGACAACAGCGCGCTGCCGTCGCTCGTGATATCGGCAGCGTCAACCAGCGCATGGTGATCACCCGCCTCATCACTGTAGGTAATGCGCAGCTCGATGGGCCCGGTGGCACCAGTGATACGCACCCAGGCGGCAACGTTGTAATCCCCCTCCCAAACGCGCAGACGCGGCGGGCGCCCCTCCTCCCAGATACGGGCGGGCACTTTGGCGACGAATTTCTCGATCATGCAAGCTCCAGCGTAATCAGGACGATCAGCATTTTTTCGCAGTCTATCACTCCCCTGTGAAGTATGCGTGTACCCATTAACTTACGGCTATTGACCTACGTCACAGCCTTGACTCGCAGAAGACCGGCAAGTTCCCGTTGACACCTGTGCGATTGTCAGACAACACACACACAGACCCGGCCCGCCATCGCTATCCTGCACCCATCGCCCGGGCACTCCATTTCTGCCGGCCCGCTGGCGACAACCTTTAACCGCAGCCACTGAGAAGGAATCATGTGATGGGCGAGCTGAAAGAACTCCGTGAACAGCAAGAATCCCTGGTCGCACGCGCCAAGGACCTGAACCGCAAGATCTACCTGGCTGGCCTGGGCGCCTACACCAAGGCCGAAAGCACCTCCGGCGAGCTGTATGAAAAGTACGCGGCCACGGGCGCCGACGCCCTGGGCGAGAGCGCTGAAGGCAAGCCGAAGGCCCTGCTGGCCGGTCGCGGCCTGCTGCAGGCCGCTCGCGAGCTGGTCGATGCTGCACCGGAAAAGCGCAAGGCGCTGTACGAGCGTTTCGTTGACGCCGGCAAGAAAGAGCGCGGCGAGAAAGCCGACAGCACCAACGAATTCGTGCTGGCGGGCCTGGGCGCGGTCCTGACCGCCCGTGAAGAAAGCGAAAAGTTCTTCAATGAACTGGTTGCTGCCGGTGAAGAGCGCGCCTGATCGCCGCCTGCACCGCACCGGAGAAGGGGCTGTTTACAGCCCCTTTTTCATGTCCGGCCCTTTTGACCCGCACGGGCATTGACACCTGCGAGGCCAACGCACAGATTGGTGGTTCCCTAAGCCACCCGACGGCATTGACTGTGGCCCGCGACAAATCCTCATTCCGCACCACGACACAGGCCGGGCGCCTGCTGCGCCTGACCGGCATGACCACCTCGATCGCTTCGCGTGTGGCCTCCCACTCGGTCAAGCGACTGTTCCAGTCCGAGGAAGCCCGCGACCGGGATCGCGAGAAACTGCTGCGGCACATCGGCAAGGAGGTCGCCTCGACCCTCGGCGAGATGAAAGGCGCCGTGATGAAGGTCGGCCAGATTGCGTCGCAGATGCAGGACCTGCTGCCGCCGGAAATCGCCGACGCGCTGTCAGTACTCCAGAAAGCCTCGGCACCGATGCCGTTCTCGGTCATCCGCCGTCAGATTCGCCGCGAGTTGGGTGACGAACCGGAAGTACTGTTTGCGCACTTCGAGGAAAAGCCGTTTGCCGCCGCCTCGATTGGCCAGGTCCACCGCGCGACCACCCTGGAGGGTCAGGAGGTGGTCGTCAAAGTCCAGTACCCCGCCGTCAAGGAGTCCATCGACTCCGATATGCGTCATCTGCGCCGGATCCTGCGTCTGGGCGGTCTGCTGAAGGTGGAAGAAGCAACACTGGATGCCATTTTTCTCGAGATACGCACCCAACTGGAAGAGGAGCTGGATTATCGCCAGGAGGCGGAGCACCTGCGCCAGTTCCGCGCCTTCCACGCGGACGATCCGTGGCTGGTCATTCCCGATGTGGTCGAGGCGCTCAGCAGCGACAAGGTACTGACCCTGACCTATGAACCGGGCGATGATCTGAAAGCTGTGCGCGACGACCCCGCCTACGATCAGGCCCTGCGCAATCGTCTGGGGGAGCGCCTGTTCGACGCGCTGGCCCGCCAGATATTCATGTTGCGGACCGTGCATTGCGATCCGCACCCGGGCAACTTTGCCTATCGCCGCGACGGCACCATCGTCATGTATGATTTCGGCGCCATCAAACGCATTCCCGAAGAAGATCTGGATGCCCTGCGGCGCCTCACCCGGGCTGCCTACGAGGAAGACTACCGCGCACTGGAACAGGTGCTGCGCGACCTGGGTATCCGCAAGGCAGGCGGCCCCGAAGTCAGCGAGGATTTCTATGTCGGTTGGGCAGACCTGCTGCGGCCGCCCTTCGACAGTGAACCGTTCGACTTCGCAGCCTCACGCCTGCACCTGAAGCTGGCGCGCAAGACCCGCGAAACCTCCTGGAAATATCTTGAGTCGTTCCAGCCTTCTGCGCGCACCCTGCTGGTGGATCGCGTGCTGGGCGGGCACTACTGGACCCTGGTCAATCTCGGCGTCATCGCCAGTTTTCGCCCGCATCTGGAAGACATCATGGCGCGCTCCGAGCAGTGAGCCGATACCAGAACGCCCCGACCTCCCGGCCGGGGCGCCCGACAGCAAGACAGTTCTCGCTCAGAAGGCAGAACGGAAACCGACGCTGATCCCGTTGAGCTCGTAATCACTCTTGTCCAGATAGCGCATGTATTCCACGTTCATGCCGAAGGTATCGGTCAGCTGGAAGTCGATCCCGGCACCGTAGGACTCATCACTGACCGTGTCGGTCTCACGCGAGGCGCTGCCAATACTGGTGTCCAGCGTCACCTTGCCACGGGCCTCGGTGTAACCGCCGATAACGTAGGGACGCACATGCTCCGCCAGCGGCAGCGACACTTTCAGATAACCCCCGTACAGATGGTCCAGGTCATACTTGATGCTGTTGCGTTCATCGGAGCGAACGCCCATGGCGCCACGCGCTTCCAGGCCGATAAACTCGTTGAACTCGATGCCACCACGCAGTGTGATCCCTTCCGGCTTGAGCTTGTTGTCTGTGTCATCGCTTTCGAGCTGGAACTGGGTGTAGTTGAGGCCGATGTAAGGCCCGGCAGCGAACGCTGCGCTGCTGCCACCCAGTGCCACGGCTGCGACCAGTACTTTCAGAGAATGCCCTTTCATGATGTGTACTCCTGCTCAATGTAGTGACACAGGATTCGAGGCCATTCCACGGTCCGGGTTCACCGGTCATCAGCACGGATGTTCCGGGTTGTGACCCGTCGCGGGCTTTAACTTTCTTTAAGAAAACCGCTGTAAAACATGGTAATGAGAGGTAGACACGTGCGCAGCGGTTGGTGACCCCGGCCGGACACGCTACTATCGCAGGGAAACATCGGGGACAGGGAATGGACCAGATCAGCCACATGCCCTGGCGCGTCTTGCTGCTGGTGATCAGCCTGCTGGTCGGCAGCCCGGCGACTGCCTATTTGCTCGACGCCGGGAGCGCACGCCATGACACGCCCTCCGGGCTGCTCTGGATTGATGATGCCGAGGCCCGACTGACGCCGGCGACAGCCCTGAATGCTTTCAGGGAAGGCGCAGGCACCCCCCTGCCGCAGACCTACCCCGCGCTGGGTTTCCGCGACGGCCCGCAGTGGTTCCTGCTGGCACTGGACAACGCCTCCGGGGAAAGCACCTGGCTCCTGCAGGCCGGTCGGCCGCATCTGGACTATCTGGATGTCTTCCTGCTGGATGCCGACGAACAACTGCTGTCCCACACCCGGCTGGGCGACCGGGTCCCCTTCCACAGCCGCCCTCTGCCGCACCCGCATCTGGTCGTTCCCCTGGCCTTGCCTGCGGGGCCTTCCTGGCTGCTACTGCGTGCCGAGGGCGACAATGCCATCGAGATGCCGGTTTCCCTGGCCACCCGCGAGGCGTTTCAGCAGCAGGACAGTCGCCGCCTGTTCGGCCACGGGCTCTATTACGGCGCCATCGCCATCATGTGCCTGTTCAACCTGCTGATCTTCCTGTCCCTGCGTGACAACAGCTTCCTTCTGTACGTGCTGTATCTGGGCGCACTGGGGCTGAACCTCTTTACCCGAGAAGGGCTGGCGTATCAATGGTTATGGCCAGATGCCCCCTGGTGGAACCATTACAGCCTGCCGGTTTTCAATCTGCTCTCGGTGGGCTTTTCGATTCTGTTCGCGTGCAGCTTCCTGCAGTTGTCGACCCGCCGTCCCGGGGTCTGTCGCGTGTTGATGCCCTGCGGGATCCTGCTGCTGTTGCTCGCCCCACTAACACTGCTTCTGGATTTCACCTTCTGGATTCAGGCGTCAACGGCGCTGGTCCTGCCCTGGGTCCTGATCATCTCGGCACTGGCCGCCTACGAGGCCTGGCACGGCTTCCGGGCGGCGCGCTATTTTCTGGCGGCCTTTCTGACCCTGGCCGTTGCCGCCGGGCTTTATGTGCTCAAGGCCTTTGATGTGCTGCCCGGGCACTGGTATCTGGAGCATGCCATGCAACTGGGCACCGCCCTGGAGGCGCTGCTGCTCTCTTTTGCCCTGGCCAGCCGCATGACCAGCCTGAAGGACGAGAACGAACGTATCCAGCGCGAGGCCAACGAAGCACTGGAACAGCGAGTACGGGAACGCACGCGCGAGCTCAACGAGGCCCTGAGTGCCCGCAGTGAATTTCTGGCCGTGATGAGCCACGAAATTCGCACTCCGCTCAATGGCATCATCGGCACCCTGGATCTGCTGCGTGACTCCGGGCTGGACAGCAACCAGCTGCGCCATCTGCATGTGATCGAGCAGTCCGGCAACAGCTTGCTCGACCTGATCAACGATATTCTCGATTACGCGCGCATCGAGGCCGGAAAAATGCCGGTGGAACAGGCCGACTTCGAACTTCCTGCCTTGATCGGTGAATGTGTAGAGTTGTTCCAGCATCGCGCGCACATGGCGGGCAATGCACTCCATCAGCAGCTGGAGCTGGGCCACGACGCAGAGTGCCGTGGCGATGCCATGCGCCTGCGACAGGTACTCGTCAACCTGATCAGCAATGCGGTGAAGTTTACCGAAAACGGTCAGATCACTGTGCGGGCACGGCGGGAACCGGGACCATCGGACTATGTCTGCTTCGAAATTGAGGACACCGGCATCGGCATTGAAGAAAACAAGCTGCCGCAATTATTCGAACATTTTCATCAGCTCGACGCCTCCACCAGCCGTCGTTACGGTGGCACCGGCCTGGGGCTTGCGATCAGCCGTCAACTGGTCGAGATGATGGGCGGCGAAATCGGCGTACGCAGCACCCCGGGCCAGGGGTCCTGCTTCTGGTTCCGGCTGCCCCTGCCGGTGGCCACCGATGCCTCCCACGCGACCCCGCCCCCGACCACGGACCAGCCAATGCGCTCCGCGCGGCTGCTGGTCGTGGACGACAACCATATCAATCTGATGGTGGCCGAGGGGTTGCTGCGCAAGCTGGGTCACGATGTGGATATTGCCGAGAGCGGCATGGAGGCTATCGCGGTGTTGCTGGCCAGGCAGACGCCCTTTGATCTGATCCTGATGGACTGTGAGATGCCGGACATGGACGGCTTCACCACCGCCCGACAGATACTGCAGTTGCAACAGGACGGGCGCCTGCCCGATACCCCGATCGTGGCGCTGACAGCCCATGCGGTGCCAGACAAGATTCGCGCCTGCCATGAAGCCGGCATGATCAGCCATATCGCCAAACCCGTGACGCTGGACAAGCTCGCGCAGGCGCTGCGTCAGGTTCTGCGCTAGCGCAGATCGTGCAGCAATGAATCCACAAAACGTTCCATCTGGTTCAGATTTCGACATGGCATCGCACGGCGGCAGTAAGGCAGATACGCTGGCATGACAGAGTCACCACTGCCCCAGCGCGAGCGGCCTTCAGGGTTGAGCCACAGTACCTGCCGGCTGCGTTCGGCAATCTGCCGCAACACGCCCTGCTCAGCGGGCAGATCATTATTCCGCGCATCCCCCAACACGATAACAGTGCTCTGCCGATCCAGATCCGCCTCGCAGGCACGCCAGAAAAACCGCAGCATGTCACCGTAATCGGTACCGCTGCCCGCATACTGATCCAGAATGGCCGCGATCGCGGCGTCCGCTTCGCCGTGATCGGAAAACATCGACGTCACTTCGCCACAGCGCGCGGCAAAGGCAAAACTGCGTACACGCGGCAGCAGGCTGTTCACCGACTGAAGAAACATCAACAGAAAGCGCGAGGCCGACGCTACCGAGCTGGAAACATCACAGATTACGAACAACTTGGGCTTGCGCAGACGCCGCTGCTTCCAATGCAACCTGGCTGGCACGGCATCATGACGGATACTGGACACCAGGGTGCGCCGTGCATCCAGCAAGCCCTTGCGCGATGACCGGTGGCGGCGACCATGCAGGGTCACCAGTCGTTGGGCCATGCGCTGCACCAGCGCCTGCACATCGCGGAATTCCGCCAGATCACGCAGATTGACTTCACGCATGGTCTGCTCGCGCAGTTGCGCGCCGGTTTCGCGAGCCTGCAACAGGAACTGCCGGTTGACCTCCTCGATGACCGTCTGGCGCAACGTATCCCGGGCCTGGCGCAATGCCAGGCCACGCGGGTCCTGCTGGCCTTCCAGCCGAAAGATATCCTGATCCAGCGCCTCGCCGCCCATGGCCAGCATCACCCGGCGGGCAAACAGGCCTTTCTGGGTAATCACCCGCAGTCGTGTCAGGTCCACCTGACGCACCGCCGCCGCCATGCGTTGGCTGATCTGCGCCGGATCGCCCTGCTCCAGCAGACGTGACAGATCGGACACATCACTGCCCTGCTGGCCCTCACCCTCTCCGCCCCCTCCTCCGCCACCGGACGCGCCCGCGTTCCCGGGTTGCGGAGGCGGCGGCGTGACGCCCGGTGTATCCGGGTGAGACGAGGAAGGAGAAGAAGGCGAAACAAAACGGAAAAAATCATCGAAGCATTGATAGTAACGCCATTTATCGGCTTCGCTTTTTGCCAACGCCAGGCCGAGCGCCTGACGCAGCCGGGAGCGATCCTCATAACCGGTCAGGTCAGCCACCCGCAGGGCGTCCAGACTCTCGGACGTGGACACCGCCACCCCGGCACCGCGCAGCGCCTTGATGAATTCTGTCAGGACCTGCTCTGCCATCAGTCTTTCAGCAACCGGTGCAGATCGGCCCGTGCCGTGACCAGATCTTCTTCATACTTCAACAGCAGGCGCAGGGTGGATTCAACTTGCGCTGGTGTCAGCGTATCCGCATGCATCAGCACCAGCGCCCGGGCCCAGTCGATGGTCTCGGACACCGCCGGTTGTTTTTTCAGATCCATATCACGCAACCGTGACACGAAGGTAGTCAGCTGACGGCGCAGGGATTCGCTGACTTCCGGCACCCGTGCAGCAATGATCTGCTGCTCCAGCCGCAAGTCCGGGTAGGGAATGTACAGGTGCAGGCAGCGGCGCTTGAGCGCATCCGACAACTCACGCGTGTTGTTGCTGGTCAGAAACACCAGCGGCTCGTTGCGTGCGGTAACGGTGCCCATCTCGGGAATGGAGATCTGGTAATCCGACAACAACTCCAGCAGAAAGGCCTCGAACTCCTGATCGGCCTTGTCGATCTCATCAATCAGCAATACCGGCGCCTCATCGGCTCGCAATGCCTGGAGCAGCGGGCGCGGCTCAAGAAACATCTCCGAGTAAAACGCATCACCGAAATCCGCCAGCCGTTCCATGCAGGCTTCCAGCGTGTCGGCATTGCCCAGCAGATCTCCGAGCTTGTCCTTGAGCAGCTGTGTATAGAGCAGCTGCTTGCCATACTTCCACTCGTACAATGCCTTGGCTTCATCCAGCCCCTCATAACATTGCAGACGGATCAGCGGCGCTTCCAGAAACGCTGCCGATGCCTTGGCCAGTTCGGTCTTGCCGACACCGGGCGGCCCCTCCACGAGGATCGGCTTGCGCAGCTGCGCCGCCAGGAAGACAGCGGTAGCGATTTCATCGTTACAGATATAGCCTTGCCCGTGGAAGTTTTCGCGCACTTCTTCCACGGAGGCGATGCGGGTTTTCATTCAGCCCCTCCGGCACATCAGAACCCCAAGAGTAGAACAGGACAGCGAACGCCACCATGACCATGACACCCAGAGCCCTCTTCTTTGATTTTGGTGGCGTGATTGCCGAAAGTCCCTTTGTCGCCCTGCGCCGCTATGAGCAGGCCCATGCCCTGCCCAGCGACTTCCTGAGGCAGACCAACGCCATCAACCCGGATACCAACGCCTGGGCGCGCTTCGAGCGCGGTGATATCTCTCTGGAGGCGTTTGACCAGGCCTTTCTGGCAGAGACGCGCGCGCGTGGACACGCGGTGCGCGGGCGTGACCTGGTGCCACTGCTGGCCACCCCGGTAAGACCCGGCATGCTGCGTGTACTGGACGCCCTGAAGGTGCATTTTTTCCTGGCCTGCCTGACCAATAACCTGCCGGTGGGCCACGGCGCGGGCATGAGCCATGACGAGACCCATGCCGCCAGCGTTGAGGCGGCAATGGCCCGCTTCCGCTTCGTGCTGGAATCCAGCCGCGCGGGGGTGCGCAAGCCGGAGCCCGCGTTCTACCTCAAGGCGTGCGATATGGCGGGTGTCGCCCCGGCGGAGGTGGTCTTTCTGGATGATCTGGGCATCAATCTGAAGCCAGCCCGGGCACTGGGCATGCAGACCATCAAGGTGGAAAACGAAGAGGGGGGTATTGACGCGGCACTCACCGCACTCGGGGACATCACAAAACTGGATCTGGTCGGCATCTACCGTTCAGCGTGATCAGTGCAGCACGATCTCTTCACCCAGCAACACACGCGGCATCTCCAGCTCCAGAGCCTCATCATCGATCAGGTCGCTGTCTTCAGCGTGCACTTCAAAGCGTGATGACGTGACCTGACCGTCGATCATGTCGGGGATCGCGTCCAGAAAGGCATCCACATGCGCAGAGGCAAAATGGATCTCCAGAGCGTCCAGGGAGCGCCACTGCTGCCAGATCATGATGATCTCGGGCTGATCCGCCTGCACATACACCTCATAGGCCACACACCCCTCTTCCGAGCGTGACGCCTCCGCCAGCGCATGGACGAGCGCCACCGCGTCTTCACGGCAGTCTTCTCGGACCGGGATGGTGCCTTTGACGATGATCATGGAACCGGACATAACACCTGTGGAGCGTTGCAGGAAAGCGCGGAAGCATAGCATAAGCCGGAATGAATTGCTTGTGCGGGCACGACACCGGGAATACCCGGTATGTAAGTGCACGCACACATTCCGCATATCACTTCCGCATGGAACCGGACCGGAAAGGTCTCAGCCGAGGAAGGTCACCGACTCACCCAGCGGCGCGCGGCCCACACGGGTACGGTTGGCATCCACGGCGGTGTCTTCATAGCCAAAGCTGATACCGCACAGAATGGCCGTGTCGTCCGGCTCACCAAAGACCTCGCGCACATCACCCGGGTAGTAGCGCATGCTGCCCTGCGCGCAGGAACCGATGCCAAAGGCGGTCATCACCAGCATCAGGCTCTGGATGTACATGCCCACATCCAGCGCCACCGTGACACCAAAACGACGATCCATGCCAATGAAAGCCACATGAGGCGCATCAAACAGCTCGAAATTGCGCAGCGTGGCGCGCAGGCGCCCGGCCTTGTCGTCCCGGGCAATGCCCATGTTGTTGTAGAGCTCCACCGCGCAATCCACCTGGCGCTGGCGGTAAACCCCCTCGAACGACGGCAGGTGCTCGAAGTCAGGCTGGATGGCTTTGCCCTGCGTGGCGTTGGCCACCATGCGCTCACGCAGCGTATCGCGGGTAGCACCCGAAGCCACCAGCACACGCCAGGGCTGGATGTTGCAGTTGCTGGGGGCCAGCTGGGCCAGCGAAAACACCTCGTCAAGCACTGCCTGCGGCACCGGCTTGTCCAGAAAGCCGCGCACGGAGCGGCGATTACGCAAGGCCTCGGCCAGGCTCATGTCCTCAGCGGTCATGGGATTCCCCTTTCGATTCTCGATGATGGATCAACAGGTCGGGGAGTATAGGAAGGCAGGCGGGCGCTCCGCCATGGCAGGAACGATCAGGCCGCGCTCAGGCGGCCAGTTCGTCTTCGGCGGCACGAACGGCCGCGCAAATATCCATGATGGCCACCGGCGCGCGCCGTTGCCCGGGTGCAGGGGCGGCCAGACCAAACCGCGCGGCACATTCCGGGCAGCACACCAGATAGCTGACATCCTCGCCCGGCTCGGCTTCCGGCTGCTCATGCACAACCCAGCCCTCGGCCTTCGCGCGCTGCCCGATGTCATGGTAGTAGTCCAGTCCGAGCGGCCGCTGCGGTTCGAAGTCGAACGTCGCCGGGCAGCCCTGGCAGTTCAGCCACATGTCATACAGTGCGGCCGCGTCATAAGGATCATGGGGATCGAAGGCCATACCTGGCTCCACACATCAATAAGTTACATCAATCTTTTAAAGTAACTTTGACGTTCAGACAACCCCATTTATCGGAATTTTGTGAATAAGGTCAGAATGTTACAAGGCAAACTTAAAGTAAGGCCTGCCATCCAGCCTCAGCCCGCCCCCTCCAGACGCATGCCTGCAGCCAGGGCCCGCCCGCCCAGAAACACCATCTGCAACTGCACTTCCAGACGCGGCAACTGCAACCGTCGGGTTTCCGGGGACATGTCCTGGGCCAGAATGCCGAAGCCGAACATGATGGCCACTGCGGCCTCAGCCTCACGCACCACGTCCACGGGCACCGACACGCGACGCATGACCACCTGGCGCACGTCTTCCGCCAGCTCTTCCACCAGCAGTTGCAGGGCGCGGTGAATGCGACGGCGGTAGGCCTGCGAAGCCCCCAGGCGCTGCCGGACCAGCAGCCTGAACTCCGGCTCATGGTGGTCCAGATAGCTGATGAAACGCTCGATCATGTTGCGAATGGCGTCCGTGGCATTGCCCCCGATCAGCGCCGCGCGGCCATCACGCATGGCGTAGCGCAGCTGATCGCAAGTGCGTTCCACCAGCGCCAGACCCAACGCCTCCATGTCGGGGAAATGGTTATACAGGGATGTCGGTGCCAGGTCGGCCGCGCGGGCCACCTCGCGCAACCCCAGGCTGTCCAGGCCCCGACCATCCGCCAGCAACGCCAGCGTCGCCGCCAGGATCCTGTCCCGGGTATGCTGTTTCTTTTCCGCCCGGGACAGTCGGGGGGCGTTACCCGCTTCAGGCATGGACCTTGCTTCCTCTTCACATGGAGCGTTCATACTGCCACTTTAAAAGAACACTTGTAAGCTGTTTAAGGTGAAAAAAACACCACCCATCGCTTTAATGTTCTTTTTTTGTACGCATAGTTGACATATTACCGGGACAAACTGACAATTCAACTCACAAATGTAAGTCATTAGTCGGCGCGCATGCAGCCTGGAAACACCCTGCAGACAGAGCTGGACGCTACCCAGCCCAGCGCCGCACTATTTGTTCATACCGGGAATCATCTTGTACAACAGGGAAGCAAAGGGGTCAGTTGATGAACTACTTCGTAACCGGAGCCACCGGCTTTATCGGCCGTTATCTTGTCGCCCGCCTGCTGCGCCACGAGGACGCCCGCGTCTTCGCACTGGTGCGCCCAGGCTCGGAATACAAGCTGGACGCACTGCGCAAGCGCCTGAATGCCAAGCCTGAACAGCTGGTCGCCATCAAGGGCGACATGACGAAAAAGCTGCTCGGCCTGGCCAAGCGTGATCGCGACGATCTCAAGGGACAAGTGCAGCAGTTCATGCATCTGGCGGCCATCTATGATCTCAGCCGTGATGCCGAAACCCAGCAGATCACCAATATCGAGGGCACGCGCCAGGCGCTGGCCCTGGCCGGTGAACTGGGCGCAGGCTGCTTTCATCACGTCAGTTCCGTCGCCGCCGGCGGCCTGTACGAAGGCACCTTTACCGAGGACATGTTCGAGGAAGCCGGACCGCTGGATGACCCCTACCTGTTCACCAAGCATGAGTCCGAGCGACTGGTGCGCGAGACCAGTACGATACCGTGGCGTATCTATCGGCCCTCGATGGTCGTCGGTCACTCGCGCACCGGCGAAATCGACAAAGTGGACGGCCCCTACTACCTGTTCAAGTTGATCCAGCGGCTGCACGACCTGCTGCCCCCGTGGATTCCACTGCTGGGCATCGAGGGCGGCCGCTTCAACATCGTGCCGGTGGACTTCGTGGCCGACGCCATCGACCATCTGGCTCACCTGCCGGGCCGGGATGGTGAGTGCTTCCACCTGACCGCCGACAAGCATTACAGCCTGGGGCAGGTGGTGAACCTGTTTGCCAGCGTGGCGGACGCGCCGAAAATGGCCGTACGCCTGGACAACAGCCTGTTTCGCTCGATTCCGGGCCTGAGCACACTGGGCAGGGGCGTCGGCAACCTGACACCGTCGAAATACCTGCTGCACCAGGCCCTGGAGAGCCTCGATATTCCCGAGGCCACCCTCAAGTTCCTGACCTATCCGACCACCTACGACAACGGCAAGACCAAAGCGGCGCTGGAAGGCAGCAACATCGAAGCGCCGGAGCTGGAGTCCTATGCCCAGGTGTTGTGGGACTACTGGGCCAACCATCTGGACCCGGAGCGCGACACCCGCAAGGACGAGACACTGCCGCTGCCGACACTGGAAGAACGTGTGGACGGCCGCATCGTGCTGGTGACCGGCGCCACCTCCGGCATCGGCAAGGCCGCCGCGCTGAAACTGGCCCGCGCTGGCGCCCATGTGCTGCTGGTGGCCCGGACCAAGGAAAAGCTCGACGAAACTCTGGAAGAGATTGAAAAGCTCGGAGGACGCGCCGAAGCCTACAGTGCCGACGTTTCGGACCTGGAGGACTGCGACCGTCTGGTGGAGCAGGTGCTCAAGGACCACGGCCATGTGGATATCCTGGTCAACAATGCGGGCCGCTCGATTCGCCGCTCCGTGACGCACAGCTACGAGCGTTTCCATGATTTCGAGCGCACCATGCAGCTCAATTATTTTGGCGCCCTGCGTCTGATCATGCGGCTGCTGCCAGGCATGACCGAGCAGCGCAGCGGCCACATCATCAATATCTCGTCGATCGGCGTGCTCACCAATGCGCCGCGCTTCTCGGCCTACGTGGCCTCGAAGGCCGCACTGGATGCCTTCAGCCGCTGCGCAGCCTCGGAACTGGCTCATGAAGGGGTGCGCTTCACCACCATCAACATGCCGCTGGTGC
>PNLU01000067.1 GCA_013823245.1 Alcanivorax sp.
TTGGTGAAGCACATGGGCGAGGCGGCATCACGGATATGCAGCGACCAGACATGGGGCACGATATTCCGCCAGGAGGCAATTTCGATCTTCATGCCGAGGTCCGCCAGCATGGCGGTCATGTTGGCGATGGTCTGCTCCAGGGGCAGGTCCTTGCCTTCGATCCAGGTCTGTTGCGATGGGTCGGGCACCGCCATCAGCAGGGCCTGGGCGTCTTCGTCGATGTTATCCACGGTTTCGATCTGGAAATCCGGCCCGGCCTGCACCACTTTTTTCACGGTGCAGCGGTCGATGGCACGCAGGATGCCCTGGCGATCCTTGTCGGAAAGGTCTTCCGGCAGCTCTACCTGTATGCGGAAGATCTGCTTGTAGCGGTTTTCCGGATCAACAATGTTGTTCTGCGACAGGCGGATATTGTCGGTGGGGATATTCCGGGTGTTGCAGTACACCTTGACGAAATAGGCCGCACACAGGGCCGACGACGCCAGAAAATAATCAAACGGCCCCGGGGCCGACCCGTCACCCTTGTAACGGATCGGCTGATCGGAAATCACCTTGAAGTCGTCAAACAGGGCCTCCAGGCGGAGGTTGTCGAGATAATTGACTTTGATTTCCATGGGCGGGCACCGGGTATTTCACAGGGCCGCACATTATCCGGGTTTTGAACGCTGGCGTCTTGCCCTGCCCGCTGGACCTCGCACCGCGCCACGGGTTACAGGGGCTTCAATACCAACCTTCCGTAGGCAATAAACGCGCATACGGCGGCCACCACCAGCCAGTAGATCATCTGGCCATGGTTCGCATCACCGGAGGCCATGTGCAGGCCGCAATACAGCAGCATGACAGCGGCGATGCAGAGCGCGGCCACGGGCGCCATCAGCGCCGCTGGCTTGTACACGGCGGGCAGGATCAGCGCCACGCTCAGGAACAGTTCGAATACAGCCAACCCGATCCAGGCGCTGTGTGGGATAGCCTGTAACGAGGGCACGGTGTGCGCCGGGTTCGAGAATTTCCAGACGGCGCCCATCACGGTGTGAAACGCGAGCAGACCCTGCAAGACCCAAAGTGTGATATTCACGGTTGTGCTCCCCCATCTTCGTTTTCCAGAACCCGCTCCAGTGCCGCCATGAACCGCGGCCAACCGGCCTTCGCGCCCATGTAGTACCGCGCTTGCTGCGAGTAGTCCGGTGAATGCTCCGCCGCAAACCCCGACTGCTCCATGCGCAACAAGGTGCCTTTGGGGGTAGGCGTCAGAGTCCAGTGGACCACGCTCTTCAGCGCGCCCGATTCCCAGGTGTACGACAGCGCCTGGTGTTGCTCGATCTCCAGGACTCTGCACTCGACGGCGCCCCAGTCAAACTGCAACGCGAAGCTGTGGCCGACTGCGGGGCTGAAGTCTGTTCTGGTCAGCCAGGCCTCCATCAGGTGGGGCTGGGTCAGGGCACGCCAGACTTTCTCCGGCGGATGCAGCAGCTCACGCTCGACCACCACGGACTGTGTGTTTTCAGCGCCTCTACTCATTGATCCATCCCCTGTAGCACCCGTTCAAGGTCGTCAAAGCGCGCCAGCCAGAACGCGTTCATCTGCTGGGTCCACTCTTTCAGCGGGTTCAGCGCAGCTGGCTGGGCGCGGTAGTGCGTTTGTCGCCCCTCATGGCGATCACTGACCAGCCCGGCCTGCTTCAGTATCCCGAGGTGCTTTGAGACTGCGGGTTGCGACACGCCGGCTTGGGCGGTCAACGCGCTGACCGTCTGATCGCCTTGATGGCAGAGCTGTTCGAAAATGGCACGCCGCGTGGGGTCAGCCAGAGCCTTGAAGAGGGGGTCGTGAGGTTGCAGCATTTTGAAATCCATAACCAACCAGTTATGAATAAAACATAACCACTGGGTTATGGGTGGTCAAGCTTTTTGCAGCGCCGGCGCCTCGACGCGCTAGCGCTCTCCCTCCAATCCATGCCATATGCGCAGAATGATGAGGACGCTGGGATGGATGGCGTAGCGCACCACGTACCGACCGAACACCATATCACGCACAGTGTCAGGGTCCGGCGCCATTTCAACCGGCACCCCCATGCGGGGGAACTGGCGCAGCGCTTCCACCCGGCTGATCAGCTCCGTGGCAACACTATGGGCCGCTCCTCTGAGGCGCTTCAGATCTGCGACAGCATCTTCCGCATAAACCAGTTTCAACGGCCAGACCCCGGCGCATCCTGCTCATTATCAGTGCCCCATCTGCTGAGCCACTCATGCACCTCCGAGGCCTCCGCCACCTTGCCCTGCGCCGCAGACGCCATGGCGTCCAGGGTTTGCTGCCAGCGTGCCTGCTCCAGCGCCTGCTTCTTGATGTAGTCGGAAAGCGCCTCGTTGATCACCCAGCCTTTGCTTCGGTGAAGTCGGCTGGCGATAGCCTCAAGCTGCTGTTCGATCTCTGCCTGAAGGCGAACCGTTGTCACGCCCATGATCTGTTCCTCGCTCGACTCGACTACAGTGTATTACATCATAGTCACCTGAGCGCGGCCATAAAAAAACGCGCAAGGCGCCGGGCGCACCGGCAGCCTTGCGCGTTCAGGCGCGCGGATCAGAGGCCGACGTCGAACGCCGGTGACGCCCAGCCCTGGCGGGAGCCCTGGGCGCGGCTGGCATCCAGCGGTTCGCCGCCGAAGATCACCTGCTCGCTGTCGCCGTAGTGCAGCCAGGTTTCCGTCGGCAGCACGCCTTCGCCGGGCTGGCTGTAGTCGCACACGCCCTCCGGGAAGATCTCTGCCACTTGCTGCAGGAAGCTGGAGGTTGCCACCAGCGGTGGGTAATCCGCCGGATCTATGGGCTTGAGCTGGCACTTGTTGGTCAGGGTACGGATGTCGTCTCCGGCCACGGTGCGCGGGGTGCCGAAGCGGGTCTGCACCACGGTCTGCTGGGTGGTGGCCACCACATTCAGCACCGGATCGAGGATCGGGCTCAGCACGCCACGAATCAGGCCGATCAGATCGCTCACCACCGGCAGGTCGTTGACCACTGGCAGCGTATCCACATCAAGGCCACAGGCCTGGCCGGTCAGGGCGTCTGCAATCACGCCCAGCTCGGCCGGGGCCGAGGGCAGCAGGGACAGGTCCAGGAACGGCAGCAGCGGGTCCGGGTACAGCAGGTTGCCGGTCAGCGGTACGATGGGGCCGTCAGGACCGCCGAGCAAGCCAGAGACCGACAGGCAACGGTCGCGGGCAAAGGTGGGCTTGTTGTCCACCACACGCTGGGCGATGTCCACTTCGCGATCGTCCTGTTCGATTTCCGACAGCCACAGGTCCATCACCAGCAGGGCCTCGGTGGTGAATACCGTGTCGCCGAACAGCGGCGCCGGGCCGTACCAGATCACATGGTTGTCGGCGTGACCCTGGGTGGCTTCCAGCCGGGCGCGCATCTGCCAGGAGTGGAAGGCGTCGTGGGCTATCCCGGGGTCGGGCCCGCGCAGGTCGATGATCGGCACATTGGCCAGATGCTCGGCGGTGTTGATGGCGCCGGTGCGGTAGGCGTTGCGCAGGGTCGCCATGTCGGCGCGGGTGCGCTCGGGTTGCGGGCGAATGTCCACGCTCAGGCCGCCGATCTCGCGGTTGACCGCCAGGAACTGATCGGGGGTGATCAGGCCCAGGTTCAGGGCATTCAGGCCATATTGCACGCCCACGTTATCCAGCGGAATGCCGGCGAAGCCGCGCGACAACAGCGCTTCGTTCGGGGTCCAGACTTCCGGCGGGCGCGGGCCGAACTGGTTGATCATGTAGTCCAGCAGGCCACAGCGCAGGCCATCCGGCGCGTTGTCCGGGTCATACACCTGCACGCCCTCCTGCAAGCCGCGGCAGTTTTCCTGATCCGGCGCGGCCGAGGGGAAGAAGGCCAGATCGGACACCACCGGGTTCAGCGGCAGGTGGCCATAAAAAGCCCCCCACTGCAGCAGCGATACGTCCCCGGCCAGGGCGTTGCGCAGCAGGTCCGGCACACCTTCAGGGCCTTCCGGCACTTGCAGCCCGAAGTAGTTGCTGAGCAGGTTGTAGTCGGCGAACTGGGTGGCGGTGGTCCAGACATCCGGGTAGGAACACTGCACGATCAGCCCCTGATAGATGCCCGGGTAGGCGTTGGCCACATGCTGCTGGGTAATGGAACCGCCGGAGCAGCCGGTGCCGATGGTGTAACGGATTTCACCGTACTGCTCGACGATGCGTTCCTTGGCCATCATCAGGGATTCGGCGGCCGTCACCAGGTTGGCGTTATGGCCCAGGTTGCCCTGCGCAGTGGACAGGGTCATGAAGCCACGGGCCAGCGCGGTGGTGATGCTGTCGCCCAGCAGGAACTCGGCACCATCCGGGGCAGTGCCGGCAATGTCACCCTCGGGCGGGTTACCCATGCCATAGCTCACGCCCACGTTACCGCCGTGGTGAATCAGCAGCTTGCGGTTCCACTGCGGTTGCGGCGCCAGGGCACTCCAGGGCTCGCCGGGCTGGAACAGGGTCATGATCAGATAGCGGTCGCGGTTCTGCACGCCGCGCTCCTGGCGCACGATGAACGGCACTTCGACCCCGTGATCGGTGGTGATTACAGCGATATCACTGGCGGGCGGCGGGTTCTCGGGATCGTAGGGGAGCAGCGAATCCGGCAAGCCGGGGTCGCTGGGATCAAAGCTGGTCAGCAGGGTTTGCAGGCGGTCGGCCGGCACATACTTGAAGCTGTACTCCGGTGGCTGGTTGCACTGGGCGTCCACCGCATTGGCGTTGGTGCAACGCCACGGCTGCACCTGCGGCCCGGAGAACACCGGCCCACCGTGGGGGTGGTTGATGATCGCCTGCTGCAGCTGGCGGTTGTCGCCCAGCACCACGCGCAGGGTGTTGGGGCCGAGGGCCAGACCCTCGACCAAGCCCTTGAGGGTGCCTTCGTCGGTGCGCACCAGCTGGTCAGAAATGTCGGTATTGCCCAGCAGCACGCGGGCGCCGTCCAGCTGCTCCGGCGAGCCAGGCACCACTTCCACCAGGGCGTCCCCCCCGCTGATCAGGTCAGCGCGGTTGGATAATACGCGGATCTCGCCCTGCCCGGCCCCGGGGCCGCCCGGGTCACCCGGCCCACCCGGGGGGCTGCCCGGCCCGCCACCGTTGATGGACGATGAACCGCCGCAGGCGGCCAGCATGCACAGGGTGCCTGCTGCGATCAGCAATCTTGTTGTTGTCATGGGGTTCTCCTGTCGCCGAAGCGCGATATGCATTAGCGCACTGAACAGTCTAGGAGCGGCCCCGCACCAGGTCGGTTGGAGAGCCGTAGCAAAATCGTTACGGACGTGCCAACAGTGTTCCAGGCGTGTATCCAACCTACTGCCCAAGCGGCGCGATCACAGGCAGAATCCAGGTATAACAACGCCAGACAGGTACGGGGGAAGGGTCATGAGTGAAGAGCCGGACGAGCGCTGGAAAGCACCCGAAGCGCCACTGCTGGAAAACACGGAATCGATACCGGCCATTGTCATGGTCATTACCGTGATTACGGTGGTGCTGGCACTGGGCTTCCCGTTTTACGGCGAGGCTTTACTCGGGGATACGCCACTGCCCGAACTGCTCAAGGCGCGGTCGCCGGTTATCCTGCTGATGGCATGGGGCATAACCATGAGTTTCGTTGCGGTCTGTTATCTGGATATCCGCCGCTTCACGGCGCGCCATCCGGTGATCGACAACCTGGCGGCATGGCGCGCCTTCACCACCCTGGTGGCGCGCAATATGTGGCTGGCGCTGGTGCAGATTGGTGTGCTGCTGGTGATGTTGACGGCGGGCGTTATGGCCATCCTGCATGAGGGGCTGGCAGGTGTGGGACTGGTGGGGGTGACCCTGGGTATCTTTTCACTTACCAGTCACCGCTTTCATATTCTGGAGCAGTCGTTGCGGAAGTATCCGGTGGATACCCGTTTCGAGGCAGTCTATCAGCAAGTCTGCCACCGCTGGCTGCATCATGCGCTGCCGCGCTTCTGAGGCGGGGCTGTCGATCCGCTATACTGCGTCCGCCTTCTTCCAGCCAGAGCGATTGCCATGCGCACCTTCGTACTCCGCGCCCGGGCCGCACCCACCGACAGCCAGGCCCTGCTGGCCCAGGTGGGCGGCGAGGCGCACACCGAGATCCTCGCCCACACGCTGATGAACAGCCTGTTTGTGGCGCAGTCACATCGCGACGATGTGGTGGTGCATCTGGTGCTGGAAAGCACCCGCGACTTTTCCCGCACGGTCACCTTCACAGCGGCTGACATGCAGCATATCGGTGGCTTTCACGAACAGGCCCTGCTGGCCAAGGTGGCGCGGGCGCTGGACGCCTCGCAAGGCCTGGGCAAGGAGCAGGCGCGGGCGGTGGAGCCGGGCATCCAGGTGCGTACCCTGAGTTTCGAGAAGCTGGTGAAGGAGCTGGCAGAAGATCATCAGCTCTATGTGATGGACAAGAAAGGCGCGCCCATTCGAGGCGTGGCGTTCAGCGGCAATCCCTGCTTTCTGCTGACTGATCACATCCCCATGCCGAAGAAGACGTTCGGCAGCCTTGCCCGGCTGGGCGCAGAAAAGATCAGCCTCGGCCCCACCATGCTGTTTGCATCACAGTGTGTGGTGCTGATTCATAACGAACTGGATCTGGCGGAACACTGAGCCGTACCCCCTGTTCAAGTGCTGCGGAATCCTATACGCTTTGAATACTGTCCATATGGACAGCATCAACAGGGCGTAGAGGTAATGAATGGCCGTCGAAGTGGTATATCGCAGCAGCCGGGATCTGGAGCAATTATTCATGGATAAAGCCGAAGCCGACCGCCATGACAAGATGCTGGAGCTGGCCGAACGGCTGACCAGTGTATTGCAGAAGGCCGAGCCCTCGCTGAGCGAGGAGCAGGGCGAGAATCTGGGTATTTTCATGGCCCGGCATCGAGCCATCTTCGCCAAGGCGTTCAAGAGCCAGGCGGATGCGCTGGACGAACTGGATTCGCCCAGCGCCGAGGGAGCCGCCGTTACTTGAGCATCCGCGTCAGGGTGTTGTCCTTGTCGAAGAAGTGGTGCCACAGGGCGCCGCCGATGTGCAGCAGGATCAGCACAAAGACCAGTGGGGCCGCGACCTTGGTGTGGGCATCGTAGATCATCGAGGACAGGTCGCGGTTCTCCCCCAGCACCACCGGGATGGCGAACCAGCCGAACACACTGACTTCGCGCTGGGCAAACTGGGACATCAGCAGGCCGGCGATGGGCATGCCGATCACCAGCAGCACCAGGCCCAGGTGTACCACCGTGGACAGATGCGATTGCCACAGGGCGCCATGCTGATAAGGGCGACGGGCCCAGGGACGCAGGATCAGATAGACCACCATGATCAACATGGCCAGCAGGCCGAAGCTGCGGTGCATCACCATCCACCAGGCGCGCTCGTCGGTGCCGCGATCATAGGTGCCAGCTACATTAACAGCCACGAAGGTGGCCAGTACGACCAGAAAGAGTGCCCAGTGCAGGAGCTTGTTGGTCGCGCCCCATTGGGTGTCCGTGCTGCGAAGTCCCATGTCCTCTCCCCTTTTCTTGTTCGGCGTCTCGTGCTCAGCGTGGCAGGTCGCTCAGGCGGAGGCTTCGGTCCTCGCGGCGCGCCTGCTTCAGGTAAGGTACCACAGCTTTCTGGTAAATCTGTTGCTTGCCGGTATCCATATAACGCAGGCGTTTGTACACCCAGTGGTACTGGGCGGGATAGCGGCTGATCAGCATCGCCAGGGTGCGGTTGATGGCGGTGAGGCAGGTGGTTTCGTCTTCGCTGTAGGCGTCTTCCGGGGCGGGCTCGATATACACCTCGATGTCGCGCGGGCCGTTGCGGCGGTGGCAGCCGACAAAGAAGATGTGCGGCTGATAGCGCTTGATCAGCTTGTGCGGCAGGTTCGAGGTGCGCACCGGGTAACCGAACAGTGGGATGATCGGGTTGTTGCGGCCCTTGGGCGTGTGGTCCGACAGGATGGCGACTGTTTCCGCACGGCCCATGGCGGCCACCGCCGCCTTGATGCCGCGGGCGTCGGCGGGCACCAGGGTGCTGCCGGTGCTTTCCCGGGCGCGGGTCACGATATCGTTCAGGGCGGCGCTGTCATCGGGCTGGTAGAACACCTGCATCGGGCCTTCCGGGCCGATCAGCAGGTTGGGCAGTTCCCAGCTCGACTGATGCAGGGTGAGCAGCAGCACCGGGCGGTCGCTGGCGTAGGCGGCACGCAGCGCCTCCATGCCTTTGACCGAGGTGATGCGGGCCAGGCTTTCTGACGCCGGGCGGGTCCACACGTGGGCAAACTCGGCCAGAGTGCGGCCGGTCTCGGTCAGCGCAGCGCGGGCGCGCCGGGTGGCCTCGCGGTAACTGAGCTCGGGGTAGCACAGCATGATGTTCACCAGCGTCACCCGGTAGGCGCTGGCGTAGCGCAGTGGGAACCAGCTGATCAGCCAGGCGATGGCGGCGCCAAAGCGGGTGACCAGCCCCAGGGGCAGTCGGCTGAACAGGCGCAGCGCGAACAGGATCGCGCGTTCTTCCGTGCTGGGGTGATGCGGCGTATCGGGCATTGCGGGTTCCGGTGTTACGGGGTCAATGACAGGGTCAGGGTCTCACCATGGCCAAGCACGCGAAAGGCGTCGTCGGCCACACCGGCGGCAGCCCGGGCCTCGGCCAGGCGGCGCGGCGGCTCGTCCATGGGTTCATCGGTGAGCACAAACGTGCCCCAATGCATGGCCACCGAGGTACGCGCACGCACGTCCCGATGAATCTGCACGGCGTCGTCCGGGTCCACATGGACCGGGCTCATGAACCAGCGCGGCGCATAAGCGCCAATCGGGATCAGAGCCAGGTCGATTTCGCCAAACACCTCGCCGATCTCGGCAAAGCAGCTGCCGTAGCCGGTGTCGCCGGCAAAATAAAGCCGCAGGTCATGGATGTCCATCACCCAACCGCCCCACAGGGTGCGATTGCCGTCGCGGGCGCCCCGGCCGCTGAAGTGTTGCGCGGGCACAAAGAACGCTTCGCCAGCCTGATGCGGGGCGCTTTGCCACCAGCCGCGCTCGACCAGATTGCGGATGCCCCGGCGGCGAAACCAGGCACCGACGCCCTCTGGCACAAACCAGGTGATGGCGCTGCCGAAGCGGCGATGCAAGGCCCGCACGGTATCGTGGTCCAGGTGATCGTAATGGTTATGCGAGATCAGCACCTGATTCACCGGCGGCACCGTGTCGGCGGTCAGGCCGGGCGGCGTGAAGCGCTTGGGCCCGGCCCATTGCACCGGGCTGGCACGACGCGCAAACACCGGGTCGGTGAGCAAGCTGATATCGCGATACTGGAACAGAAAGCTGGCATGACCGATCCAGGTCAGGCGCGGCGCCTCCGCCGGGCTGTTCAGCAATACTGGGTCTGGCGTCGTCAGGGGGAAGGCGCGCCCGGGCGGGAAACGGCCGCCGGTCTCACGCTGCCAACGCAGAAAAGCGCCAAAACCATGGCGCGGGGTGCGATCCGGGTTGCGGTAACGCCCCTTGTGAAAGGCGGGGCGCGCCGCCAGCGCGGCCAGCCGCGTGCGATCCACGGGGGTCATGACTGGCGCAGGCCGCTCACTGCCTGTTCCATGGCATCCAGATCCGGAATCACGGCAAGATCACCGCCGAGCTGGATATACATGGCTTCCGCCGGTCCGGTGTCCACCGGCTCTTCCACCAGATCCTGCCGATTGACCTTGAGCTGGCGCGGAATCCCCTGCACCACCACCGCATAAAAACCGATATTCCCGGTGACACTGTTGAGCACCGCAATCCGGGCTTCGGCGCCGATGGTCACCTGGCCGGATTCGTTCAAGCGTTCAAACGACAGCAGCGGGATATCCTGGTCGCGCCAGTTGATCCAGCCCAGCAGCCACTCGGAACCATGGCCGGGGCGGTCCGGCTGGCGCAGCGGGATCACTTCCGCCACGGCAATGTTGGGCAGCAGCCAGGGGCGCCCCTGCATGGGAATCAGCAGGCTTGCAATGTCGTTCGGCAGTTCCGCCATCATGCCTTCCTCGATAGGTCGGGGGTTGCAGGGTGCAGGCTCCGGCGCACGTGCTCCACCAGTTGCCGGGCCAGTTGCTCGGGATCACCGCTGTAGCTGACACAGCCGGTGTCCCGTGCGGCATCCGGTTGGCTGCTGACCGCGCAGCTCTCGGCATTCTGGGCCCAGACCGGCGCACCGCGCTGCACCATACCCGGTGCTGCGATACTGCCATCATTGCCCATGCCGGAAAACAGGATGGCGCCGCAGCGTGCGCCGAAGGTCTGGCTGGTGTTCTGGATCGCCTGATCGATGGAGGGCGAGTAAGGCCCCTCCCAGGGCTTGCCCGCCGAGCGCACCTGCCCGGCAGTGGTGAAGGTGACTTCATAATCCACCGGCGCCAGCAGCACACTGCCACGACGCAGGGTGCTGCCATCGCGGCCCACCTGGCAGTCGAAGCCGTTGTCGCGGCACAGTACCTTGGCGAGGGTATCGAGAAAGCCGCCGTCGATGTGCTGTGCCAGAAAAAACGCCACCGGCAGTTCGGCAGGCAGGCAATCCAGGAACAGCTTGACGGCAGCAGGCCCACCGAGAGACGCCCCCAGCACCCAGACCTGTTCCGGCACTTCGCCGGGCGCCAGGCCCTGGAACTCGCGCGGCGGCGCGATCGGTTTGCGCGCCTCTGCGCGGGCCGGCACCAGGGTTTCCAGTTCCTCGCGAATGCGCGGCTTGCCCACATAATCCAGCAGCTTGCCGAGCAGGCGTCGCTCCCAGCGCGGGTATTCGGCAGCAATCCGGGTGGGTGCCTGGCCGTCACAGAACAGCACCGGCGCCTGGGCGTCTTCCAGTAACTGGTCAAGCAGGGCTTGCCAGCGATCTTCCTGGGTCAGGTCCACCACCCACAGATCCGGCGCCAGGGTCAGCCAGTCGCCTTCCAGTTGCGTCGGATCGGTATTCAGCAACACCACATCGTAGCCCTGCCCCTTGACCGCCGAGGCCAGCAGGTGTCCTTGCAAGATGGTGTCGGCGATGATGCCGATGCGCGGGTTGGCAGGCATCGTTTCAGCTCCGCGCGCCGTCAGTCAGACGACGCACTGGCCGTCTCCCGCGCCTGGGCCAGCAACTCGGCAATGGCCGAGAGCAGCTCGTTCTCCTGGAACGGTTTGCCCATGTAGGCGTTCACACCGATATCGAACGCGCGGTCGCGGTGCTTCTCGCCGGTCCGCGAGGTAATCATGATGATCGGCACGTCCTTGAGGCGAGCATCGTGGCGCACGTGGGTGGCCACTTCGAAGCCGTCCATGCGTGGCATTTCGATATCCAGCAGCATCAGATCCGGCTTGTTGTCTTCCAGGGTCGCGATGGCATCGATCCCGTCCTTGGCGGTAATCACTTCATAACCATTACGCTCGAGCAGGCGCGTGGTCACCTTGCGCACGGTCACCGAGTCATCGGTCACCATGATCACCGGATTCGCTGCAGCACGCTCGGCCTCCACCGCCTTCTGACGCTCGTGCTCGATCTGCTGCGCGGCACGGCGCTCTTCAGCGGCCAGATGCTGACGCTGCATGTGGGCCGCACGGATCAGGGAATGAATATCCAGAATGATCACCACCGAACCATCCCCGAGGATGGTGGCGCCGCTGATACCGGCGACGGTGGCCAGCTGCGGGCCGACGGACTTCACCACGACTTCCCGTGAGCCCACCAGGGCATCCACCAGCACCGCTACCGTATGCTCGGAGCTGCGCACCAGCAGTACCGGCATCGGCAACACCTGGCTTTCCAGATGCTGGGGTTTCAGGGAGCCGTGGACGAAGCTGCCCAGGTATTCGAAATCGTATTGTTGCCCCGCGTAAGTGAAGGGCGTTTCTTCGGTACCGAAATAGGCTTCCAGTTCGTACGGGCTGATGCGCACGATACCTTCGATCTGGTTCAGCGGAATCGCATAGCTGTCGTCACCCACGCGCACCATCAGGGCGCGGTTCATCGCCAGGGTAAAGGGCAGTCGGATGGTAAAGCGGGTGCCTTCGCCGCGCCGCGAATCGATGGTGACCGAGCCGCCCATCTGCTTGATCTCAGACGCCACCACATCCATACCCACACCACGGCCGGAAATCTGCGTAACTTCCGTTGCGGTGGAGAAACCGGCATTGAAAATAAACTGCTGCACCTCCTGATCGGTCAGCACAGCATCGTCGTCGATCAGGCCGCGCTCCACCGCCTTGCGGCGCACGGCATCGGTGTCGATCCCCTTGCCATCGTCCGTCAGCACGATCACCACTTCGCCACCTTCGCGACCCAGGTCCAGGGTCACACGGCCGGTGTCCTGCTTGCCGCTGGCAACGCGCGCGTCAGGGCTTTCGATGCCGTGATCCACGGCATTACGCAGCATGTGTTCCAGCGGCGCCACCACGCGCTCCAGCAGCGTACGGTCCAGTTCGCCTTCGGGGTTCACCACATCGAACTCGACCCGCTTGCCGATTTCGCCGGACACCTGACGCACCACGCGACGCAGGCGCGGCACCAGACGGGCGAAGGGCACCATGCGGGTGCGCATCAGTTTTTCCTGCAGTTCGGTATTGATGCGCGCCTGTTGCAGCAGCAGTGTCTCGGTGTCCTTGGTGCGATCCAGCAATGTGGATTTCAGGTCGAGCAAATCCGATGCGGATTCCGACAACTGCTTGGTGATCTGATGCAGTTCGGAGTACTGGTCCATCTCCAGCGGGTCGAAGTCTTCGGAGTACTGCCCGGCTTCCACGCCCTGTTTGTAGTTGGACATGATCTGCGCTTCGGTTTCAGCATCCAGACGGCGAAGCTGTTCGTACAAACGCTCCACCGTGTTGCCCATTTCTTCCACATGGGCGTTGAATTCGGAAATACCCTGTTCCACCCGGCCACGGTTGATACTGGTTTCCCCGGCCAGGTTAACCAGCGATTCCAGCAGCTCCGAGGCCACACGCACCATTTCCTGCGGCTGTTGCTGACGGCGCTGCCGTTCTTCACGGATCACACCTGCATCCGGCGCTTGCGGCGCCATAGCGGTACCCGCCTGGGCGGCTTCAGCAGGCTCCGGCTGGGCCGGACGCACCGGCGGGCGCGGTACGGCGGCGCGAATATCGGCCATCAGCGCATTGATACGCTCCTGCCAGCCGGTCAGCGTGTTGAAATAAGCCTGATCCGGCTTCTGGCCGCGCGGTGTGTCCAGCAGAAATTGTTCGAAGTCATGGCTGACATCGCCCAGTGAGCGCAAACCCGCCAGGCGGGCGCCACCTTTCAAGGTGTGCAGGGCGCGCTTGATTTCATCACTGTGCGTGGACACATCCGGGGTTTCACGCCAGGCGCCGATATGCTCTTCGATCAGTTCGCTCAACTCGGCGGATTCTTCGATGAAAATCTGCAGGATTTCCACGTCCGCATCAGCGGCAATCAGATCCGGGCTGACCGGCTCGGGCGCCGGGGGCGGCGTCCAGCTGGGCGCGTCATTGGCACTGCCGCCCAGTTGCTCCAGCGTAAAGCTGCCCGGCGACGCCATGTATTCGCTGATGGCCGACAGCAGCTCGTTGGCCGGTGCCGGCACCTTGTGTTCCTTGACCGCTTCCACCATTTCCGCCAGACGATCATGGCAACGCTGGAGCAGGTCGAACAGGATCGGTTCGGCCTGCAAGCGGCTCTGGGCCAACCCTTCGTAAAGATTTTCCAGTTCGTGGCCAAGATCGCCCAGGGCGCTGATCTCCGCCATGCGCGCGCCACCCTTCAGGGTATGCAGGTCGCGCTGCAATGATTGCACTTCGATCAGGTTATCCGGTGCGGCCATCCAGGCTTCCAGACGGGTGCTGATCGACTCGAGGATTTCGTCGGCTTCTTCCAGGAAGATGTCGACCAGCTCGCTGTCCACATCGCTGGGCGCCTCAGCGGCGGGTGCGCTTTCTATCTCCAGCACCGGCTCTGGAGCCATCGGTGCGACAGGCGCCTCCATCGGCGGGACCTCAACGGCCTGGGCCGGAGTGTCTTCCGGGAACGCCAGAATAGCCTGAATCAATTCCGGTGCCGGGGCACAGGGGCGCCCTGCATTCAGCGCATCGACCATGTCCGCCAGGCGGTCATGGCAACGGTGCAGCAGTACAAACAAGGCCGGGGACGCTTCCAGTTTTTCCTGGGTGGCGGCCTCGTACAGGTTTTCCAGTTCATGCGCCAGGTTACCGACCGGCGTGATCCCGGCCATGAGCGCGCCGCCCTTGAGCGTGTGCAGCTCCCGCTGCAGTACGGCCACGGCACTGATATCGCCGCCCTGCTCCCAGGCGTCCAGGCTTTCTCCCGCCGCCTCAAGGATTTCACCGGCTTCTTCCAGGAACAGGGCCACCAGCTCCGGGTCAGCGTCATCCCCCGACGAAGGCATGGCATCGAACAGGGTCTCGTGCGCCACGGATTCGACCGATGAATCAGACGCAGGGCCAGCCCCCGATGGCGGCGGTGTGTCATCGCCACCGGCATGCTCCACCAGATCCCGCAGCGCTTGCACCAGTTCCGGTTCCGGCCGCACCGTCTGACCGGCCGCCAGAAAATCCATCATCGTCATCAACGCTTCATGGGCGCGCTGTGCCAGTTCGGCAAAGTAGTCATCGCACGGCATGCGTGCTTCGATGATCGCGGTGTAGCCGTCCGCCAGCACATTTGCCAGGGCGCTGATTTCCACCAGCCCGGCGGTGTCGGCACTGGCGCCAAGCAAGGACAATTCGTCGCGCAACGGCATCAGCGCTACCGGATCGCGGTCGCCTGCCATCCAGTCTTCGAGCAGACGGTCAGCATCCACAATCAGGTCCATGCCCTCAGACAGGAACACCGACAGGATGTGCTGATCGCCTTTTTC
>PNLU01000068.1 GCA_013823245.1 Alcanivorax sp.
ACTACGAAGCCCCAAACTGTGAGGGCCCTCACCAGAGGCGTGCGTTCGCTCCCCGGATTGGCACAAGCGCCCGCTCACATGTCATAATAAATTCGTACTCGTAACACACAGAGGTGCCGGGCAGGCACCCGTCCCCCGGGGGAGAGCGCTCAACATGACCGACAGCACCATCAATCTGGACAGGCTCAGGCACTTCATACCCTTCGACAGCCTCAGCGACTCGCATCTGCAGGAAATCCTGAGCCGCGTGACGGTCGAGATTGTTCTGCCCGGGCGGCTGGTATTCAAACGCGGCGAGCGCGACAGCCGCGCCTGGTTTCTGATTGACGGCGCCGTCGACCTCACCGATGCCAGTTTTCAGGTACGGCACTTTCCTGCGGATGACGACGAGAACTACCTGGCACTGGATAATTACAACCAGCACACGGTTAACCTCATTACCACGGAAAAAACCACCTTCTACACCATCGACCGCAACCACCTGGATCTGCTGATGACCTGGACCCAGGCCGCTGAATCCATGCTGGATGAAGGCGAAGACCGGCATCATGGTGACTGGATGGATGCCCTGCTGGAATCCGAGCTGTTTTCGCAGGTGCCGCCCGCCAAGATCCAGTCGCTGTTCGTGCAATTCGAGGAGCGGGAGGTGGCCCTGGGCGATATCATCGTGCGTGAGGGCGAGACGGGTGATACCTTCTACGTCATCAAGCAGGGCAAGGCCATGGTGACGCGCAGCCAGGGTGGGCGCAGTGAGACGCTCGCGGCGCTGACCGCCGGGGATTTCTTCGGTGAAGACGCGCTGATTTCCGATGCGCCGCGCAATGCCACTGTCACCATGACCAGTGATGGCACTTTGATGTGTCTTGGCCAGCAGGATTTTCGCGATATATTACAGCAGTCAGTGATTCGCCGAGTAACGGCGGAGGCCATGAATGCGATGAACGAGGAAGGCGACCGGGCGTGTGTGCTGCTGGATGTACGTCTGCCGATGGAGTTCAAGCATGATCGCACGCCAGGTGCACGCAACCTGCCGCTGACCGAACTTCGCCGCGACGTGCGTAATCTGGAAAAGGATTTTGTCTATGTGGTCTGCTGTGACGGAGGACGCCGGAGCGAACTGGGTGCCTACCTGCTGTCCGAAGCCGGCTTCGACGCCTACGTGCTGGATCGTCCCGCGCCTGCCGCAGAATCCGCTTCAGCATCCACCGATTCGTCAACGACGTCGTCCCCGGCCTGAAGCCTGTCGCCTGGCCGGGCTTGCCCTGCTGCTGACCGCAATGCTGGCGTGTTTGCTGCCCGGCCCGGCACAGGCCGCCGCATCACCGCTACCTCCCTTTGTCATCACCGATACCCTCGACAGTGCGCGAATTACCATTTATTCGGAGTACCTCGAAGATATCGAAGGCGATGTGCGTTTGCAGGATATTCTGGCCGGGCAACATGACGCACGCTTTCAACCGGCCCGGGCGTCATCGGAATTTCTTGGCTTCAGCGCCAATACCTGGTGGCTGCGGCTTGCGCTGAGCAACAGTACGGAGCAGATGCAGCATCTGTTGCTGAATCTGACGCCAGGTCTGTTCAGTGACATCCGTTTTCATTACACCGACGAACACGGGCGCTATCAGGAAAAGCGGGCTGGCACGCGCAATGATCCGCCGTGGGCCGATCTGCGTTACCGTTCGCCGGTTTTCAATGTCGATCTGCCCGCGGGCGCAACACGCATCTATTATCTGCGTGTGGTGCCGGACCGACACATGTCCTACACGCTGCGGCTGAACACGGTGGAGCACCAGTTGCAGAGCAGCCTGCGCATTGACGGCCTGTTCCTGTTGCTGACTGGCGTGATTCTCGGGCTGGTGCTGTATAACGCGGCGCTGTTTGCGCAGTATCGCAGCTGTGCACATCTTTATTATTCCGCCTTTCTCTCGGCGCTGGCGCTGGCCGCCTTGAGCGGGGGTGGGTTTATCGGGGTGCAGTACTTGCCGTTGCCGCACCTGCAACCGCATATGGAAGCGACGGCGACGCTGCTGGCCATTGCTGCCAGCACAGCCTTCAGTCGTATTTTCCTCAACAGTCGTGAGCATGTCCGGGAAGCAGAACCCTGGCTGCTGACACTGATTGCCTGCGCGCTGGTCAGTGCGCTGCTGAACTGGGTGTTGCCCGCCATTCTGGCGTTGCAGATTGCCTACATGCTGGCGCTGATCTGCGTGACGTTGCTGCTCTGGGTCGGTTTCGCCTGCTGGTTCCGGCAGGCCGATCACGCCAGTCTTTATTTGCTGGCACGCAGCCCGTTGATCGTCTGTGTCGCGCTGACCGTGCTGGCGTCCTTCGGTGTGCTGCCGGTATCGATCAACGGGCCCTTGCTGATTCTGGCCACCGCCACGGTCGAGGCGTTGTTGTTTGCCCTGGGCCTGTCGCGCAAAAGTCAGGAGGAACTCGAGCAGCGCCTGAGCGCGGAACAGCATGATGCGCTGACGTCAGCCACCTGGCGCATTCGCGGCGAGACACTGGCGCGGCTGAGCCATGAGATACGGACGCCCATGAGTGGTGTGCTCGGCATGGCGGAGATCCTGCGTGACACGCCGCTGACGCCGAACCAGAAGGACTATGTGCAGGGTATCCAGAATGCGGGGGAAAGCCTGCTGAAGATTCTCAATGATGTGCTGGAGTACTCGCGTCTGGAGCAGGGGCATACCGAGCTGGAAGTCAGCCGCTTCGATCTCAACGAACTGGTCATGGATGCGGTGGCGCTGTTCCGCGAGCGGGCGGAAGAAAGGCAGATCGAATTGATTCCGCATATCCACACCAACGTACCGCATGAGGTCGAGGGCGATGCGGGTCGGCTCAAGCAGGCGCTCACCAATATGCTCGGCACCTGTATTCGCCATGCCCAGAGTGGTGAGCTGGTCATTGATGTGGCGCGGGATGCCTCCGGCCGGGCCGATCATCTGCGGTTCGAATTCGAGGGCAGCGCCCTGCACCATCAGGCTGACCTGTTCGAACCGCTGGCGAGTCATGACACCACGCCACCGCCCGCCGACAGCAGTCAGCTGGGGCTGGCCATTACCCGGCAACTGGTGGAGGTTATGGCGGGCCGCTGCGGTCACCGCAACAGTCGCAGCGGCCCGGCGGGCTGGTTCACGCTGCCGCTGCCCGCCACGGAGCAGCCGACACCCCCTGCCATCGACGATTCCCTGCTACGGGGCCGGGCCATCCTGGTGGTCGACGATTCCAGCACGGTGACGCGGGTGATCCGTCAGCAGGCACTGGCCTGGGGTATGCGGGTAACCGCTTGCCATGACCCACGTGAGGCACTGGCCAGCATCCGCACTCAGGCCAACCTGAACGACCCCTATGATGTGGTGCTGCTGGATCATCAGATGCCAGGCATGACCGGTATGCAACTGGCCGCCCGCATTCATGAAGACCCGATGATCAGCCGTCCGCCCCTGCTGGTGATGCTGACCGGCATCAACGACGCTCCCACGGCGACCATGGCACGCAATGTCGGCATTCACCGGGTACTGGGCAAGCCCGTCTCCGGGCCGCGTTTGCGCCAGGCACTGGCCGAGGAACTGGGCGCCGTGGCCGACCGCCAGGAAGCGGATCTGGAGCATCAGTCCCCGGACCCCGGCCTGCGCATTCTGGTGGCGGAGGACCACCAGCTCAGCCAGAAGGTGATTCGCGGCATGCTGGCCAAACTCGGTCTGGATGCCGAGGTGGTGGCGAACGGCCGTGAGGCACTGGAGGCCGCGCGCACTGACCGCTATGACCTGATACTGATGGATTGCGAGATGCCGGAGATGGATGGCTTTGAGGCTACGCGGCGTATTCGCGAATGGGAACGCCAGCATGGGCGCCCGCCCCTGCCCATCGTGGCGCTGACAGCGCATATCCTGCGCGAGCACCGCGAACGCAGTCTGGCGGCAGGCATGAACGCCCACGTGCCGAAGCCGGTGGAACTGGATACCTTGCGGCGGGCGATCGTTCAGTTCACGTCTGCTGCCGGAACGCCGCCGGGCTCATCCCGCGCCAGCGTCGAAACGCCCGGGTAAAGGAACTCTGCTCGGCGAAGCCGAGCAGCAGGGCGATGTCCGTCAGGCTCAGGCGTGCGTCGCGCAGGTAGATGTCCGCCAGCGACTGGCGCAGGCCGTCAAGCACCTCCTGAAAGCTCACTCCCTGACGGCGCAAACGCGCCTGCAAGGTGCGCACCGCCAGCCCCATCCGTTGTGCAACGCCGTCGATACCGGGTTCACCGTCGGCCAGCATGCGATACAGCTGGCTACGCACCGCATTGACCAGATTGGTGCCGATGTCGTAATCGGCCAGCAGGGCACTCGCCTCCCGTTCCATCAGGCCAGATAACCCCGGGTCGGCATTGGTCAGCGGCAGGTCGAGCAATGCGCTGTCCAGCTCGACGCCGTCGAACTCTGCATCAAACACCACCGGGCAGCCGTAGGCGGCCTCGTAACGGGCCAGGTCCGGCGGGGGCGGATGGCTAAAGCACACCCGCTGCGGCGCCGCAGGCACCGCCACCAGTTGCTGCCCCAACGTGACCCAGCCGGTGATCGCGGCCTCGGTGATAAAGCGCCGGGGCGCGCCTTCCAATGGACAGTGCCACTGCAACCGCACGGTATCGCCCTGCGGCGACATCTCCGTGTGACCGACATTGCCCGCCAGCTTCTCGAAGCGCAGCAGTCGCTCCACCGCCTCACCCAGCGTCGCGCTGGACAGTACAGCGTACCCGAGCACCTGGTAAGAGCGCGGCCGCACGCAGCGCCCGATCTCGAACCCCAGGCCCGCATCACCCGTGCGCTCCAGCACCACCAGGAACAGCCGCAGGGCATCCAGCAGCGGCAACAGGGCATCGCTGCGCCGAAGCAGAGCGGGATCGATGCCTGCCTGCGCCAGCACCTCGTCCTCCGCCAAGCCATAGTGCTGCAGCACCTCGGGCAGCACCGAGGCCAGATAGGCCGCCGACAGACTCTGCGGCTGGCCCGCCAGGGACGGGTCGATCTGCATCATTCCGCCGGTACCGCCCGGCCGTGACACCAGGCCCGCAGCGCCTCCAGGCGTTCTGCCATGGTCACCGACAACGGCACTGTACTGCGGATCTCGTCGAGCAGGTGGGCCGTGGTCAGGGGCTGCTCCTGGGCGCGGGCGCTGTACAACCCGGCGACGATGGCCTGCTCGATCTCGGCCCCGGTGAAGCCTTCACAGGCGACCGCCAGTACGGACAGGTCGAACAGGGCCGGATCCTGACCACGACGTGCCAGGTGGATGTTGAGGATCACCTCGCGGGTGTCTGCCCCCGGCAGGTCAACAAAGAACAACTCGTCGATACGGCCCTTGCGGATCAGCTCAGGCGGCAACTGATCAATCTCGTTGGCCGTGGCCACCATAAACACCGGCGCCTTGCGCTCCGCCATCCAGGTCAGCAAGGTGCCCAGCAGGCGGCGCGAGGTGCCGCCGTCGTTGTCGGCCGTGGCCAGTCCCTTCTCGATCTCGTCCAGCCACAGCACGCAGGGCGCCATGGTCTCGGCCATTTTCAGGGCCTCACGCAGATTACGCTCCGACTCACCAATGTACTTGTTGAACACGGCGCCCATGTCCAGCCGCAGCAGCGGCAGATGCCACAACCCGGCCACCGCCTTGGCGGCCAGCGATTTGCCGCCGCCCTGCACCCCCACCAGCAGGATGCCCTTGGGAGTGTCTGCGGTCACACCGTCCCGGGCGGCGCTCGTGAAGGCGCTCTCGCGGCGCCCCAGCCAGTCCTTCAGGCGGCCCAGCCCACCCACCTGGGCAAAGCTGGCGGTGTCGTACTCGAAGCTGAGTACGCCTTCCATATCCAGCAACCGGAACTTGGCCCGGTTGACCTCCGGCAGATCGTTCTCGGTGATGGCGCCGTCATGAATGATCGCCCCCCGGGCCAGACGCCGGGCATCGTCCTTGGTCAGGCCGCGCAGGTTGCGGACCAGCTTGTCGAGCACCTCGCGCCCGGTCCGCACCCGGTCGCCGCGCTCGCGGGCAAAGGCCCGGGCCTCCTCCTGGACGATGTTCAGCAATTGATCCTCGTCAGGAAGGCTCAGCTCGAAGCGGGCACAATATCGGCTCAACTCCGGCGGGATACTCAGGGCATGACTGATCAGGACCAGCGTGTGCGGCACCACATCATGACGCAGGGCGATGTCCTTGATCAGCCGCACCACCTTGGGGGCGTTGTTCAGATACGGATGAAAATCACACAGGGCGTACAGGCCCGCCTCGGCATTGCCGCGAATCTGGCCGAGGGCCGCCTCCGGCTCCACGGTATGACGCTGGCCGGTGGCCTCCGCCAGCTCCAGGCGCTTGAGCCCCTCGGTGATGGTCCAGCTGAACACCGGCAGTGCCTTGGCCATACCGATGCGCTTGAGCAGATCCAGTGCCCGCCGTTCTTCCCAGGTCTCGATCACGATGACCGGATACCGCGACTTCACCATCATCCGCAGGTCCTGCAGATCCTTCATGCCTTGCCCCCGTACCCCTTGTTGTGAGAGCAAGGTTATCATGACCTTCACCCGACCGTGGTAGACTGATGCCATGACACATACAGACCCCCGACCCGCCGTGACCGCAACGCCGCAGCGCCGTCTGAGCCCGCTCGACCAGTTGCTGGCGCGGGCCGATAACGCCCTGCGCACGCTCACCCCCGGCAGTACCCGGGGCGAGCGTCCCAGCCCCGCGCAGCAGGCCACCACCCGCAGCACACCGGCCGACGCCCATCAGGCGCGCCATCTGGCGGGATTGATGCGCATCAACCATACCGGCGAGGTGTGTGCCCAGGCGCTTTATCAGGGCCAGGCCACCACCGCCGGCTTGCCCCATGTGCGCCGCGCCATGGAAGAAGCCGCCCGTGAGGAGGAAGACCACCTGGCCTGGTGTGAAGACCGGATCCGCGAACTGGGCAGCGTGCCCAGCCGCCTGAACCCGCTGTTCTACGCCATGTCATTCAGCATCGGTGCTCTGGCCGGGCTGGCCGGTGACCGCTGGAGCCTGGGGTTCGTGAGTGAAACCGAGAAACAGGTAGTACGACACCTGGACAGTCATCTGGCCCAGGTGCCGCTGGAGGACGAGCGCACCCGCGCCATTCTGGAGCAGATGCGCGAGGACGAGCTGCGCCATGCCGTGACCGCTGAGGAAGCGGGCGGCGCGCCCCTGCCGGAGCCAGTGCGCCGCCTGATGACGCTGATGAGCCAGGTGATGACGTTCAGTACCTATCGGCTCTGACAAAATCGCCGGTCTGGCGAAACAGCGGCATATCATTCATGAACGGCACGTCTTCAGCCACATGGCAGGCCATGCAGGCATCACGAGCCTCCAGAAACGCTGTGTGTATGGCCTGATCCGATTCCCTTTCATCACGCATGGCCTGACCCAGGGCCTCATCCAGCCCCTGCCACGGGCCGCTCAGAAACAGGCCCTCGGCATTGCCCTGACGGCCGGGGCGTTTCATGTAACCGTTCTCGATGGCACCGCGCAGCTTGCCCCAGTGGTAATCCGCCAGCGCCGGATTGCCATCCACGATAGCGTCCCAGGTTCCCTGGTAGCGATATCCGGTCTCCCACATGGCGGATGAAAAGCCACCCAGGTAGCTCTCCAACCGTTCGAAACGTGCTGCATTGTCATCCTGACCGGTCAGCCAGCCATCACCCATGCGGCCTTCCGGTGGCGGTGCCGCATCGCAGGCCGCCAGCGCCAGCAGGATGGCGGGGAACAACAGATAACGCATGATCACGGACTCCCAATGTAAAAAAACTGCTTAGCTTTTCAAAATATCCGCTGCAAACAGCGACCACAGTATGCTGCCTGACCAGTCTGCATGCTCCAGATCGGTATTTCCAACTCAAACTACCTGCGTATTTCCGCCGATATGCACGGCGTCATTAATTTGTGCCCGGTACTTTTTCTCTGCTAGGTTCAAGGACAAGCGACATTGTCCAACGTCATTACAGGAGTTGTGCATCATGAGCCTTGACGCGCTGAAGGATCGCCAGCTTTTTCGCCAGCAATGTCACATTGGTGGCCGCTGGTGCGATGCCGACCAGGGCGACACCCTCGCCGTGGATAATCCCGCCAACGGCACACCACTGGGCACTGTGCCCCGAATGGGTGCAGCCGAAACCGAAAAAGCCATCGCTGCCGCTGACCAGGCATTACCCGCCTGGCGAGCACGTACCGCCGCTGAGCGCGCCGCGTTGTTATATCGCTGGTATGAACTGATGCTGGCGCATCAGGATGATCTCGGTCTGCTGATGACCCTTGAACAGGGCAAGCCGCTGGCGGAAGCAAAAGGTGAAATTGCCTACGCGGCCTCTTTTCTGCTCTGGTTTGCAGAAGAAGCACGGCGTGCATACGGTGACACCATTCCGGCTCCCAAGACCGGGCAGCGCATTATCGTCATCAAGCAACCGGTGGGCGTGAGCGCTGCCATAACGCCATGGAATTTTCCATCATCGATGATTACCCGCAAGGCCGGTGCTGCACTGGCCGCTGGTTGCACCATGGTCGTGAAGCCCGCCAGTGCCACGCCCTACTCTGCCCTGGCGCTGGCCGAACTGGCGCAACGGGCCGGGATACCCGACGGCGTGCTGAATGTCATTACCGGCAGCGCCAGCGATATCGCCAACACGCTGACCGGCAACTCGGTAGTGCGCAAGATCAGCTTCACCGGCTCCACCGAAGTCGGCAGCCAGTTGATGGCCAATGCGGCCAAGCATGTGCAGAAAGTATCTCTGGAACTCGGCGGCAATGCGCCTTTCATTGTTTTTGATGACGCGGATCTCGATGCTGCTGTGGAAGGCGCCATGGGTTCCAAGTTCCGCAACACCGGCCAGACCTGTGTGTGCGTAAATCGCTTTCTGGTACAGGACAGTGTTCACGATGCCTTCGTGGAAAAACTGACAGCGGCAATCAGGAAACTGAACGTCGGCGATGGCCTGAAGGAAGGCGTTAATCAATCTGCGCTGATCAATCGCGCTGCGGCCGACAAGGTGCATGCCCATATTGATGATGCGGTATCGAAAGGTGCGCGCTGTGTCCTGGGCGGTGAGCGCCATGAACAGGGCGGCAGTTTCGTAACCCCCGCACTGCTGACCGATGTCACACCGGACATGCAACTCTGCCACGAGGAAACGTTTGGTCCGCTCGCGGCCATCATGCGGTTTCATGACGAAGAAGAAGCCGTGCGCGAAGCGAACAACACGCCCTATGGATTGGCGGCGTATTTTTATAGCCAGAACATCAGCCGTTGCTGGCGCGTGGCGGAAGCCCTGGAAGCCGGGATGGTCGGCGTCAATGAAGGCATGATTTCCAACGCCGCCGCGCCCTTTGGTGGCGTCAAGGCGTCGGGCCTCGGCCGTGAGGGATCAAAATACGGCCTGGATGAATTTATGGAAGTGAAATACCTGTGTCTGGGTGTGAACGCGTGAAAAGCTGGCGCGTGGCGCTGCTGCCCGGCGACGGTATCGGCGTCGAAGTCAGCCGGGCCAGCCTGCGGGTGCTGGAAACCCTGTGTGAGCATCGGGACGCCCCCCGTATCGACTGGCACTGGCTACCCTGGCCGGCCACTGCCTGGCATCAGGAACATGGTCAGATGATGCCCGACGATGCGCTCAGCCAGCTGCGCGACTTCGACGCCCTGCTGCTCGGTGCCCTGGGCGATCCGGGGCCCAGTCGCAACCGCCAGCGTTACTGCCTGCCCGACGGCATCTCGCTGGCCCCGCTGCTGACGCTGCGCAAGGGCTTTGATCTGTGGGCCTGCGAGCGCCCCGCGCGCTGGTTCCCTGGTGCGCCACTGTATCTGGCCGATCCCCGGGCGCGCGATATCGACATGCTGGTGATTCGCGAAAACAGCGAAGGCGAGTATGTGAATCAGGGCGGCCGCCTGCGCGCCGGGCAGCCTGATGAAGTGGCCACACAGCTGGAAGTGTTTACCCGCCAGGGCACAGAGCGATTGATCCGCCATGCGTTCGAGCGCGCCCGGCAGCGGCGCAGCGCGCGGCGCGATGCCGCAACCCCACGGGAATATCAGAATGCGGCGGGCGACACCGCCGAGGCACAGGTCTGCCTGATCACCAAACGCAATGCACAGCGTTACTGGGGCGAGCTCTACAGCGAAGTCTTCAAGCAGGTGGCGGCCGACTATCCGGATATTGGCACGCATCACGAACTGGTGGACGCCGCCTGCATGAAATTCGTGCAGTGCCCCTGGCGCTTCGACGTGGTGGTGGCCAGCAACCTGCACGGCGACATCCTCACCGATCTGGCGGCGGTCTTGTGCGGCGGCCTGGGCGTCGCCCCCTCCGCCAATATCAATCCGGATGATCGCCGCACACCGCCGCTGTTCGAACCCACCCACGGCAGCGCTCCGGACATTGCCGGTGAGGGGCTGGCCGATCCGCGCGCCATGCTGTTCAGCGCTGCCATGCTGCTCGACTGGCTGGGCGAAGACGACCCGCGCGCCAACAGTGCCGCCGCACGTCTGCGCGAGGCCTTGTGCCAGGATCTGGCCGGTAACACCGACATCGCGCGCGGCACCGACGCCATTGCCGCCAACCTGAACCGACTGCTGACAACATGACGGAGGTCCGCATGAGCCACCTGTCACCGCTACTGAAACCTTCCAGCCGCATCCGTGCGGATCACGGCAAGGGCTGTTACCTGTACGACGAAGCGGGCAACAGCTGGCTGGATTTCACCTCCGGCATTGGCGTCACCGGCACCGGCCACTGCCACCCGACGGTGGTCGAGGCGGTGCGTGAACAGGCGGGCAAGCTGATCCACGGCCAGTACACCACCATCAGTCATGCCGGCATGCACACCCTGACCGATCGCCTGTATGAAAAACTGCCGGAAGCGCTGGATGCCATTGCGCTGTTCAATTCCGGCAGCGAAGCCGTGGAGGCCGGGATTCGCCTGGCCCGGCATGCCACCGGGCGCGCCAATATCATCGCCTTCACCGGCGGCTTTCATGGCCGCACCAATGCCGCTGCCGCCCTGACGACTTCCACCACCAAGGTGCGCACCGGCTTTCATCCGATGATGGCGGGCGTCTGCTTCAGCCCGTTCCCGCACACCTACCGCTATGGCTGGAGTGAAGAGGACACCGTGGCATTCTGCCTGAACGAACTGGACCATCTGTTCCTGACGCAATCAGCACCCTCTGACACTGCCGCCATGATCATCGAGCCGGTGCAGGGCGAGTACGGTTACTACCCCGCCACCACAGCCTTCATGCAGGGCTTGCGTGAGCGCTGCGACCGCCACGGCATCCTGCTGATTGCCGATGAAATCCAGGCCGGTTATGGCCGCACAGGTGCCTTCTGGAGCCACTCTCATTTTGATGCCACACCGGACATCCTGCTGACCGCCAAGGGGCTTGCCAGTGGTTTTCCGCTGTCAGGCATCGCCGCCAGCAAGGCGCTGATGGCCAAAGGGCTCCCCGGTTCGCAGGGCGGCACCTACGGCGCCAACGCCGTGTCCTGCGCCGCTGCCCTGGCCACGCTGGAGGTGATCGAACAGGAAAACCTGATCGACAACGCGGCGCAGCGCGGCGCACATCTGCTCAAGCAACTGCACACCCTGCAGCAGCGCCATAGTTGCATTGACGAGATTCGTGGCATGGGACTGATGCTGGGCATGGAGATCACCAACCGCCAGCGCCAACCGGACGGCGAACTGGCGGGCAAGCTGGTGAGCGCCGCCGAGGACGAAGGTCTGCTGCTGCTGCGCTGCGGCACCCACGGCCAGGTGGTGCGATGGCTACCCCCACTGACCGTACAGAATACGGAGATCGATGATGCCATGCGCGCCTTCGAGCGTGCCTTGACCCGTGCAGGAGCCTGAATCCATGACAACCCCTGTGGTCGCTGTGCTGACCGCCGAAGACGAAGACCTGCTGCCGGGACTGGAGCGGCTGCATGACACCTGCACCCTGCTGCATGTGCGTGATGACGCAGCGTTGCGCAACGCCCTGACCCGCGCTGACATTCTGGTGGTCACGGATTTTCGCACCGGCATGCTGGCGCGCTGCTGGCCCACACACACGCCACTGCGCTGGATTCATGCCACCAGCGCCGGCGTGGATGCGTTGATGATTGAGCAGGTGCAGCGCAGCGGCATTATCGTGACCAACGCGCGCGGCGTATTTGATCGCGGTATTGCCGAATATGTGCTGGGCGCCATTCTGCTGTTTGCCAAGGATACGCTCGGCAATCTGCGTCATCAGGCCGCACGCCGCTGGCAACACCGCGACACCGCCCTGATTCATCGTGCCCAGGCGCTGATTGTCGGCGCGGGCAGCATCGGCAGTGAGGTGGCGCGGCTCTTGCAAGCAACAGGAATGCGCACTGTCGGTGTCGCCAGCCGGGCCCGCGATGACGCCGTGTTCGGCACTTTGCACGACAGCAGCGCGCTGCCCGCATTGATGCCGGAAGCCGATTATCTGGTCATCACGGCTCCCCTGACGGACGCCACACGCGGTCTGTTTGATGCCGCCCTGCTGCGCCATTGCAAACCGGGAGCGGTACTGATCAATGTCGGGCGCGGCCCGATCGTGCGCACGGAGGCGCTGATGGCGGCGCTGGACGACGGCACGCTGGGCGGCGCAGCACTGGATGTGTTCGAACAGGAGCCTTTGCCGGAAAACCATCCGCTGTGGGGTTATCCGAACGTCATGATCTCAGCGCATATGGCCGGGGATTTTATCGGCTGGCGCGCGGCGCTGGCAGAACAGTTCCTGGACAACCTGGGGCGCTGGCAACGCGGCGATCCTTTGTTTAATCAAGTTCGGTTTAATCAAGTTCGGATCAATGACAAAGACAAGCCGGATCCGGCACAGGAGGCATGATGAACCACGCCCTGCTATCCCTGACCGCCACGCAGATGCTGCAACAGTTCCGCGACGGCACCCTGTCACCCGTTGAGGTGGCGGAAGCCATGCTGACGCAGATCCAGCGCCTGGATCACCATACCAACGCCTGGTGTCTGGTGGACCCGGACACCACACTGGAATACGCCCGCGCCTCGGAACGCCGATATCGCGACGGCACGCCCCAGGGGCTGATCGATGGTGTGCCGGTGGCGGTCAAGGATGTCTTCCTGACACCCATGTGGCCCACGGTCAAAGGCTCCCGCGTGATCGATCCGGCCACCACGCTGGGCAAGCGCTCACCCTGCGTTGCCGCCCTGGAACGCAATGGCTATGTGCCGCTGGGCAAGACCACCACACCGGAGTTCGGCTGGAAGGGCGTGACAGACAGCCCGCTGTGCGGCAGCACCAATAACCCCTGGGACCCGACCCTGACCGCTGGCGGCTCCAGCGGAGGCAGCGCCGCCGCCGTCGCGCTGGGTATGGGCCCGATGGCGCTGGGCACCGACGCCGGTGGCTCGATCCGTATCCCGGCGGCCTTCTGTGGCATCACCGGCCTCAAGCCGACCTGCAGTGAGGTGCCGCACTGGCCCGCCAGCCCGTTCGGCAGCCTCGCCCATGCCGGCCCCATGACCTGGACGGTGGAAGATTGCGCGCTGATGATGAACGTGTTGTCCGAGGCTGATCCGCGCGACAGTCAGGCTGCCCCGCGCCGTTACATCGACTATCTCGCGGAACTGAACGAAGGCGTTCGCGGACTGCGCATCGCCTTCAGCCCTTCGCTGGGTTATGTGGACGTGCATCCGGATATCGAGCACGCCGTGACAGAGGCGGCGGAGACGTTCCGCGCACTCGGTGCCGAGGTGGTGGAAGTCGACCCGAGCTTCAGCGATCCGCTGGCCGCCTTCGGTCACCTGTTCTACGGCGGTGCCGCCAATGCGATGCGGGATCTGAGTGCCCGCAAGCGCGCACTGATGGACCCCAATCTGGTCAGCGTGGCGGAAAAAGCCGCGCAACTGTCGATGCTGGATTACCTGGGCGCCGTCAATGAACGCATGGCACTGAGCGAACGCATGGCGGTCTTTCATACCAAGTATGACCTGCTGCTGACGCCGACCCTGCCGATCACGGCCTTCGAGACCGGCCGCGAAGTGCCGCGCGACTGGCCCAGCACCCGCTGGCCCACCTGGACGCCCTTTACCTATCCGTTCAACATGACAGGCCAACCCGCCTTGTCCGTGCCTTGCGGACTGGCCAGCAACGGTCTGCCCATTGGCTTGCAGATCGTCGGACGCCGCTTCGAGGACAGCCTGGTGCTGCGCGCCGGACAGGCCTGGCAGCAGGCACGCCCGGAAATGCTGCAACGTCCGCCGTTGTTCACCGAAGACGCATCAGGGAGGGCTGCCGATGAGCAAGGCTGACCTGGACTTCTATGAATCCGAAGACCCGATCTGGAACCCGGCGCTGCTGACGATTCCAGTACCCGGCATTCGCCGCATGGTGAACCTCGCCGCCCATCTGGAGGATGTGATTCACCTTTCCATAGGCCAGCCGGACATGTCCGCACCGCAACATGTGGTGGACGCTGCGGTGGAGGCTTTGCAGGCCGGGCAAACCGGCTACACCATGGATGCCGGGCTGCCCGAACTGCTGGAAGCACTGGCGGAGTATTATGGCGAGCGCTATCAGCGCAGCCTGTCGCCGGAAAACATTCTGGTTACTACCGGTGCCACCGAAGCCATCTATCTGGCGCTCACCGCCACCTCGGCACCGGGCCGCGAGTTCATCGTGCCGGACCCATCGTTCATGCTTTATGCACC
>PNLU01000069.1 GCA_013823245.1 Alcanivorax sp.
GATCGTGCCGGCAAATAGCCGTTCGAAGTGCAGGACTTGATGTTTGTTGTTGAGGAACAGCGCGGCGAAATGCTCAGCTTTCTCATGGGCCAGCGCGAGCTTCAGGAATTCTGCTGCATCGGTAGCCTGGGTCATGGGTTGGCCCTCCACCAGCTCCTCCAGGAGGATCTCAGCAGCGGTTTCAATGATCTCCCGTGGTTCCACGGGCCCTTCAAGCTGATAAAGGCCTTTGTCGTTCTTGATTAAGCGTGAATATGTCATATCCTGGGCTCCATAACGCAAAAACCCGCCAGAAGGCGGGGCAAATGGTTGATTTTATTGGCTATTCAATTGAATCAGGGGCCTGATCATCGGGGGCGGTGAAACGATGTCCGCAATCAAGGCATTCAAGGTTGTGCAAGATAGTGCCGTCTACGGCATCACCAAGGGCGGCGCCGGCTGTGGCGCCCGTTATGCCGCCAACCAGGCCGCCTAGAACGGCGCCGGCAAGACTCCCGATGACAGCGCCGGGTGGACCGCCAAGGGCCCCGACAGCAGCGCCAGCTTTGGCGCCGCCTGCGACCGCGCTAACACCGCCTATGGCACCTGCAGCAGTGCCGATGGAGCTGCATATGCGCCGCCCGGTATGCAGCTGGGTAACGTGCCCGGAGGAGCAGTGGGGACATTCAAGTGACATGAGTAACTCCCGATAAAACGAACTCAGAGAAAGGGCAGGGCATACAGGCACATATCACCTGCATGCCACATCGGTGATATGTGTCTGTAATTATTTGGAATTTCGGCGCTTATCGCGGAAGATAACCCTGTGGATTGGATGTTTGGATTTTTGGAGATTGCCCGGCCAGTTCGCCCGAGAGCTATGCTGACCTCGCATGATGGGGCTAAGGAAACCTGATTATGTTGGTGTATAGAAAGACGGATGGCTGGATGCTTGGGGCTGTTCTGCCTCCTGCTCGAATGATTTTCGAACTTTTGGAATTGCCGACATCTCTCCTGGGTGCGATAAAGTCGCTTGAGTCGGAATCGATGTTAAATGGGCGCGGCCATCGGCCATCTGATAGCACCATTAGAGCAATCGAGAAAGGGGCTGCTAGTAAAAAGTCAGAGGGAAGACTGGCCGAATATCTTCCTGATTATTTACTGCCGGATGATAGCTGTATTGAGGAGTACTCAAGGTCTGGGGGATCAGATTTCTCACGGCATGAGTGGAAGAGCGTGATATCCAGCCTTCAAGGGAAAGGGATTATCCCTGAGTTAGAGCCATTTTTTTGTTATATTGAGGAGAGGATTGTTAAAGAGGAGGCTCTTCAGAACAAGGTATATCCGGACAACGGTAGGGGAGCGCCTTGCGGGGATATGCTAGAGGCTATTGGGGAGTATTTGGATATAGCTTCTTTTTTCGGGGGCGTAGAGGTTAGGAACGAAGAAGCGTTCATGAATTTGTGCCATTCAGGGAGATTCGGGCCAGATCAGGAATTAAGGACGATAATTTCTTTCGAGCTCGATTTTATCTTTGGTGCCCTTCGATCAGTAGAAAGAGGTATCATTAGTTTTTGGATGGATAAAGATCCTGATTTTCTGTCAAGGTATCCATTGATTTACAAGGAAGGGATTTTCTCATTGATAATGCCTTTGATTAAGGGTGATAAGATAGTGGGTCCGTTCCACCGTCTCTTGGTTCTTCTCCGAAACCGATTCTCCGAAGAGGAAAGATCATGGGTTTCTCTTTCGGATGATTTTCCTGTCAAGAATCAATCTGCGTATACTGACTCAGAGCTTAAGCAGAAGCGGAAGGGGCTTCTCACTAAATGGCGTAAATTTGAAAGGAAGAGTTGCGAGAAAGTCTTTCCCTTAAATAATATTATTGTAGATATTATTAACCGAAGAATGCAGAATTCTGAGGGCGTCATGGGTGTAATAATAATATCTATTACTGCAAAAATGATGGAGAGAATTCTCTCTATGCATATTAATTTCTCGGAACAGTTTAATTTTGATGGAAATGAAGATGTCGTCATTCAGGAGTATCGCCGATACCAGGAGTTTCGACGGCTTGATATGTTAAAAAGCGGCATCGATTATTAGCCAATGCCGCTCCTGTTGTTACCGTTTGGGAGGATTATTGGAGCGATTCTTGCCGGATGGCTGCCCTGGATTCTTGCTGGGCGCATTTTCCATTCTGTAGCTGCTCTTCATCTTCTATGCCTCATATAGCTAAATTGGGGTGTGCCGTTCTGCACATGGGCAGACTAGTGGCTCCCCGAGGCGCTGCAAAGGGGGATAATAAAAACGAGTAGCTCAGGGAATCAGGGCAGCTCGTCCTCCGAGGTCTCCCTCGGCAGCACCAGATCATGAAGTGTCTCAAGCGCCAGGCGTTTCTCCTCAAGATAGCTATGGCGGTCATAGTGGCGTGATTGCACACCCCCGAGGCCATGGCTTTGTAGCTGCGCGCGGATGTCCGACGATACGCCGGCAGCTGCCAGCCGTGTTTCCACAGTGCGGCGTAGCACCCCGAACGAAAAGTCATGCTGGACTTCCCCCGCCTTGAGCATGGCGCGGGATACCTTCTTGAGGTGAGGGGTGACAGCCGAGTTATCGCAGGGGCTTTTCCCGCCATTCAGGCTGATCAGATAGGGGCCTATCCGATGGGGGCTGATAGCGTTCATGGCTGTCCTGGCTGCGGGTAGTAGTGGAATCACGTGGCGGCGGGGTGTCTCCCTGCGCCCTTTGGGGTCCCACAGCGTCAGGCAGTCGTCATGGATATCTTCGAGGGTAGCCCTGGCCAGCTGCTCGAACCGCTGGCCGCCCGTCAGCAGGTAAAACCTGACAATAGCTGGTCCGGCACCCGCTTCACGTTCAAGTCGGCGCCAGAAGATGCGCAGTTCATCCTCGGATAGCACTGTGTCGCGTGTCTTGCGCGCGCCCTGGACTACCGCGAGGTCACGAGCCGGGTTTGCCGTTATATGAAGCGCGCGCAGCGTCTCAGGTGCTTTGGCGTTCAAGGGGGCATTACAGGCGGCCGCATAAGCGGCACGGATATAGGAGCGGACCTTGTTCGTATGGCTGAACAGTCCCAGGTCCACCATGCGCCGGAGTATAGGCGTCAGCTGGTCGGGCTGGATGTCAGCCGCAGGGGTCTCCCACAGCGCAGGGAAGGGCTCTTTGATGTGCCGATTGATGGAGCTGCGCGCCTCGCCAGCGGATGGCTTGCCTTGGGCCGCCAGGTGCTCGCAGTAGGCCGCCAGCAGCTTACCCAGAGTCGCAGATCGACGCGCCTGCTCCGCCAGCTCTTTTGCGGCTTCGGCTTCACGGGCTTGCCGGGCTTTGTGCTGCTCATAGGCAATTCGCTCTTTGAGATCTTTCTCGCCACGCGTGTAGCGGTGCGCGAGGACCTTGGCTTCGGCACGCGCTGCGGCAAGTGAGATCGGGGCGCCCTGGGCGTCATAGCGAGGCAGGGCAATGCGAAGCTGCTTGCCGTCCTGTCCTGTGTAGCGGTAGTAGTATACACACCGTTCACCAGACAGTTTTCGTACCTGAAATGCACCTTCCCCCCGGGGCCAATTCTCGGTCAACCAGCGGCCGCTGCCGGCCGAGCGAATTTTGGCAACAGTGATGATCCCGCTGGTGGTGCGTCCTGCTGTATGGGGCATGAATTCCCTCCCTGGAAATGGCGGTTTCGGTGCTTTCCGGGTCCTGAATGTAAAGGGCGACGCCCGGAAAATCGGTGCCTGGATAGTGCCTAGTTTTTTGTGTTTCGTGCCTGGATGGTGCCTAGTTGGCGCGAGCAGAAAATATACGTCAGGAGCGCCAGAAATACAATAACCTATTGATATTGTTAACTATATTTTCACCCCGGGAGACGGCTTGAGACGCTATGAGATGTCAATTCATTGCGCTTAAAATCCCTTGTCCTTCGGGACGTGCGGGTTCAAGTCCCGCCCCGGGCACCAGTCCGTCCACCCCCGCCATGCTGGCAAACTGATATCACTTTCGGTAATAAAATCCATACAAATCAGCCGCCTAAGTGGGTCTGCTGAGGTATTTTATTGTCTCTGCTCAGGATATTCTGCTAGCCTACGAACTTCGTCTGACCCGATACCATAACCGGGCGGAGACAACCTATAACAACGTTTTGCCGCTGTGCGGCGCAGGCTTGCAGTCAAAGGGGACCCTGATGAGCTGGTTCAAGCAACTGTCCATCCGGCTGAAGATCATATCGGTCGCCGCCATGGGCATCCTCGCCTTCATGGCGTACTTCCTTTACAGCTATTACATGGCGGAAGACAGCATTCGCCAGATCTCGGCCATTGAGCAAAGTGATTTCCCGATTCTGGAAATGGTGAATGAAAACAACATTCGCTATGCCCAGATGCGCGAGGCTGCGATCCAGGCCATGCACCAGGGAAGCCCGGAACTCTATGCGCGTGCGCAACAGGCGTTCGAGGAATTCATGCAGGGCCTGGAGGCGATCCGCGCGGATGCGCCCGAACTGGCCGACGAGATCGTGCCACTGCTGGAGATCCTCGATACCTATCTGACCATGGGTGACGAACTGGCCGCGGCGGTCGTCGCCGGAGAGGTCAGCCCGGAAGAAGCTGAAGCCATTACCCTTGAAATTCGTGCCCTGCAGGCCGAGTACGAAGCCATGCAGCGTGCCTTCGAGCAGCGCCGATACGCTGATTTCCGTGACAAGTTGAATGCCGCGCGGGAAGACAGCCGCGCCACCCAACGCTTTGGCCTGGTCGTCAGTATTCTGGCCCTCTTGCTGCTGAGTCTGGTGGCCTGGGTCATCACCCGCGGCATCAGTCGCCGTCTTCATTACGCCGTGAAAGTGGCGCGCACGATTGCCGAGGGCGATTGGGACGCCGAGATCGCAGTGGACAGCCGTGACGAAACCGGGCGCCTGCTGTTTGCCATTCGCAAGATGCGCGATACGCTCAAACTGCGCCGTGACGAGGACCGCCGGGAAGAGCGCCTGAAGACACAACTGGCGGAACTCAACGACCGCATGCGCGGCGACATGACGTTGCAGCAACTGGGCAGCAACATGCTCAACTATCTGGTGCCTACTCTGGATGCCCAGATCGGTGCCTTCTATGTCTATGACCAGGCCACTGAAAAGCTGCGCCTGAGCAGCTCTTATGCGTTGCAGCGGCGCAAGAACCTGGCCAACGAGTTCGCCCTGGGCGAGGCCCTGGTGGGGCAGTCAGCGCTGGAGCACAAGCAGATATTGTTGCAGCGCGTGCCCGAGGACTACCTGAGCATTACCTCGGCCACCGGCGAGGCGACGCCGCGCAACGTCATCGTGACCCCGATTGTGCTGGAGGATGAGCTCAAGGGCGTGCTCGAGATCGCCGCCTTCCGGGAATTCACGGAAGATGACCTGGCCTTCCTCGAACAGGGCGTTCGCCACCTGGCGATTTCCGTGCACACCGCCCAGAGCAGGGTGCGCCTGGCACACATGCTGGAGCAGACGCGTCAGCAGGCAGAAGAGCTCGAGGCACAGAAGCAGGCGCTGAGCAAGGTCAACGAGGACCTGGAAGAGCAGGCCATGGAGCTGTCGGCGTCCGAATCGCGCTTGCAGCAACAACAGGAAGAACTCAAGGCGATCAACGAGGAACTGGAAGCGCAGACCCAGGCGCTGCGGGCGTCTGAGGAGAGTCTGCAGGCCCAACAGGAGGAGCTGCGCGTCACCAATGAAGAGCTGGAGGCCCAGGCCCGATTGATGTCGGAGCAGAAGGCCGAGGTGACGAAGAAGAACCAGGAGCTGGAACTGCTGCATGAGGAGTTGGAAGACAAGGTGCGCGAGCTGGAAATGTCGTCGCGCTACAAGTCGGAATTCCTGTCTACCATGTCCCACGAGCTGCGGACGCCACTCAACAGCATTCTGATCCTGTCCAATGCCCTGGCAGAGAACAAGCGCGGCAACCTGGACGAAAAGCAGCGTGAACATGCGTCGGTAATCCATTCTGCCGGTACCGACCTGCTGTCGCTGATCAACGATATCCTCGATATCTCGAAAATCGAGGAGGGCAAGATGGATATCATCATCGATGATATCCATATGAGCGAGCTGGCCGAGCATTTCCGTCGCAACTTCACCCATGTGGCAGAAGATCGCGGCCTGAAGTTTGAAGTGAATCTGGGCGAGACGCTGCCGGAGCGGATGTATACCGATCGCCAGCGACTGGAGCAGGTACTGAAGAACATGCTCTCCAATGCCATGAAGTTCACGGAGCATGGCAGCGTGACCCTGCGCATGGATATTCCGGGGGAAGACGAGAAGCTGCCCGGGCGGCAACTCGTTGCCGGGCAGACGGTACGCTTCTCGGTCATCGATACCGGCATCGGTATCGCCCCGGACAAGCAGCGGCTCATTTTCGAAGCGTTCCAGCAGGCAGATGGCACCACCAGCCGCAAGTACGGCGGTACCGGTCTCGGGCTCACCATTTCCCGCGAGCTGGCGCGCCTGCTTGGCGGTGAAATCGACATCTACAGCGAAGGCGAGGGCATGGGCTGCACCTTCATGCTCTATCTGCCGGTGGGCAGCATGGAGGCTGTGGACGCACCGGAAGACACTGCCAGTGCCGCGCAGCTGCACGTCAATGGTGGCGCGGGCACCCTGGCGGGCGTGTTGCAGGCGGCCGGAGAGGCTAGTGGGGCGACGGGTGACGATGAAGGCTTCACCGTACGCGAGAAAAGCGTACTGATCATTGAAGATGACAACGACTTCGCCACGGTGCTGGTCGACCTGGCGGCGGATTACGGGCTGGAAGGGCATGTCTGCCACGATGGCGAGTCGGGTCTGGAGTACGCCCGCCACTACCGGCCCAGCGCCATCATTCTGGATATCGGCCTGCCCGGTATGGACGGCTGGGAAGTGATGGAGCGACTCAAGGCGGACGCCCGGACCAAGGATATTCCTGTGCATTTCCTGTCCGGCAAGGATGAGCGCAAGAAGGCGCTGGATCTGGGCGCGATTGATTTTCTCACCAAGCCGGTGAACAAGGATCAGATTCTCGGCGCCTTCGCCAAGATCGAGACGGCCATTTCCAAAAACGTACGCCGTTTGCTGGTGGTGGAGGACAGCGAAATCCAGCATGAAGGGATTCGCGAACTGTTCGACCAGAAAGGCGTGGAAATCACGGCAGTGGTCAACGGTGCCGAGGCACTGGAAGCGCTGCGCAGTCAGGTGTTCGACTGCATGATTCTGGACCTGACATTGCCGGACATGACCGGCTTCGAGCTGCTGGAAACGCTGCATGGCAGCGACGACTACGACACCGTACCGGTCATCATCTACACCGGCAAGGACCTGACCCGGGAAGAGGAAGCGCAACTGCGCAAGTATGCCGACCGGATCATCCTGAAGACCGAACGATCCTCCGAGCGTCTGCTGAACGAGGCGTCGTTGTTCCTGCACTGGCTGGAATCCACCTTGCCCTCCCATGCTCGCAACGCCGCGCGCGCGGTCGAGCACCGCGATGACGTGTTCGAGGACAAGAAGCTGCTGCTGGTCGATGACGACATGCGCAATATCTACGCGTTGTCGGCACAACTGGAAGAGCTCGGGTTCGATATCACCATTGCCAATAATGGCCGCGAGGCGCTGGAAACACTGGATCAGGCTCCGGATATGGATATCGTGCTGATGGATATCATGATGCCCGAGATGGACGGCTATGAAGCCATGGGCCGGATTCGTGCCCAGGATCGCTTCCAGAAACTGCCGATCCTGGCACTGACCGCCAAGGCAATGAAGGATGACCGGGCCAAGTGCATTGACGCCGGTGCCAACGACTACTGCTCCAAACCGATCGACATGGCGAAGCTCACCTCGCTCATGCGTGTGTGGCTGCACAAATAAGTGGAGCGCGATGAGATGAAAACGCCAGAGTCGGCTTCCTCCACGGTCAGTGACGAGCAGGTCAATCTCGAGGATATCGAGATTCGCCTGCTGCTGGAGGCGATTTACCAGCTCTACGGCTATGACTTTCGCAGCTACAGCAAGGCGTCGCTGCGTCGCCGTGTGCTGCACCGGCTCGGCATGTCCGGGCTGCCCTCGATCATGGCGATGACGGACCGGGTGCTCCGTGATCAGCAGTTTTTCGTCACGCTGCTGAACGACCTCACCGTGAACGTCACCGAAATGTTCCGCGATCCCGAGTTCTACCGCGCTTTTCGTGATGAAGTCATTCCGGTACTCAAGACCTTCCCGTTCATCAAGATCTGGCATGCGGGCTGCGCCACGGGGGAGGAAATCTACTCCATGGCGATCATGCTGGAAGAGGAGGGGCTGTACGACCGTGCCATGCTCTATGCCACAGATATCGACAAGAACGTCCTGGCGGCTGCCAAGAAGGGGATCTACTCCTACGCCGCAGTGAAACAGTACAGTGAGAACTACCGCCGGGCAGGCGGCAAGAGCTCACTGGCAGACTATTACACAGCCAAGTACGACGGCGTGATCATGGATCAGCGGCTCAAGCGCAATATCGTGTTCGCCGACCATGATCTGGCCACTGATCAGGTTTTCGGTGAAATGAACGTCATTGTGTGCCGAAATGTGCTGATCTACTTCGATCGCGAGCTTCAGCAGCGGGTCTTCCGTCTGTTCCGGGACAGCCTCGACATGGGCGGTTATCTGTGTCTCGGAACCAAGGAAAGCCTGCGCTTCTCCGCTTGCGAAGAACATTTTGAACCGGTTGTTGCGGACATGCGGATCTTCCGTAAACGACAGTTGATGAAAAGAGACGCGCGATGATTCAGCAGAAGATACTGATGGTCGATGACCAGCCCGCCAATCTGGTGTCGCTGGATGCCATCCTGGAGGCGCCCCACCGCGAGTTGATCAAGGCACACTCCGGCCCCGAAGCGCTGAAAGTCCTGCTCAAGGAGGATATCTCGCTGGTGCTGCTGGACGTGCAGATGCCGGGGATGGACGGTTTCGAGGTGGCTGAGCTGATGCGGCAGCGCAAGGACACCCAGAATATCCCGATCATCTTCGTCACCGCGATCAGCAAGGAACAGAAATATGTGTTCAAGGGCTATCAGTCCGGCGCAGTCGATTATCTGTTCAAGCCACTGGACCCGCTGATCCTGCAGAGCAAGGTCAATTTCTTCCTGCAACTGGACCAGCAGCGCCGGGAACTCCAGGCGAAGCTCAAGGAGGCGCAGGCCTATCGGGCCGCGTATGAGGCAGAAAAGCAACGCGGCGGAAAATGAATCGGGCCGCTGATGGCGAGACGTGATGCAACAACGGATTCAGGCAGTAGTGATGGGCGCCTCCTGGGGCGGGCTGGACGCCTATTCGCGTATTCTGGGCAAGTTGCCCGCGAACCTGCCGGTGCCGGTGCTGCTGGTACAGCATCAGCATCCTTCCGGTGGCGACAAGCTGCCATGGATACTGGATACGCGCACCGCACTGCGCGTGGTGGCGCCCATGGACAAAACGCCGCTGGAGCCCGGTTGCGTGTATGTGGCGCCCCCGGGTTATCACATGCTGGTGGATGTCGACCACACGGTGTGTTATTCACTGGCAGCGCCGGTAAACTATTCACGGCCGTCGATTGACGAGCTGTTTTTCTCTGCCGGGCATGTGTACGGCAGAAACGTGCTGGGCATTATCCTCACGGGTGCCAACGATGACGGGGCAGCCGGTATAACCTATATAAAACAACGAGGGGGAATCACCATGGCACAGTCCCCGGTAACGGCTGAAGCACGGGTTATGCCCGAGGCCGCGATCGCCACAGGGTGTGTGGACGAAATCCATGATCTGGATGACATGGGTGACATGATTTCAGCGCTTGTCTTTGGATTGCAGGCATGATCAAGCAGAACATTCTCGTCGTTGACGATCACAGGGAAAATCTTATCGCACTGGAAGCGATCCTCGAGTCGCCGAATCGCAATCTGGTGATGGCGACCTCGGGCAACGAGGCGTTGCAGCTGGCGCTCAAGCAGGACTTCTCCCTGGTGCTTCTGGATGTGCAGATGCCAGAGATGGACGGCTTCGAAGTCGCTGAACTGATGCGGCAGAATCGCCGCACGCGCAGCATCCCGATCATCTTTGTGACCGCCATCAGCAAGGAACAGAGCTACGTTTTCAAGGGATACCAGGCCGGGGCCGTGGATTACCTGTTCAAACCCATTGACCAGCAGATACTCGAAGCCAAGGTCAATGTGTTTCTTGATCTGGACATGCAGAAGCGCAAACTCCAGCAGGCCGTGGTGCAGATGAAGCGCCTGAAAGACGAGAACGAGCGTCTGCTCCAGGCGCTGGGCGAGGGCGTACTGGGCACCGATGACCAGGGCAAGGTGACCTTTTGCAATGATGCAGCCTGCACATTGCTGGGCTGCGACCGCGATGACCTGGTGAGCCATACGCTGGAACAGGCCCTGTTCACGGACAGCGCCGCCACCCAGCCCTGGCAGTGGCACGGCTCGGATCTGGTGCGCCATTGCCAGGAGGGCATGACCTGGCGCAACGACAGCCCGCTGTACGCCCGTGTGAAAGGCGAGGCGAGCCGCAGCATCGAGATCAGTGCCAGCCCGATCAACCAGCAAGGTGACGCCTTCACCGGTTGCGTTGTCCTGTTTCGTGAACTTACGGGCGAGGAGCTGTCAGCCAGCGAACGGCAGGCCCGGGACGCCCGACGCTACCCACGCAAGAAAGTCTTCCGTGAGATGGTATTGTTCGATCGCACAACTGGTGGCAATGTAGGGCGGCTGCTGAACGTGAGCATCGACGGCTTCAAGCTGTCCACCCGCAAGGCCATCGAAGAAGGGCAGCGGATGGCGTTGTCGGTGGTGCTGCCAGAGCAGATCAACGGATTGAACACCATGAGCTTTGACGCTCGGGCCGTCTGGTGCAGCCGGGCGGGTGCCGACCGTGACAATGGAGAGTATCACGCGGGCTTCCAGTTTCTTGATATGAACGAGACCGGTCGCTGCATTGTCGAAGCACTCATGGAGAAGTATTAGTCAACAGGTGCGCAATGGCCGACGCAGAGATGGAAACAGACCTGGAGGAAGACCTCACCCCGGCGGTGGCAGCGCGGGACGTGCTGCCGTACAGCTACGCCCGCCGTCACCGGGTCATGCTGCGTACCGCAGGGGGGCAGCGTGAGCTCTGCTGTGTGCCGCCCGTGGACATCCAGATCCTGGCCGAGGTCCGCCGCTGGCTGGGGGAACTGCCCCGTGTCGTGACCCTCGACGAGGGCGGCTTTGCCGGGGCCATGGCGATCACCTACGAGCAGCAGCGTGGCGCGGCCGCTGAGGTGGCCGACAATCTCGACGGGATTGACCTGGCCAGTCTGGCCGAGGCCCTGCCGGTGACCTCTGACCTTCTGGAGCAGGAGGATGATGCCCCGATCATCCGCCTGATCAACGCCCTGTTGCAGGAGGCCATCCGCGAGAACGCCTCCGATATTCATATCGAGACCTTTGAGCGTCGTCTGCTGGTGCGCATGCGCGTAGACGGCGTGCTGCGTGAGGTGCTGGCCCCCCGGCGCGAACTGGCGCCGCTGCTGGTATCGCGGATCAAGGTGATGGCGCGCCTGGACATCGCCGAGAAACGTATTCCCCAGGATGGCCGGATCTCCCTGCGTATCGGCGGTCGCGACGTCGACGTGCGGGTGTCCACCATGCCGTCCACCAACGGCGAGCGCGTGGTGCTGCGTCTGCTCGACAAGCAGGCCGGGCGCCTGCAACTCGGGCACCTGGGCATGGGCGACGTCTGCTACCGTGAGATGATGGAGCAGATCCACAAGCCCCACGGCATCATTCTGGTCACCGGGCCCACCGGCTCCGGTAAAACCACCACCCTGTACGCCAGCCTGACAGAACTGAACGACAGCTCCCGCAATATCCTCACCGTGGAAGACCCGGTGGAATACCAGCTCGAAGGGATTGGCCAGACCCAGGTCAGCAACAAGGTCGACATGACCTTCGCCCGGGGATTGCGCGCCATTCTGCGTCAGGACCCGGACGTGGTGATGATCGGGGAGATCCGCGACCTGGAAACGGCAGAAATTGCAGTCCAGGCGTCACTCACCGGTCACCTGGTGTTGTCCACCCTGCACACCAATACGGCGGTGGGTGCGGTGACCCGCCTTCAGGATATGGGCATTGAACCGTTCCTGCTCTCTTCCAGTCTGCTGGGGGTCATGGCTCAGCGTCTGGTGCGGGTGCTGTGCCCCGACTGCAAGACCCCCTACGAAGCCAGCGCCAGCGAGCGCAAGCTGATGGGGCTGAGCGACAGCGAAGCGGTCACCCTGTATCACCCTAACGGCTGTGACCACTGCAACCAGCAGGGGTACCGCGGCCGTACCGGTATCTACGAACTGGTGGTGGTGGATGACCCGATGCGTGAACTGATCCATGACCGGGCCAGTGAACAGCATCTGGAGCGTCACGCCCGAACCAGGACACCGGGTATTCGTTCCGACGGCTGGCGCAAGGTGCTGGCCGGTGATACCACCATCGAGGAAGTATTGCGGGTGACCCGTGAGGGCTGAGAAGGAAAACATTCGTCATGCCTGCATTTGAGTTCCGCTCACTGGATGCCCGAGGCAAGGTTCGCAAGGGCATGCAGGAGGGCGACAGCGCACGCCAGGTGCGTCAGGCCCTGCGCGACAAGGGTTGGGTGCCCCTGGAAGTCCGCGAAGCCCGTGACCGCAAGAGCGGGGCGACGCTGTTTTCCAGTCTGTCCCGTGCCGGGCGACTGAATACCGCCGAACAGGCCCTGATCACTCGACAGCTTGCCACCCTGATTCGCTCCGGTCTGCCCATTGAGCAGGCGCTGTCCGCCGTAGCCCGCCAGGCCGGCCGCCCCCACGTGGAACGCATTGTCCTGGCCGTGCGTGCCAAGGTCACCGAGGGGTACAGCCTGGCGCGCAGCATGGCCGAGTTCCCCCGCGCCTTCCCCGAAATGTACCGCGCCACGGTCGCAGCAGGGGAGCAGAGCGGGCACCTGGAACAGGTGCTGGAGCAGCTCGCGGAGTATCTGGAGAATCGGCACGACACCGGCCGCTCGGTCATGCAGTCCATGATCTACCCGGCTTTTATCCTGGTGTTTTCCATCATCATCATCACGCTGATGATGACCTATGTGGTACCACGCATGGTCGAGGTCTTCGCCCGCAACGAAGAGGGGCTGCCCGCCCTGACGCGGGTCATGATCGTGATCAGTGATTTCTTCCGCGACTGGCTGTGGCTGGCCGTGCTGCTGATCATCGGCGGCGTGGTGGCCTTTACCCAGGCACTCAAATCGCCAGCGTTCCGGATGCGCGTGCATCAACGATTGGCGCGTATGCCCTTGATTGGCAAGCTGATTTGCACAGCAGACAGTTCACGTCTGGCCAGTACACTGGGTATCCTGTCCCGCAGCGGCGTGCCGCTGGTGGAGGCCCTGGCGATTTCCAGCCAGGTGGTCGGCAACCTGGCTGTCCGTGAAGCGGTCAAGCAGGCTGCCAATAAGGTACGTGAAGGCGGCAACCTGAGCCGGGCGCTGGACGCCAGCGGCTACTTCCCGCCCATGCTGGTACAGATGATCGCCAGCGGGGAGGCGAGCGGCGAACTCGACCGGATGCTGACCCGGGCGGCGGAGTATCAGGAACGGGAGCTGGCGGGCGTGGTCAATACCGTAGTCGGTCTGCTGGGGCCGGCGATGCTGCTGACCATGGCCTCACTGGTGTTCCTGATCGTGCTCGCCATGATGCAGCCCATCATGCAGATGAATGCACTGTTCGCCATGTAGGCATGACAAGACAACCTAGCGGAGTAGCAACAATGAAAAAGCAGGCACAGCGGGCGGTCCAGCGTGGCCTGACGCTGATTGAAATCATGGTAGTGGTGGCCATTCTCGGCTTGCTCGCAGCCATGATCGTGCCCAACGTGATTGGTCAGGGGGAACAGGCGCGAGTGGATCTGGCCAAGAGCAACATGGCCAGTATTGCCTCGGCGCTGGATATGTTCCGGCTGCACAACAGCCGATATCCCACCACCGAAGAAGGGCTGCGGGCATTGGTCGAACGGCCGAGTAACGCACGAAGCTGGCCGGAAGGTGGCTACCTGTCGCGGATCCCCGAGGATCCCTGGGGTAACCCCTATGTGTATATCAGCCCCGGCACCTCAGGGCCCTATGACCTGATTTCGCTGGGCGCCGATGGCGTGGAAGGGGGTGAGGGCGTCAATGCGGACCTCAACTACAACGAACTGCGTCGGCGAGACTGAGCGCGGCTTTACCCTGCTGGAAGTCCTTGCGGTTGCAGCGCTTCTCGGGCTGTTCATCGCCGTGCTGGTCCCCAATCTTTTTGTGGGCAGCGAACGGGACCTGGATCAGGGGGTCGAGCGCATGCGTGACCTGCTGTCAGCGGTGGGCGAGCACAGTGTGTTCAGCGGCGAACTGATGGGCGTGCGCCTGGAAGAAGAACAGGTCACGCCGATGCGTTTTGATCCGGTGGAACAGCACTTTGTCCCCTTCGGTGGCGCCTCCCGTTCTGGTCTGGGCACCTGGCGCTTCAGCGAGGGCCTGCGCCTGAACTGGGACCTTGAGAACCCGGAAGAGGGCGACGGACCGGACAGCCAGCCCGGGTTCGGACTGGCCGAAGCGGCCGAATCTCGTCTGGTTGCCGGGGAGGATGACGAAGACCGCGACCAGCGT
>PNLU01000070.1 GCA_013823245.1 Alcanivorax sp.
TTGCTGTCGGTGCTGGAGTCGGTGTTTGTGGCCTGTGGGCTGCTGCTGGGCACGCGCTGTGTCACGGTCAACCGGGCGCGCATGATGGTGAGTGTGAACTTGCCGGTGCTGGTGGTGATTGCGGCGTCGTTCGCCCTGGGCGCGGCCATGACAGAAAGCGGCGCGGCGGCCTGGGTAGTGGGGCAGGTATTTGCCGAGGTCGGCACGTCGCCCTGGTTGGCGTTGGCGCTGGTTTATGTGATGACGGTGATGTTTACCGAGCTGATTACCAACAACGCGGCGGCGGTGCTGATGTTTCCGATTGCGCTGGGCGTGGCGGAGTTTTGTGGGGTCAGCCCGATCCCCTTTGTGGTCGCGGTGATGTTTGCGGCCTCGGCCAGCTTTATGACGCCCCTGGGCTATCAGACCAACCTGATGGTGATGGGCCCGGGCGGTTATCGATTTATGGACTATGTGCGGGTGGGGGCGCCACTGAGCCTGATTGCAGCGCTGGTGGCGTTAACCCTGATTCCGTTGGTCTGGTCTTTTTGATGGGTGATACCCGGGATGGTGACTGATGAGCAGCCCTTACGAGCAACGCGATAACGAGAGTGTGGCGGAGGTGGTCTGGCACAAAGGTGGCGTCAGCAAGGCGGACCGGGCGGCATTGAAGTCCCAGCGGCCCTGCTGCCTGTGGCTGACCGGCTTGTCCGGCTCGGGCAAGTCCACGCTGGCGAACGCGCTGGAGGTGGCCCTGGCCGCTGAAGGGCGGCATACCTACCTGCTGGATGGCGACAATGTGCGCCATGGCCTGAACAAAGACCTGGGCATGAGCGATGAAGACCGGACGGAGAACATCCGCCGGGTCGGGGAGCTGTCGAAGCTGATGGTCGATGCCGGCCTGATTGTGATCAGCGCCTTCATCTCTCCATTTCGCTCCGACCGCGAGGCCGCCCGCGCCCTGTTCGAGCCGGGTGAGTTCATCGAGGTCTACGTCAGCGCCCCCCTGGAAACCTGCGAACAACGCGATCCCAAGGGCCTCTACCAGAAAGCCCGCCAGGGCCTGATCAAGGACTTCACCGGCATCGACAGCCCCTACGAGGCCCCCGACGCCCCGGAAATCACCGTCAACACCGCCACCGACGACCTGGACGCCTGCGTCCGCAAGGTGCTGGCGTTGTTGTGAGCACTGACAGAGATTTAAGCTAGGGCTTACATCAAACGGTGCAATGAGCTTGCAAGTAGCGGTGCATTCGTGGATTACCATCTATAACTATATGATTATATTGAGACTTTCTCTTTCGGTTTGTGAGATGAGGGTGGGGCCTTGAAAAGGGGATTGAAGTTAACATATATATTAACTAGGATGCGCCGTGGTTAAGGGGCCGACTGTCCCGGCTCCTGAAAGAGAGTACCAGGGAAGCCGTTTCCGAGTGGTGCACTGCGAGGGTGCGCTGGAGTCCTATCAGAGGGCGCTTAGCCGCGTTGAGGCCAGGAAGGCGAAGGGGTTTGTCCGTAGGCTGATCACGCAGATCAGTCGTCTTGCCAGTGGTGAGCCCATGTCCCAGGGGCACTTCCCGAGAGAGGGGGAGCTACCGAGGCGGCCGGGCCAGCATGGGGCCAGGTACTTTTATGCGCTTAAGCGGATCCCGATTCGAGGCTATTGCTGGGAATCGGAGGCGAAGCCAGGCACCTGGTTCATCAGTCACTATGTGTACAAGGACTATGACAAGCTGGCCGATCAGGATGTGCAGAAAGTGGCTAATAACTGGCGTCGTATAGAGGAAGACGGTCATGACTACTAAGCAGGTTCGTGAGATGTTTTTCGCGCCGGGAACCGATTTCAGCCGGGCTGAGGATCGGGCGCTCGCGCGTGAAGACCTGATTTACAACGTGACGGAAGACATGCTTGTTGCCATGGAGCGTGCCGATGTGTCCAAAAAGGAGCTGGCACGGCGGTTGGGGCGCTCCAAATCCTATGTCACTCAACTCCTCAGTGGCGCCCGGAATATGACACTGGGCACCCTGTCGGATATCTGCTTTGCGCTGGATATTACGCCGCGTATCACGATTCTTGACGCGCCGGCCTCCGAAAACCCTGCCGCGAGCGATGAGGGCGGCTGGGAGGCCGAAGATATTGATATGCCGCGATACGAAGTTCTCCAGCGTCGAAATATTATTGATCGACAAGATCGTGGTTTTTGGGTAACCGAGGCTGCATGATGAGTGAAGCGCTCCAGAAGGCTCAGCAATGTTTGATGATTCACTCCGTCAATTTGCGTGACAGCACCGTTATGGTTCGGCTGGACATTGATCCCTGGTCGTATGATCGCGCTTCCGCACAACTGCAGTCGTATCGCCATCTGGATGGCGTGCAGGAAGTCGAACTGCAGGTTGAAGGTCAGGCAGAAACCTCTTGGGAGTATCGATGCTTTTACGCTTTGGGTAATCGATTTGTTGGAGCGGAGGCTGACACGGCAGGGAAGGAGCCGGTGGTTGATATAGAGATTGCGGCAGTTTTTCAGGCACGCTATTTATGCAAGCGGCAGCTTGAGAAGGAGGAGCTCGCAGCCTTTGCCAAGGATAATGTCGGCTTCCATGTATGGCCTTACTGGCGTGAATTTGTACAAAGCTCATGTAATCGCATTGGCTTGCCCAGCCCAATAGATGTCCCGATGTATTCCATTAGCAAGTCTTAGTGTCTGGAGTATGTTCCCGGGGCCTGGCACAGCGAAGCCCAGCACAGCCCGGCCATGCAGCATTCTCTGACAGACATTTAAGCTAGGGCTTACACCCGGCAGCCGACGCAACCTCCAGAATATGACCTCCCACATGCACATGTGGCATGTTGTAAGTGAGTAACCTATAAGTTACCGTCTGTGAGATTGTATGCGGGAGCTCGCCATTCGCCAAGGCAGAGAATGAATATGGCATTGACAAAAGCGTTTCGGGAGACGGTGCGCGCCCGAGCCCAGCAGGATGCTGGGTTCCGTAGGGCGCTGTTGACGGAAGCAGAGAGCGCTCTGGTTCAGGGCGACGCAACGGGCGCCAGGGCGTTGTTGCGTGACTATATCAACGCCACGCTTGGCTTTGAAACGCTGGCACAGGCCAGCGGCATAGCGGTAAAAAGCCTGCATCGCATGTTTGGCGCGCAGGGCAACCCCACACTCGTCAATTTGGCCCGGGTGCTTCAGATCCTTAATGAGCATGAGGGCATTGTCCCGGACGTATCGGTATCCCCATGACCCCACAAGACCTCACTTTCGACAGCCACGGCATCACCTGCCGGGGTTACTTCTACACAGGGCAGGGCAAAGGCCCGCGCCCCTGCATCATCATGGGCCACGGTTTCGCGGCCACCCGCGACTGCGGCCTGGCGCCGTTTGCCGAGGCGTTTGTGGCGGCGGGTTACAGCGTCTTTATCTTCGACTATCGGCATTTTGGTGCCAGTGGCGGCGAGCCGCGCCAGTTGCTGGTGCCGGAGCAGGAGGTGGAAGACTGGCTGTCGGCGCTGGCCTTTGTGCGCGGGCTGGAGGGCGTGCGTGCCGACGCCATTTGCCTGTGGGGCACGTCGTTTGGCGGTGGCCTGGTCACCGTGGCGGCGGCGCGCGATGGCGGGGTGCAGGCGATTATCGCCCAGTGCCCGATGATGGATGGCCTGGCGTCGGTGCGTGCGGTGCTGGGTTATGCCGGGCCGTGGCATCTGCTCAAGCTGAGTGCCCATGGCGCGGTGGATATGGCCCGGGGCCTGGTGGGCGCGCCGCCGCATTACATCGCCTCGGCGGGCAAGCCCGGCGAGGTGGCGGCCATGACAGCGCATGACTGTTACGACGGCTACACGGCGCTGCTGCCTGCTGGCGTGCCCAACAAGGTCGCGGCCCGGGTCTCCAGCCGGCTGATGCTGTTCCGCCCCGTGCGCTATGCGGCGCGGGTGCCATGCCCGGCGCTGTTGCTGTTATGCGAGCAAGACACCGTGGCCCCGATGGCCGCGGCGGAGAAAGCCGCCGCCCTGATGCCGCAGTCCGAGGTCCGCCGCTACCCGGTGGGCCACTTCGACATCTACCAGGGCGAGGCCCGCCAGATCAGCCTGCGCGATCAACTCGACTTCCTGAACCGGCATATGCCTGCATAGCACAGCCCTGCGGCGGCACAGCCTTCCGGCATTTGCTGACAAGAGTTTCAGCCGCAGCTTACAGCGGACAGGCTGTCCGTAAGGTAGCTTGGGGGCTGCTTTGTGATCGCCTTCACGTAATGGCAATGGACATACCATTATGGTAAGTATTACTATTCTTAGCCGGTATCAAGGACCGCCGCCGCCGCCCGCCACAGATGGCGACGACAGGTCGATACCCACGTCCGAGCCTCTGTATCAGGAAAGTGAGGTGGCTCGGGCTCTGAAGGACTCACCAGTATTTGCATCGGATAAATGCCGTCTTGAATGGCAGGACCTGATGGAAACCCTGGAAGCTCAGGAGCCTTCAGTCGATTTTCCCGGTTTTTTGCAGGAAGCGATAAAACATGGCGACTGGAAAGAGGCAGTATGGTGCCAGAACAGCAGAGGGGCCTGGCTCGCATCAGATGTCTATACCTATCAATTCAAATACGAGAGGGCTCTGGGTAGAAGGTGGCAGGAGTATTCTGTGACTTACTATCTGAAATTCTCTGTAGCGGCGACTCGGGTTCTGGTGTACATGATCTCTTGTCATCCCTCGCGATGAGGTGACTTATGAATGATAAAAAGTGTCCAGTGTGTGACAGTGAAAAGTTGATCCAGATTGAAGAGAAGGTACCGCTGAGAGCGGGTGATGTTGAACGTGAGATGATCATGCAGGCGACCGAATGTGCGTCTTGTGGTTGTAGCTTTCATACCCCGGAGCAGGAACGCTTCAATAAACGCCAGCGTCTGGCATTTCGCAAGCTGGCCGAAGGCCTGCTGACTGGTGAGCAGATCAGAGCTATTCGACAACGGTATAACCTGACTCAAAAGCAGGCCGCTGAGATCTTTGGTGGTGGGCCGGTAGCGTTTGCCAAGTATGAAGCGGACGATGTGGCACAGTCACAGGCGATGGATCGCCTTATCAGGGTTTTTGCTCAAGTGCCTGCCGCTAGAGCGATGTTGGTGAGTGATATTTCTCCGGCACCCCAGGTGCAGCTATTGATCGAGGATCAATTGGCGGTTGGCTACCATTATGTGCGGGCCCAGACCCTGGTGGCCCGTAGGCGCTTTCTTAATGCTGAGGAAGAAGTGCGGGAGCGTCTTCAGCAGATGCTATCGCATGCTGATAGTGAGCCTGAACCAGAGTATCCGGTCGAGTGGCGAGCCAAAGGCAAGCCAGCGAACGAATGGAGGCATTGATGCAGCTGGAATTGGTAGATATTGCGCTGCGCGGGCACGAGTTAGTCATGGATGATGATTTTCTGCCTGCCTTGGTTGACGACTGGTCGGATTACACTATGGAGACCAAAGCTGGCGTAGTGTCGTGGAAGTTGCTCCCGAAGGAGGGCGACAAAACCCTCGTACGTTTTGTCGTGACTGCGGGGCTTCGATGGAGGACGGAGGTGGATGACCCTTCGACTGTTGCGACCATTGAGGCTGAGTACGGGATGCTCTTTGCTGCTCCTGATGGATTTGACAGTGCCGCACACGACACGGAGGTCGGTAGGCAGGTCGTGTTGGCAGCTTGGCCCTACTGGCGGCAAGATTTTCTGCAAATGGCATCAAAGGCCTCCTTGCCCCTGGTTGCCATTCCGACGAACCCCTATCAGGACGAAGATTAATTATTTTGCTACGTAACATTGATGGATGTTACGTAGCGTATTCCGTTTGGCCAGGCCGTTGTCAGTTGACAACAATAATGGCCTTTCATTATTCTGTGATCATGTCTCAGACCTACGAATTCGAACTGCATTTTGCACTGCCGCCATCGCAGTCCGACGCCGAGGCATGGCTGGATACGCTGTTCGAGGCGGGTTGTGATGATGCCCTGATAGGGGTTGCCGTGCCGGGAAGGGTATCGGTCTCATTCACCCGTGAAGGTGAGGAGGTCATGGCCGTGCTGCTGGGGGCCATCGCGGATGTGACGGGGGCCATTTCCGGCTCGGTGCTGATGAGTGCGGGGCCTGACCTGCTGAACCTGACGGAAATCGCTGAACGCCTGACGGAGCATGGCGCGCCCATTACTCGCCAGGCGATGCGCAAATATGCGGCGGGCGAAGCCAGAAAACTCGCGACGCCCTTCCCAGCGCCTGCCATTTCTGGCGGTACACCGCTTTGGCATCTCGATGATGTCCTCACATGGATGGTTCACGAGAAAAAGCTGCCGGCGCTGCCGGGCGTGGCAGCCCTACGGGCATTGGCGGGGGCCACCAGAGCGCTGAATGTGGTCTGCGAATATCATCGGGCCCGCGCCGAGTCACCGGCGCTGATGGCTGCCGTGGAAGAGAAATTGCAACCTGCTTATGTGCACCACCCTTAAAGCCATCGCCGGCCAGCTGTTGATGCCCGGGCCAGTCCTGCTGGGCCTCTTGCTTCTGGGCTTTGCGCTGCGCTGGGAGTAATGGCGCGGCGGTGGCATCATACCCACCTTGAAATCAGACGGAGTCTTTGATGAACATCACCATTTTCGGCACAGGTTATGTGGGCCTGGTCACGGGAACCTGCCTGGCGGATGCGGGCCATAACGTGCTGTGTGTGGATGTGGACGAGGCCAAGGTCACGGCCCTCAAGCAGGGGCAGATCCCCATTTACGAGCCGGGCCTGGCGCCCATGGTCAGCCGCAACGTGAAGGAAGGCCGCCTGGGCTTTACCACCGATGCGGCGGAGGGGGTCAACTTCGGCACCCTGCAGTTCATTGCCGTGGGCACGCCGCCGGATGAAGACGGCTCGGCGGACATGAAGTATGTGCTGGCGGTGGCCAACACCATTGGCGAGCACATGCAGGATTACAAGCTGGTGGTGAACAAGTCCACGGTGCCGGTGGGCACGGCGGATCGGGTGCGCGAGGCGGTGGCCGGGGCGCTGGCGGCGCGTGGCGCCACGCTGGACTTTGATGTCTGCTCGAACCCGGAATTCCTGAAGGAAGGGGCGGCGATCGAGGACTTCACCAAGGGCGCCCGGATTGTGGTCGGCACCGACTCAGAGAAGGTCGAGGCGCTGATGCGCGAGTGCTACGCCCCCTATAACCGCCACCATGAAAAGCTGATCTTCATGGATATCCGCTCGGCGGAGCTGACCAAGTATGCGGCCAATGCCATGCTGGCCACCAAGATCAGCTTCATGAACGAGATGGCGAACCTGGCCGAGCGCCTGGGTGCGGACATCGAACATGTGCGCCATGGCATCGGCTCCGACCCGCGCATTGGCTACCACTTCATTTACCCCGGCTGCGGCTACGGCGGCTCCTGCTTCCCGAAGGATGTGCAGGCGCTGGAGCGGATCGCCCGGGGCGTGGGTTATGAGGCGCAGATTCTGGCGGCGGTGGAGGCGGTGAACCACCGCCAGAAAGAGACCCTGTTCACGAAGCTGTCGGCGGCCTTTGATGGCGATCTGAAAGGGCGCAATATTGCCGTGTGGGGGCTGTCGTTCAAGCCCAATACCGATGACATGCGCGAGGCGCCGAGCCGCACATTGATGGAAGCGGTGTGGGCCGCCGGGGGCCGGATCACGGCCTACGACCCGGAAGCCATGAAGGAAACGCGGCGTATCTATGGGGAAAGGGAAGACCTGACCCTGGTGGAGGATCGCAAGGCGGCATTGCAGGGAGCGGATGCGCTGGTGATCTGCACCGAATGGAAGGAGTTCCGGGTGATGGATTTTGCTACGCTGAAGAAGACGCTCAAGACGCCGGTACTGGTGGATGGCCGTAACCTGTTCGACCCGGAAACGGTGAAGGCCGCTGGATTGATGTATTACGCCGTGGGGCGTGGGGACAGTGTGATCCGCTCATGAAAATTCTCGTTACCGGCGCCGCCGGATTTATCGGTTTCCATGTGGCTCGCACCTTGCTCGCGGATGAGCACGAGGTGGTCGGGCTGGATAACCTGAACGACTACTACGATGTGTCGCTGAAACAGGCGCGGCTGGATGGCCTCACGCCCTACCCGAACTTCCGCTTTGTGCAGCAAGACGTGGCTGACCGTGACGCTATGGCGGCGCTGTTTGCGGAAGAAAAGTTCGACCGGGTGGTGCATCTGGCGGCCCAGGCCGGGGTGCGTTACTCGCTGGAAAACCCGATGGCCTACGCCGACAGCAACCTGACCGGGTTCCTGACCATTCTGGAGGGCTGCCGCCATAACAAGGTGGAACATCTGGTCTATGCTTCGTCCAGCTCGGTCTACGGCGCCAACGAAACCATGCCGTTTTCCGAGGGCGATAACGTGGATCACCCGGTGTCGCTGTATGCCGCCACCAAGAAAGCCAACGAGCTGATGGCGCACACCTACAGCCATATCTACGGGCTGCCCACCACCGGCCTGCGCTTTTTCACCGTGTACGGCCCCTGGGGCCGCCCGGACATGTCACCGATCCTGTTCGCCGATGCGATCAGCCAGGGCAAGCCGCTGAAGGTGTTCAACTACGGCCAGCACAAGCGCGACTTCACCTATATCGGCGATATCGTCGACGGCGTGATCCGTGCCCTCAACCGTATTCCGGAAGGCAACCCGGACTGGAGCGGCCTGACCCCTGATCCATCTTCCAGCCGCGCGCCCTGGAAGGTCTACAACATCGGCAACAGCCAGCCGGTCGAGCTGCTGCGCTATATCGAGCTGATGGAAGCCGCCCTGGGCAAGACCACCGAAAAAGAACTGCTGCCCCTGCAACCGGGCGATGTAGAACACACCTATGCGGACGTCACGGCGTTGCAACGCGACACCGGTTATGCGCCGCAAACCTCCATCGAGGAAGGCCTTCGCCGGTTCGTTGAGTGGTACCGCAGTTATTACCGTAAGGACGCATGATGATTCGTAAAGCTGTATTGCCCGTAGCGGGCCTGGGCACCCGTTTTCTTCCGGCGAGCAAGTCGATTCCGAAGGAAATGATCACGGTGGTGGACATGCCGGTGATCCAGTATGTGGTGAACGAAGCCGTGGCCGCCGGGGTGCGCGAGATCGTGCTGGTGAACCACTCGGCCAAGGCGGCCATCGAGAACTACTTCGATGTGCACTACGAGCTGGAAACCGAGCTGGAAAAGAAGGGCAAGCAGAAGCTGCTGGACGTGCTGCGTTCGATTGTGCCGCCGGACGTGCGTGTGATCAGTGTGCGTCAGGGCAAGCCTTTGGGCCTGGGGCATGCGGTGTTGTGCGCCCGTGAGGTGGTGGGCGATGCCCCCTTCGCGGTGTTGCTGCCGGATGTGCTGGTGGATAACCACGCCACGCCGGGGCAGACTGACCTGGGCCATATGTTCAAGGCATTCGATGCCAGCGGGGCGTCGCAGATCATGGTGGAGCAGGTGCCCCGTGAGCGGGTGGACCAGTACGGCATCGTGTCGCTGGATGGCGCCGCGCCGGGTGCCGGTGAAAGCACCGCCATGACTGGCGTGGTGGAAAAGCCGTCGCCGGATGAAGCACCTTCGGATTTGTCGGTGGTGGGGCGTTATGTGCTGCCGACGCGGATTTTCGAGTTGCTGGCGGAAACAAAGCCCGGTGCCGGCAGCGAGATCCAGTTGACCGATGCCATCGCGGCATTGATTCAGGAACAACCGGTGCAGGCGTATCGCATGACCGGCAAGACCTATGATTGCGGCAGCAAGGTGGGGTATTTGCAGGCGACGATGGCGTATGCGGCGCGGCACCCGGAAGTGGGTGAGGCGTTTAAAGCGCTGGTGCGGGAATACTGCTGAATCACCATAAGGAGACACCATGCACCTCGACGTTTACGGCGACACCCTCTGCGCTCTGGTGACCGCCACGGCGATGGCCTCCAGTGGCCATCATGTGGTGCTGCGCTCCCCCGGTGGCGGGCGCTTTGCGGAGGCCGTGCAGGCCGGGCTGTCGCTGTATCGCGAGCCGGGTCTGGAGCGTCTGTTGCAGGAGCAACTGGCCGAGGGTCGGTTACGCTGGGGTGCGCTGGATGAAGCCCCGGATGCCGACGTGCGGGCCATCTTCCTGGCGTTTGAGCCGGAACATGAGCCGCAGGCACGGGATGTGCTGGTGCACCTGGCCAGCCATGTCGCCCCCGGTCTGGTGGTGATCAATCAGTCGGCATTCCCGGTGGGCACCACCGAAGAACTGCAAATGCTGTTCCCCACCGGCACCGTGGTATGCCTGCCGGAATTCCTGCAGGAAGGTGCGGCGGTGCAGAGTTTTGTGCGCCCGGCGCGCCTGCTGCTGGGCTGTGACAACGCCGAGGCCGAAGTGCTGGTGCGTGAAGTGTTCCGGCCCTTCAATCGTCTGAGCGATCACTTTCTGGTGATGCGCCCGCGTGAGGCCGAATTTTCCAAGCTGGCGATTACCGGCATGCTGGCCACGCGGGTCAGCTTCATGAATGACATGGCCAATCTGGCCGACACGCTGAATGTGGATATCGAACAGGTGCGCAAGGGCGTGGGTTCGGACCCGCGCATTGGCGAGGCGTATCTGTATCCGGGTTGCGGTTTTGGCGGCCCGGGGTTGTCGCGGGATGTATTGAGTCTGGCGGATACTCTGCAATCCCAAGGCATCAGTTCCGAACTGCTGGCGCAGGTGATGGCGATCAACGAACGCCAGAAGGAAGTGATGTTCCGCAAACTGTGGGCGCATTATGGCCGCGACCTCAATGGCAAGGTGATTGCGATCTGGGGTGCTGCGTTCAAGCCTGGCTCGGGGCGCATCGACAATGCGCCGATCCTGCGTTTGCTGGAGGCCCTGTGGGCCCAGGGCGCGGTGGCGCGGGTGCACGACCCGGAAGCGCTGCCGGCGTTGGCGGCACGCTATGGCGAGCGCGAGGATCTGGTGCTGTGCCAGCAGCCCTATCGTGCGGTAGAAGGCGCGGACGCGCTGATGCTGGTGACCGAATGGAAGGCCTACTGGAGCCCGGATTTTGCCCGCCTGCAACAACTGATGCGAGCACCGGTGTTGCTTGATGGCCGCAATATCTATGATCCCGCCTTTGTGAAGGCCAGTGGGTTTGCCTACTACGGAGTGGGGCGTCAGATATGAAGTGGAACGATCTGAAAGCGCACGCTGACGACCTGGCGCAGCGGCATCTGGCCGAGCTGTTTCAGGATGATGCGCAACGCTTCCAGCGGTTGCATCGCAAGGTGGGGCCGTTGTTGCTGGACCTCAGCAAGCAGCGTCTGAATGGCGATACGCTGGACCGGCTGACGGCACTGGCGGACGCCAGTGATCTGCGCGGCTGGATTGATCGCATGTTCGCGGGCGAGCCGATCAATTGCACCGAGAACCGCGCGGCCATGCACTGGGCATTGCGTGCGCCCGAAGACAGCAGCGTGGCCACCCCGGAGGTGCTGGCGGCGGTGCACGGCGAATTGGCGCGCATGGCGCGCATCGTTGACAAGCTGCATGCCGGTCAGTGGCGCGGCTTCACCGGCGAAGTGATTACCGACGTCGTGAATATCGGTGTGGGCGGGTCAGACCTGGGCCCGCTGATGGTCAGCCGGGCGCTGGAGGATTTTGCCGCGCCGACGCCGCAGGGATTGCAGGTGCATTTTGTCTCATCCATGGATGGCAGCCAGGTGGCGCACCTGCTGCGGCAACTGCGGCCACAAACCACGCTGTTCATTATTTCCTCCAAGTCGTTCACCACGGTGGATACGCTCTATAACGCCGAGACCGCACGAACCTGGATGCAGCGCGCACTGGGTGAGGACGAAGCGGTGGTGCGCTGTCATTTTCTGGCGGTGTCCAGCGCACAGGAAAAAGTCGCGGCCTGGGGTATTGCCGAAGAAAACCGCCTGCAACTATGGGACTGGGTGGGCGGCCGTTATTCGCTCTGGTCGGCCATCGGCCTGCCCGCCGCGCTGCGCATCGGCATGGACCGTTTCCGTGAGTTGCTGGCCGGGGCGCATTTCATGGATGAGCATTTCCGCACGGCGGCGTGGCAGGACAACCTGCCGGTGCTGATGGCGCTGGTCGGCGTGTGGAACACCAATCTGCTGAATATCCATGGCCATGCGATCCTGCCCTATGATGGACGACTGAAGTATCTGCCGTCGTATCTGGAACAGCTGGAGATGGAATCCAATGGCAAGTCGGTGACCCGCGACGGCGATCCGGTCACGACGCGGACCTGCCCGATCCTGTGGGGCGATGTGGGGCCCAATGCCCAGCATGCGTTCTATCAGTTGCTGCACCAGGGCACCGAGCCGGTGACCTGTGACTTTATTGCTCCGGCGCTGCGTTACCACGAAGACGTGCACACCGACGCGGCGCGGGAACTGGTACGCCAGCATGAACTGGCGCTGGCCAATTGCCTGGCGCAATCGCGCTTGCTGGCGCTGGGTGAAGCGGCGCTGCCGGAGGGCGAGCAGATGCCGTTCTACAAGCGTTATCGTGGCAACCAGCCGAGCACCACCCTGATGATGGATGAATTGACGCCCTATAGCCTGGGCGCCATGTTGGCCGCTTACGAGCACAAGGTGTTTGCCCAGGCGGTGATGTGGCAGATCAATCCGTTTGATCAGTGGGGCGTGGAGATGGGCAAGAAGATTGCCACCGATACCCTGGCGGCGTTGCGCGATGGAGAGGCCGTGAGTATGGATGCATCTACCGAAGGCCTGCTCGCGTTTATCCGTAAACCCAATACGTAAGCCCAATACAGGTACCTGGATTTATGAACAACGTGACGCTTACCCCCGGCATCTTCCGGGCCTACGATATTCGCGGCATCGTCGGTGAAACGCTGAGCGACGATATTGCCCGCCAGATCGGCCGGGCGGTGGCGGCGGAAACCCGCGCGGCCGGAGAAACGCGGATTGCCGTGGCCCGTGACGGGCGTCTGTCCGGCCCGGCCATCAGTGCGGCGCTGATTGACGGCCTGCGTGCCGGCGGCTGCGATGTGGTGGATGTGGGCATGGTGCCGACCCCGGTGCTGTATTACGCCACCTATGAAATCGAGGGCGTGCGCTCCGGCATCATGGTGACCGGCAGCCACAACCCGCCGGACTACAACGGCTTCAAGATCGTGATTGCCGGGCAGACGCTGTCCGGCGAGCGCATCCAGGGCCTGTACCAGCGCCTGGTGAACCAGGATCTGAGCGAGGGCCAGGGCACCCTGAGCCATGTGGACCTGCGCGAGCAGTACCTGGAACGCATTGCCTCGGACGTCAAACTCAAGCGCCCCCTGAAAGTGGTCGTGGACACCGGCAACGGCGTGGCCGGGGAACTGGCCCCGGAACTGATGAAGCGCCTTGGCTGCGAGGTGGTGTCGCTGTTCACCGAGATCGACGGCACCTTCCCGAATCACCACCCGGACCCGGGTGAGCCGGAAAACATGGTCGATCTGATCCGCACCGTGAAGGAGACCGGCGCTGATCTGGGGCTGGGTTTTGATGGCGACGGCGACCGGGTGGGGGTGATCACCCCGGCGGGCGAGCTGATCTACCCGGACCGGCTTATGATGGCGTTTGCCGAAGATGTGCTGTCGCGGGTGCCCGGCGGGCGCATCATCTATGACGTCAAATGCACCGGCAGCCTGGCCACGGTGGTCAGCGAGCTGGGCGGTGAGCCGGAAATGTGGCGCACCGGCCATTCGATCATCAAGGCGCGGATGAAAGAAACCGGCGCGCCGCTGGCCGGGGAAATGAGCGGCCATATCTTCTTTTCCGAGCGCTGGTACGGCTTTGACGATGGTCTGTACGCCGCAGCGCGGATGCTGGAGATCCTGGCCGGGCAGGGCAGTGATGCCGACGCCTTCTTCCAGCGCTATCCGCAGAACCCGAGCACCCCGGAGATCACCATCAAGGTGTCGGAAGACAACAAGTTTGCCATTGTCGAGCAGTTGATTGCCGAGGGCGACTTCGGGGATGGCGAGCGCAATACCATCGACGGCATCCGCGTGGATTACGCCGACGGCTGGGGGCTGTGCCGGGTGTCCAACACCTCGCCGAAGCTGGTGACCCGCTACGAGGGGCACACCGAGGCGGCCCTGAAGCGCATCCAGGGGGTGTTTGAGGCCAATATCAAGGCCGCCATGGCAGTGGTGGGGGGCTGACCCCACCACTGCGTCCACCCCGAATTTGCTGTATCATCCTGCCCCTGCCGCCACGCAGGGGCCTTCACGTTCGACTGCAGAGACCAGTAACCATGGTACTTCCAGAGCACCGCATGACTCACCTCCAGGCGTTGGAGGCGGAGTCGATCCATATCATTCGCGAAGTGGCCGCCGAGTTCGACAACCCGGTGATGCTGTATTCCATCGGCAAGGATTCGTCGGTGATGCTGCACCTGGCACGCAAGGCGTTTGCCCCGGGCAAGCCGCCGTTCCCGCTGATGCATATCGACACCACCTGGAAGTTCCGCGAGATGATTGCCTTCCGTAACCGCATGGCGAAGGAAGCGGGTATGGAACTGCTGGTTCACACCAATCAGGAAGGCGTGGCCGCCGGGATCAACCCGTTCGATTACGGCAGCGCC
>PNLU01000071.1 GCA_013823245.1 Alcanivorax sp.
ATCCGATCCTGATGCTCAATACCCAGTTCGTCTGGGCGTGGGAGTATGTCGGCCAGGCGCTGGGTCGCACCGATCTGAATATCGAAGACCGCAACCGCGAATCCGGCATTTACTACATCCGCGTGCCTTCCAGTTACGGCCTCACCGAGCGCCAGGCGCAGATCAAGCTGAGCCACACGGTCAACGGGATTCAGGTGGCGGTGCTGAACCAGCGCGGAACGACCCTGGTGCAGCAGACGCCGGGACAGGCGATTCTCGAGCGCCTGTACGCTGAGCTGTGAGATTCGCGTCGCTCGGCAGTGGCAGCAAGGGTAACGCCACCCTGGTGCAGAGCGATGACACCCTGGTGTTGATAGACTGCGGTTTCTCGGTGCGGGAAACGCTGGCGCGCATGGCGGTGCAGGGGATTGATGCGGCCCAACTGGCGGCTATCTTCGTGACCCACGAACACGGTGATCATGTGCGTGGCGTGTTGCCGCTGGCACGGCGCCTGGGGGTGCCGGTCTACCTGAGTCACGGGACCTCGCGGGCACTGGCGGAGCGCGGCGCACGCCACGACACCGGCGGTGTGGTCCTGAATGAAGTTCGCCCCGGGCGTGAAGTGACCGTCGGAGCACTGACCATCACCCCGGTCCCGGTGCCACACGATGCCCGCGAGCCATGCCAGTATGTGCTGGCGGATACCCGCCACCGGCTCGGCGTGCTGACGGACCTGGGCATGATCACCACCCATGTCAGCGACGCCTATGCGGCCTGTGATGCGCTGGTGCTGGAATGCAATCATGATATGGATATGCTGGCCAACGGCCGCTACCCGCTGCCCCTGAAGCGTCGGGTGGGCGGGCAGTGGGGCCACCTGAACAATCGTCAGGCGGCCTCGTTGGTGGCAGAGCTGGAACAGGACCGGCTTCAGCATCTGGTGCTCTCGCACCTGAGCGAGGAAAACAACACCCCGGCTCACGCCCTGGAAGCAGTGGCGCAGGCGGGTTTCGATGACGATCGCCGCCTGCGGGTGGCGAACCAGGCCGAGGGCTTCCCCTGGCTGGCCGTGGAATGATGAGACGGATGGAACAGATGGAAAAGCGTACTGAACTGTATTCCGGCAAGGCGAAATCCGTGTTCACCACGGACGACGAGACGCTTATGGTCCTGAGTTTCCGGGACGACACCTCGGCGTTCGACGGCAAGAAGATGGAAAAGCTGGCGCGCAAGGGCGCCGTGAACAACCAGTTCAATGCCTTCATCATGGAAAAGCTGGCGGCAGCAGGCATTCCCACCCACTTCGTCAAGCGCCTGTCGGCCAATGAGTCGCTGGTTCGGCGGCTGGACATGATTCCGGTGGAATGCGTGGTACGTAACCTGGCCGCCGGCAGCCTGTGCCGCCGGCTGGGCGTGGAGGAGGGCAAGGAGCTGAACCCGCCGACCTTCGAGATGTTCCTCAAGAACGACGCCCTGGGCGACCCGATGATCAACGAATTCCACGTGCGCAGTTTCGGCTGGGCCGAACCGGGCCAGATCGAGCAGATGAAGGTGCTGACCTTCAAGGTCAACGACATCCTCAAGCAGTTGTTCCTGGACGGCGGCATGCTGCTGGTGGACTACAAGCTCGAGTTCGGTGTGTTTGATGGCGAGGTGCTGCTGGGCGATGAATTCAGCCCCGATGGTTGCCGCCTGTGGGATGCCGAGACCCGCGAGAAGCTGGACAAGGACCGCTTCCGCCAGGGGCTCGGTGGCGTCGTGGAGGCCTACGAGGAAGTGGGTCGCCGTCTGGGTATGACCTTCGAATACTGATCCTCCGCCTCCTTTTCCTGTTCTGCCTTCCCGGTTTCCCCTTTCCCATGCTCCCCATCCGGGGAGCAGTTCCCTTTGCAGGTGCACATGTTGTGCACTTGGTCGTATTCCTGCGCGCGGCGCTTGCTATCAGGCCTGTGCCTGGTTTTGAATTGGTCACTTAATAACCATGCAAGACCCATAACAATAACGAACAGGTGAATAATGAAAACGCTGACAAGAATAATGCTGTTGAGCCTGATGGTCAGTCTGCTTTCCGGGTGTGTCCTGACCAAGATCGTGACCACGCCCATGCGGCTGGTCGGTTCTGCGGGGACGGTCGTGGGATCGACACTGTCGATATTGCCGGTGGTGGGCAACCCGATCAACGATGTCTTCCGGGAGGCCAACGCCTCCATCGACCGGGTCGCTGATCGTATTGATGACATCCCCATATGAGGGTCATCTGACACAGGGAGTTTTGATGTTTCATATCCAGACGCTCAACCAGATCGCCGTGTCCGGCCTGGACCGGTTTGCCCGCGACCGCTACGAGGTGGCCAGCGAATTCAGTCAGCCGGATGCCATTCTGCTGCGCTCCCACCCGCTGGGTGCGGATGCGCTCAGTGAGGGGCTGAAGGCGGTGGCCCGGGCCGGTGCCGGGGTTAACAACATTGACGTGGCCGCCTGTACGCAGGCGGGTATCCCCGTGTTCAACACCCCGGGCGCCAACGCCAATGCCGTCAAGGAGCTGGTGCTGGCGGCGCTGCTGCTCGGGTCGCGCGGCATCCTGGAGGGCATCGACTGGGTGCGCGGTCTGGAGATTCATGACGACAGCGCGCTGCACGCCGCCGTCGAGGCGGGCAAGAAGCAGTTCCTCGGCCGTGAGCTGGCCGGGCGCACGCTGGGCGTCGTCGGGCTGGGTGCCATCGGCTCGAAGGTTGCAGAAATGGGCCTGGCACTGGGTATGCGGGTGATTGGCTATGACCCGGCACTGTCGGTGGAGGCGGCCTGGCGGCTGCCGAACCAGGTGGGGCGCATGGACAGCCTGGCGGCATTGATGGCCCGGGCCGATTACATCAGTCTGCATCTGCCCCTGTTGCCGGCCACCCGCCATCTGATCAATGCGGATGCGCTGGGCGCGCTGCGCCCCGGCGCCTGCCTGCTGAATTTTGCCCGTGATGGCATCGTTGACGATCACGCCGCGCTGGAAGCCCTGCAAGCCGGGCGGCTGCGGCGCTACCTGACAGATTTTCCCTCGACGCTGTTGCAGGGCGTGCCGGGCGTGGTGGCGACACCGCACCTGGGGGCGAGCACTGGCGAATCCGAAGAGAATTGCGCGCGCATGGCCGCAGATCAACTGATCGACTTTCTCGAGCACGGCAATATCGTCAACGCCGTGAACTTCCCGACCCTGGTGCTGGAGCGCAACGGTGGCGTGCGGCTGGCGGTGACCAATCGCAACGTGCCGAAGATGCTCGGGCACGTGTTGTCGGTGCTGGCGGATGCCGAGCTGAATGTCATCGACATGCTCAACAAGAGCCGCGAAGACATCGCCTACAATCTGCTCGACCTGGAGACGGCGCCTGACCCGGCGGTGCTGGCACGTATTGCCGCCATTGACGGCGTAGTGAATGTGCGCCAGTTGCCGCCGCCCGCCGTCTGATCCGGCGGGCGGCTTGTCATCCATCGGCCGCTTGCTCACAATAAGTGCCCACAGCTGATAACAACAGCTCATAACAACAATAACGAGGACGCTCCCGTGACCCTGATCCGCGTATTCCTGCTGGCGCTGCTGCTGTCGCCGGGCTTTGCCCGTGCCGAACTGCTGGTGGGTGCCGGTTTCCTCAATGGCGTGGTCGGCCCGAATATCGAATGGGCCTGGCGCCGCACCTCCGCCTGGGTGCTGCCCGGTGCGCACATCGGCAACCAGGGCTTCCAGGAAGACGATATCCGCTGGGCACTGGGCATGCGCCGCCGCCTGGATGGCGGCACCACCGTGACCAATGGCTTCTTTGGGGGCGTGGTGGCGGGCGACCTGGGTGGCGAGAAGCGTTATGAACGCCTGGGCCTGGGGGCCGAAATGGGGCATCAGTGGGTGGGCAACTACCTGCGTTTGACCCTCAGTGCTGGCGTTGCCGTGCTGGAGCCACTGGATTGCGGCGATTACCGCCCCTCAGCGCAGTGCGACACCGAGGCCAAGCGCCGCCGCCATGATCTGGATGCTGAACCGCAACTGACTCTGGGCGTGACGCTGAGCCTGCGCCGCTGACGGCCGCGGTGGGCGCTGGGCCCCGGGATGCGCCTTTCCGACCCGGATTCGACCCGGAAAGGTGCAGTGGGACGACGAAGTTTTGCACAGCTTTTGAGCATATTTCACGAATGTTTCAGCATCATGTCGTAACCTCTTGATTTCCCCGGGGGAATGTGTAACCCCATGAAAAACATAAGATTTATCTTTTGAGCACTTTTTCGTCATTTTGACGGCTGGCCGCCGTTCAACGGCCTTTCGCCGGTTTGTCACACTATTACGCACAGAGTTATCCACAGATTCTGTGGGTAACTTTCGGGTTTCATTTCTGACACTGTTACATGCACACGGTTGTAGTATAGTCGGACAGCATCTGGACCGTGGCGTGTGAATTGTTGAACAAATCGAAGGGATAACGGTGAGTTTCAAGGCCAACGACAGTCTGTCCGAGCAGATCGCCCAGCATCTGGGCCGCCAGATTATTCGCGGTGAGATGCTGCCCGGCGACCGTATTCAGGAACTGCGCATTGCTGCCGAGCTTGAGGTCAGCCGCGGTTCTGTTCGTGAGGCGCTGCTGATCCTGCAGCGCCGCCACCTGATCGACATCCTGCCACGCCGGGGTGCCGTGGTGAAGGACATGTCCGAAGCCCACGTGCGGGGCCTCTACGAGGTCATGCAGGTATTGCTGGGGCTGGTGATCCGCAAGGCGATCAAGGTCATGAAGGAAGATGACCTGGACCCCTTCATCGAGCTGATTCACCTGCTCCAGAGCCAGGTGGAAGAGCGCGATACGGAAGCCTTCTTCGAGCACAGTTTCGCCTTCTTCGGGCTGGCGTATCCGTTTGCCCGCAATGCCTTTGTCGAGGACATCCTTGATAACCTGGAGCCCGCCATCCAGCGGGCCTTCTACATGGCACTGCATATCGACCAGGATGAGATGAAGGAATGCCTGGCCTTCTTCAAGGCCATCATCGAGACCATCTTTCGCCGTGACGTGCGCTCTGCCCTGGAGATCATCCGCGAGTTTGCCGAGCACCAGTCCTCGCTGGTCCAGGAGTCCATTGTGCGGGCGCGCCAGATCGAGGCTGCCTGGGGCAATCGCCGCCGCAAGTAGGGCATTCCCGGCGTGTTTTATATACACTAGCCGTTTTCCCGGGCGCACCGGTCAGGTGCGGTGCGGGGTATGGTAAGTCTTTGATTTAACAGGCGCCGCCGGACGCGGTGCCATGAACCAGGTTCATCACGGCTATGCGACTGAAAAGTATCAAGCTTGCGGGCTTCAAGTCTTTTGTGGACCCGACCACCGCCCTGTTTCCGGAGAACCTGACCGCTGTCGTGGGCCCCAACGGTTGCGGCAAGTCCAACATCATCGACGCCGTGCGCTGGGTTATGGGGGAATCCTCGGCCAAGCACCTGCGTGGCGAGTCGATGGCCGATGTCATCTTCAACGGCTCCAACGGCCGCAAGCCGGTGGCCCAGGCTTCGATCGAGCTGGTGTTTGATAACAGCGACGGCAAGATCGGTGGCGAGTACGCCAGCTTTGCCGAGATCGCTGTGCGCCGCATGGTGACACGTGACGGTCAGTCGGCGTATTTCCTCAACGGCACCAAATGCCGACGCAAGGACATCACCGACCTGTTCCTGGGCACCGGCCTCGGTGCGCGCAGCTATGCGATTATCGAGCAGGGCATGATTTCGCGCCTGATCGAAGCCAAGCCGGAAGAGCTGCGGGTGTATATCGAAGAGGCGGCAGGCATTTCCCGCTACAAGGAGCGCCGCCGCGAAACCGAAAACCGCATGCGCCGTACCCGGGAAAACCTGGAGCGCCTCACCGATATTCGCGATGAACTGGGGCGCCAGCTTGAGCGCCTGTCGCGTCAGGCTGCGGCGGCTGAAAAATACAAGCAGTACAAGGAAGAAGAACGGCAACTGGGCGCTCAGGTGCGCGCCCTGCGCTGGCGTTCGCTGAACACCCAGGTCGAACAGATCGAACATGTGATGCGCGAGCTGGAAGTGGCCGTGGAAGCCCGGGTGGCGGAGCAGCGCCGGGTGGATGCCGAACTGGAGCGGCTGCGTGACAGCCATACGGATGTGCAGGACCGTTTCAACACCGTGCAGCAGCATTACTATGGTCTGGGCGCCGAGGTGGCGCGCCTGGAGCAGAGTATTCAGCACCAGCGCGAACGCAAGCAGCAGTTGAATGAAGAGCTGATGCAGGTGGAGCAAAACTGGCGCGAAGCCAGCAGCCACCTGAGCAGCGATGGCGAACGCATTGCCGAGCTGGACGAGAAGCTGGCCGAGCTGGAACCGCAACTGGAATTGCTGCGTGAGCAGGAGGCGGAAGCCTCGGAAGCGCTGGCGGAAGCGGAAGAAGCCATGCAGCAGTGGCAGCAGCAGTGGGAAACCTTCAACCACAGCAGTGCCGAATCACGTCGCAAGGCGGAAGTGGAACAGTCTCGCATCCAGCATCTGGAAACCTCCATTGAACGCCTGAGTGATCGCATGGACCGCCTGGGCAAGGAGCAGGGCAGCCTGGATGCGGGTCCACTGGCCGAAGAAATGCGCCGTTATGAAGCCCAGCAGGCCGAACTGCGCGAACAGCTTGAAGAAGCAGAAATGCGCGCGGAAACCGTGCAGGAGCAGATCAGTGAGATTCGCCGCGAAAACGGCGAGCACGGTCGGGCGCTGGATGCCGACCGCGAAACCCTGCAAAAACTGGCCAGCCGCCAGGCCACATTGCAGGCTTTGCAGCAGGCGGCGATGGGTGATGACGGCAGTGTCAGCGACTGGCTGAACAGCCATCAGCTGAATGAACGTCCGCGCCTGGCCGACCAGTTGAGTGTTGAAGCCGGCTGGGAACGGGCCGTGGAAGCGGTACTGGGTGATACGTTGCAGGGCCTCTGTGTAGAGGGTCTGGAGCAGGTGGAATCCTGGCTCGGCGATCTGACCCAGGGCCGTGTGACCCTGCTGGTGCCCGGTGACGCACCGCGCGCGGCCTCAGGGCGCACCCTGGCCAGTCTGGTGTCGGGCCCGGCCCCGGCGCTGCTCGGGCAGGTGCACGCCGTGGACAGCCTGGCCGACGCGCTGGCGTTGCGGACTCAATTGGGTGCGGGCGAGTCCGCCGTAACCCGCGACGGCATTCAGGTGGGACCGGACTGGCTGCGTGTGGCCCGTGAGCAGGATCAGGAAGCGGGCGTGCTGGCCCGCCGTCGTGAACTGGAAGAGCTGGAAACCCGCGTGCCGGAGCTGGAAGCCCGGGTGGTGGCGCACCGTGAGGCGCTGGAAGCCGGTCGTGAGCAGGTGCAGGAACTGGAGCAGGAGCGTGAGGAACGCCAGCGCCAGAGCACCCGTATCAACCGTGAGCTGGGCGAAATCAATGCCCAGGTCAGCGCCCGGCAAGTGCGTCTGGAACAGATCACCATGCGCCGCGAGCGACTGGGTCGTGAGCTGGATGAAAGCCGCGCCCAGCGAGAGCAGGAGCAGGAGCAACTGAAAGAAGCCCGCGCCATTCTGGCCGAGGCGCTGGATGCCATGGAGCAGGACAGCGGCCAGCGCGAGCAGTTGCTGTCGCATCGCGATAATGCCCGCGCGCGTCTGGATGAGGCGCGTCAGAAGGCGCGCCAGCAACGCGACCAGACCCATCAACTGGCGATGGAAGTGCAGGGCGCACGAACCCAGGCAGATTCGCTGCGGCAGGGGCTGGCACGTCTGGATGTACAAGTGGCCAGCCTGACGGAGCGCAAGGCGCTGCTGGAAAAACAACTGGACGAAGGCGATGACCCGGGCATCGAACTGAAAGCGCAACTGGAAGAAAAACTGGAGTTGCGCCTGGAAGCCGAGCAACGGTTGCAGGAAGTGCGTCGCGAGCTGGAAACCATCGATCACGAAGTGCGTAATCTGGATGGCCAGCGGCAGCAGTTCGAGCAGCAGGCGCAGGAAGTACGCGCTGCGCTGGACGGCAAGCGCATGCAGTGGCAGGAGATCAAGGTGCGTCGCACCACTGTTCAGGAGCAGCTGCAGGAGCAGCAGTTCGATCTTCAGACCGTGCTGGCGAACCTGCCGGAAGAGGCCAGCGAGCAGCAGTGGAATGAGGAACTGGAAGCCATTGCCGCCCGCATCGGCCGCCTCGGCCAGATCAACCTGGCGGCCATTGACGAGTACAAGAGTCAGGCCGAGCGCAAGGAGTATCTGGATCGGCAGAACGAGGATCTGGAAGATGCCTTGCGCACACTGGAAAATGCTATTCGCAAGATCGATCGCGAAACGCGGACCCGGTTCAAGGAATATTTCGACCGCATCAACAAGGGATTGCAGGAGCTGTTTCCGAAAGTCTTCGGCGGTGGCCATGCCTATCTGGAGTTGACCGGCGAAGACCTGCTCGATACCGGTGTGGCCATCATGGCGCGCCCGCCCGGCAAACGTAACAGCACCATTCATCTGTTGTCCGGGGGTGAAAAGGCGCTGACGGCCCTGTCGCTGGTTTTCTCAATTTTTCAATTGAACCCGGCGCCGTTCTGTATGCTTGACGAAGTAGACGCACCGCTGGATGACGCCAACGTCGGGCGCTTCTGTAATCTGGTGCGCGAGATGTCGGACATGGTCCAGTTCATCTATATCACGCATAACAAGATCACCATGGAAATGGCCCGTGCCCTCATGGGGGTCACCATGCATGAGCCGGGTGTATCACGTCTGGTGTCCGTGGACGTGGATCAGGCCGCTGAAATGGCGGCGCTGTAGTGATGGTGCTGCAATGCACAACATGGAAGAGGCAAGGTTATGGGCCTGAATCTTGAGACCCTGGTTGGCATACTGGTTATCCTGATCCTGCTTATCATGGCAGATGGCCTGCGGCGCATGCTGCGCGAGCGTCACTCGTCGCTGCGCATGAAGATCGAACCCCGGCGGCAGCGCGACGATGATGATGACGCCGCGCCCCTGGAACACAACCCGGAACTGCCCTCGGGCGGCGCCCGCGTGGTACAGCGCATGCTGGCCCAGCGCGCCGAGCAGGAAGCCGCTGATGCGGCGCGCCAGGCTCGTGAAGCGGCGGAAACACCCCCGCTGGTCATGGAGCCGGAAGAAACGCGGCCCGCGCCCGTCACCCGTGCCACCCAACAACCGCTGTTTGATGATGACGACGACCTGGTCGCGGATGACACGCCCGAGCCGGTTTCGGCACCGCGTCGAGCAGCCCGTCGGGTAGTGGATGACATTGTGGACGATGAGGCGGACGACGAGGCGCTGCCGACAATGCGCGCTACCCGCGATGATGCGCCTGCCGCAGCGGCGCGTCCGGCTCCACGACCCGCCGCCCCCCGCCAGCCTGCGCGACACGAGCCTGCACAGCAGGAGTCCGTGCGGCAGGAACCCGCACAGCAAGAACCTGCTCCGCGTCCGGTGGCACGGGCCGAGTCCGCGCCACGTATGGCCCCGGACCTGATGGAAGTCATCGTGGTTCACCTGATTGCCGCACGCGGCAGCCGCTTTGACGGTCGTGAGTTGTTGCAGTATCTGCTGGAAAGCGGCCTGCGTTTCGGCGACATGAATATCTTCCATTGCCATCGTCGTGAAGGCGACCGTGATGTGCTGCAGTTCAGCATGGCCAACGCGGTGGAGCCTGGCACTTTCGATATTGATCACATGGAAAAGGAACAGTTTGCTGGCGTGACCTTCTTCCTGAAATTGCCGGGGCCAGGCAAGCCGATGGCGGCCCTGGAAGTCATGCTGGATACCGTGCGCCGTCTGGCGGACGCACTGGATGGCGAGCTCAAGGATGAACAGCGCAGCGTGCTGACGCCGCAGACCATGGAACACATGCGCCAGCGTGTGCAGGAATTCGAGCGCCGTATGCGCGTCCACATGGGTAGCTGATACGTGTCGGAGCCTGTACCGCCCGCAGATATTCTTGATCAGGCCCGGGCCCTGCGCGACAAACTGAATGACTGGAGCTATCGCTACTACGTACTGGATGATCCGGCCGTTCCGGATGCCGAGTACGACCGCCTGTTCCGCGAACTGAGCAGGCTGGAAGCGGAATATCCGGCGCTGGTCAGCGCCGATTCCCCCACCCAGCGGGTCGGAGACCGGCCCCTGGACGCCTTTGAGGAAGTGCGTCACGAGGTGCCCATGCTGTCTCTGGGCAACGCCTTTGATGACGACGACCTGGCGGACTTTGATCGTCGCATTCATGAACGTCTGAGCGTGTCTGGCGATATTGACTATATTGCAGAGCCGAAGCTGGACGGGCTGGCCGTGAGCCTGGTGTATGAGGGCGGCGAACTGGTGCGCGGCGCCACACGGGGTGACGGTGAAACCGGCGAAGACATTACCAGCAATATCCGCACCCTGCGCAGCGTGCCATTGCGTTTGCGCGGTGAGGTGCCCGATCTGGTGGAGATTCGTGGCGAGGTCGTCATGACCCACCGGGGCTTCGAAGCGCTGAATGCCCGGCAGCGGGAGGCCGGGCAGAAGGTGTTTGCCAATCCGCGTAACGCGGCAGCGGGCAGTCTGCGGCAACTGGATTCACGCATCGCCGCCGAACGGCCGCTCGACTTCTTTGCCTACAGCGTCGCCCGGCTGGAAGGCCGTGACTGGCCACAGCGGCACAGTGACCTGCTGGAATGGGTGCGCGACTGGGGAATCCGCGTGAATCGCGAAGTGCGGCAGTGCCGTGGCGTGAGCGCCTTGCTGGCGTTTTATCACGATATTCTTGAACGCCGTGCCCGGCTTGGTTACGACATCGACGGGGTGGTTTACAAGGTAGACCGCCTGGACTGGCAGGAGCGACTCGGCTTTGTCTCCCGCGCACCGCGCTGGGCTGTGGCACACAAGTTTCCTGCCCAGGAAGAAATCACGATATTGCGCGACGTGGAATTCCAGGTGGGCCGCACCGGCGCCATCACGCCGGTCGCACGTCTGGAGCCTGTCCAGGTGGGCGGTGTTACGGTGAGCAATGCCACCCTGCACAATATGGATGAAATTGCCCGTCTGGATCTGCGCATTGGTGACAGCGTTGTGATCTACCGCGCCGGCGATGTGATTCCGAAGGTGGTCAGTGTCGTGACTGAACGGCGCCCTGCGGACGCTCGCCCTGTGCAACTGCCAGCGACCTGTCCGGTTTGCGACAGTGAAATCTTTACCCCGGAAGGCGAAGCCATTGCCCGCTGCACCGGCGGCCTGATCTGCGGTGCCCAACAGAAAGAAGCGATCAAGCATTTTGCTTCGCGCCGGGCGATGGACATTGAAGGCCTGGGCGACAAGCTGGTGGAAGCACTGGTGGACCAGGGCCTGGTGAAGACCATGGCAGACCTGTACCGCCTCGAGGCCGGGCAGGTGGCACAGCTTGAGCGCATGGGCGACAAATCGGCGGCGAACCTGATGGCCGCACTGGAAAAGAGCAAGCAGATGCCGCTGGCACGGGTGCTGTTTGCCCTCGGTATCATGCAGATCGGAGAGGAAACCGCGAAAGCACTGGCCCGGGCGTTTGGCGATCTGGCGGCCCTGCGTGAGGCGGAGCCGCTGCTGTTGCTGGCGGTGCCGGATGTGGGCCACAAGGTGGCGGGCTCCATCGCGGCGTTTTTTCATGAGCAGCATAATCAGGATGTGATCGACGCCCTGTTGGCACAAGGTGTGCAGGCCCGTGGTGAGGGCGTGCCGTCTGCCGAGTTTGTGGCGCAGTTGGACCTGCAACATCTGCTGGTGGCGGCCAAGGCCCTGCAGGCACCGCTGGATGGCATCGGCCAGACGTCGCTGGAAAAGCTGGGTGGGCACTTTGGCAGCTTCGCTGCCTTGCAGGCTGCAGATGATGAGGCGCTGATGACAGCGGGTCTGAACGCCTCGGGTGTGGAAGCGGTACGCCGGTTGCTGGCGGACCCTGCATGGTGCGCGCGCCTGGAACAGGCGCAGGCGCAATGCGATGCCCTGCGGGCACGGGCCCCGGCCAGCGAGACCGCCTCGCTGCCGCTGGCAGGAGAAACCCTGGTGCTGACGGGAAGCCTGTCGCGGCTGACCCGAGATCAGGCCAAGGGGTTGCTGGAGCAACTGGGCGCCAAGGTGGCGGGCTCAGTGTCGAAGAAGACCAGCCGCGTGATTGCCGGGGAAGCAGCGGGCAGCAAGCTGAAAAAAGCGGAAGAACTTGGCATCCCGGTACTGGACGAAGACGCACTGCTTGCCTTGCTGGCCGAACACGGGTTAACTCCTGACTCATGATGAAATATGTGCTGCTGCCGTTGTTGTTGCTGGTGTCGCTGACAAGTGGCTGCGCCATGCGTGCACCGGACAACGTCGATAATGCCTGCGCCATCTTCGATCAGCGCAGCAGCCTGTTCAATAACTGGCACCGCCAGGCGCGCAAGGCCGAACGTGAATTCGGCGTGCCGGTGCCGGTGATGATGGCCACTATTTATCAGGAATCGCGTTTTCAGCCGCGCGCCCGCCCGCCGCGCAAAAAATTGCTGGGATTCATTCCCTGGCGTCGCCCCTCCAATGCCTTCGGCTACGCCCAGGCTCTGAATTCCACCTGGGACTGGTATAAGGAAGATGCCAACCGGGTCTGGTGGGCACGGCGCACCCGCTTCAAGGACGCGGTGCATTTTGTGGGCTGGTATCACGATCAGTCGCACCGGCGTAACGGCATCGCCAAGACCGACGCCTACAACCTCTATCTGGCCTACTACTCCGGGCACGGTGGTTATTCGCGCGGCACTTACCGCAACAATCGCACCATCATCAACGCGGCGGCACGGGTGGCGTCGATGTCGGACACCTACGAACGACAGCTGCGCCAGTGTGGGCGCCTGTAGTGATGGATGATGGCGATGGATAACGAATCGATTGTCTATGGCTGCATCAAGCATCTGCCCTTCGGCGACAAGGTGCAGCGCCAGGCCAGTTATGTTCGGAATCGGCGCGTGATCCGGCAATTGCCGCAGGCGGATGAATGGCCATTCCTGTGCCGCGAAATGTTTTCCGTGCCGGGCGACGATCTGATGGGCGGCACCTTCCAGACCCAGGTGATCCACTTCGGTATGTCCTACCAGGCGGTGGAATACGAGTGGGAGCACTGGCTGCACAAGTTCGAGGCACTGCTCAAGCAGATGTACTGGGTGAGCGCCGTCGTGCACCTGGAAACCGAACTGGCCGGCCACCACACCTTCGTCTGGGACTGCGCCGACGTCTGCCACGAACCCGGCGACGAACCCCTGCGCGTACGCTGCGAATGGGCCCGCGAAGCCGCCCTCACCTGATAAATCGTAAATCGGGGGTCAGGTCTCACATTTCCCATTTCATGTGAAATGTGAGACCTGACCCCCGATTTCTTTGACCCCCGATTTCGTTCTGGTTATCTCAGGCGGCGGTGCGCAGTTGGCGTGCTGCTTCCACCATGGCCAGCAGGGCCGCTTCGGTTTCTGGCCAGCCGCGTGTTTTCAGGCCGCAATCCGGGTTGACCCACAAGCGCTCGGCGGGCAACTGTCGGGCTGCTTTGCGCATCAGGTTCACCATCCAGTCTACTTCGGGAATGTTGGGTGAGTGGATGTCGTAAACGCCCGGGCCAATGTCGTTCGGGTAATGGAATTGCTCGAACGCCTCCAGCAGTTCCATGTTCGAACGGGATGTCTCGATGGTGATTACATCCGCATCCAGCGCCGCAATGGCTTCAATGATGTCGTTGAACTCCGAATAGCACATGTGTGTGTGAATCTGGGTGGTGTCGCGCACGCCGGTGGTGCTCAGGCGGAAACAGGCCACGGCCCAGTCCAGGTAGGCCGCCCAGTCTGCCTGCCGCAGCGGCAGCCCTTCGCGGAAGGCGGGCTCATCAATCTGGATCACCTGAATGCCGGCCGCCTCAAGATCATTTACCTCGTCGCGCAGGGCCAGCGCCAGTTGCTCGCAGGTGCGCTGGCGCGGTTGATCATCGCGCACGAACGACCATTGCAGGATCGTCACCGGGCCGGTCAGCATGCCTTTGACGGGTTTGTCAGAGAGCGACTGGGCATAAGCCGTCCATTCCACAGTCATCGGCGCCGGGCGTGAGACGTCGCCGAAAATCACCGGCGGTTTCACGCAACGGGAGCCGTAGCTCTGTACCCAGCCGTTTTGCGTGAAGGCAAAGCCGTCCAGTAACTCGCCGAAGTATTCCACCATGTCGTTACGTTCCGGTTCGCCGTGCACCAGCACGTCCAGCCCGGCCTGTTCCTGGAAACGGATACAACGGGTGATTTCCGCACGGATGGCGTCGGTGTAGGTCGCGTCATCCAGCGTGCCCTTTTTCCAGTCGCGGCGCAGCGCACGAATCTCCCGGGTTTGCGGGAAGGAGCCGATGGTGGTGGTCGGGTAGGCAGGCAATTGCAGGGCCGCCTGCTGCTGCGCGATACGCTCGGCAAAGGGTGTGCGCTGCTGGCTGATTTCGTTGATCTTGCTGAAACGGGCCTGCACGGCGGCGTCGTGAATGCGAGGCGATGCGCGTCGCGCTGCCAGGGCGTCGCGCTGCGCTGTCAACGCCTCCGCACAGGGGGAGGGGTCGATCA
>PNLU01000072.1 GCA_013823245.1 Alcanivorax sp.
TGATGCTGGTGGGTGTGGTGAAGCTGGCGCCGACCCTGCCGGTCGACAGCTACTTCCCCTTCATCCATCTGGATCGCAAGATCATGCATCTGGGCTTCCACATCTATGATGTCGGCTTCCAGAGCCCGAATGCCGAGGCGGCCCGGCCGCTGGTCTACGCCACCGCGCTGGTGCTGGTGGGAATCATCGTGGTGCTGAACCTGACGGCGATCAGCATCCGTAACCGACTGCGCGAGAAGTACCGCGCTGATTCGGACTGAAGATCGCCGGGGAGCAAAGACATGTCAGACGAAAACACTGAACAGAGCGGGAACAAGGCCATGACGTCACGCGAGCACATCACCCACGGGTTCAACGCCGGCGAGCTGCGCAAGGGTGATGCGCCGCATCTGAACCTGGCCAACGAAACCATCAAGCTGGATGTCCAGCATCTGAACCTCTATTACGGCAATGATCAGGCGCTGAAAAACATCAACCTGACGATTCCGGAGAAGAAGGTAACAGCCTTTATCGGCCCTTCCGGCTGTGGCAAATCCACGTTGCTGCGCTGCTTCAATCGGATGAACGATCTGGTGGACATCTGCCGTATCGAAGGCAAGATCCTGATGGATGACAAGGATATCTATGCGCGGGGCGTGGACGTGGCCGAGCTGCGCCGCTCCATCGGCATGGTATTCCAGAAGCCAAACCCATTCCCGAAAACGATCTATGAAAACGTCGCATATGGCCTGCGCCTGCAAGGGGTCAAGTCCAAGCGCGTTCTGGACGAGGTGGTGGAAAAGTCCCTGCGCGGTGCCGCCCTGTGGGATGAAGTTAAGGATCGTCTGGACGATAACGCATTTGGCCTGTCGGGTGGTCAGCAGCAGCGTCTGGTGATTGCCCGCGCCATCGCTATCGAGCCGGAAGTCATTCTGCTCGATGAGCCGGCCTCGGCGCTGGACCCGATCTCGACACTGAAGATTGAAGAGCTGATCAACGAACTGAAATCGCAGTACACCATCGTGATCGTGACCCATAACATGCAGCAGGCCGCGCGAGTGTCCGACTACACTGCCTTCATGTATATGGGTGAGCTGGTGGAATACGGCGATACCGATTCGCTGTTCACCAACCCGTCGAAGAAGCGGACCGAAGACTACATTACCGGCCGCTACGGCTGAGCCGGCCTGACAGAGAGAGCGGATCATGGACAAGGATACTTATCAGCATCATATTTCCCAGGCCTTCAACAAGGACCTGTCCACCGTGCGCAATCACCTGATGGAGATGGGCGGCCTGGTGGAAAAGCAGGCGGCCGATTCCCTGGATGCGCTGCTCAAGGGCGACTCCGGTATGGCGGAAAACGTCCTGCTGGTGGAAGACCGTATCAACAAGCTGGAAATGATGATCGACGAAGAATGTTCGCGAATCATCGTGCTGCGCCAGCCTGCGGCCTCTGACCTGCGCATGATCGTGGCCATCTCCAAAGCGGTGGCCGATCTGGAGCGGATCGGTGACGAGTCAGCGAAGATTGCCCGCCTGGCGATCCAGCTGGCCGAAGAAGGCGAGTCGCCGCGCGGTTACGTGGAAGCACGCCATATCGGCAATCATGTGCGCCGCATGCTGCACGACGCGCTGGATGCGTTTGCCCGTTTTGATGTGGACAAGGCCGTAGAAGTCGCTGCCGAAGACGACACCGTGGATCTGGAGTATCGCAGCGCGATGCGTTCACTGGTGACCTTCATGATGGAAGATCCGCGCTCCATCACCCGGGTGCTGAATGTCATGTGGACGCTGCGCTCCCTGGAACGGATCGGTGACCACGCGCGCAATATTTGCGAGCAGGTGGTGTATCTGGTGCAAGGCAAGGATGTGCGCCACATCAGCAGTGAAAAAATGCAGGAACAGGTTCGCAACGGCAAATAACAGGCCTCCCTGTCGGCGCCCCGCAGTCCGGATGAAATCCGCCCTGCGGGGCTCATTTGCACCTGAGGCTTGACTGATATATCCGCTTATCCGAATATATGGATGCAATAAGCCGCCGCAGGAGTTGCCGTGCCCGCCACATCCCTGTCACTCACCCCGGCCATGCTGTGCAAGTGCCTCGGCGACGAGACGCGCCTGCGCGCCATGCTGTTGCTGCATCGCTTCGGTGAACTGTGCGTCTGCGACCTGGTCAGCGCACTGGCGCTGCCGCAGTCCACCGTGTCACGGCATCTGGCCCAGCTACGCCAGTGCAGCCTGGTCAGTGACCGTCGCGCCGGGCAATGGGTGCACTACCGGCTCAATCCGGCGTTGCCGGACTGGGCGGCCCGGGTGCTCGACGAGTTATGCCTGGCTGCTGCCGACGCCAACGCTGACCTGATGACCCGTGCCGAGGGCTGTTGCCCTGTGGCCGCCACTGCCTGAGGAGGCGTCATGCAGTTACCCCTGCGTATTCTGTTCCTGTGCACCGGCAATTCCTGCCGTTCGATCATTGCCGAAGGGCTGGCCAATCACCTGGGCGAGGGCCGGATTCAGGCGTTCAGCGCGGGCAGTCAACCCACCGGCAAGGTGAATGCCCACGCACTGGCCGTGCTGGCGCGTCACGATGTGCCGATGGCTAACCCGACCTCGGATTCCTGGGATGCGTTCGAAGGCCAGGATTTTGATCTGGTGATTACCGTGTGTGACAACGCCGCCGGGGAGAGCTGCCCGGTCTGGCTGGGCCAGACCCTGAAAGCCCATTGGGGTGTGCCGGACCCGGCCCATGTCGAGGGCGACCAAGCGGTGATTGATCGCGCCTTCGAGCTCACCTACCAGCAGATGCATTGCCGTATTACGCGGTTGCTGTCATTGCCGCTGGAAGAGATGGCCGCGGCACAACTGGCCCACGAGCTGGATGATATCCAGCGTCGCTGCGACTGATCACAGAGGTTCCGGAATGGGTGTTTTCGAGCGATTTCTGAGTGTCTGGGTCGCGCTGGGCATTCTCGGTGGGTTGCTGCTGGGGCTGGCCGTCCCGGCGCTGTTTGAAGGGGTGGCCGGGCTGGAGTATGCCCACGTCAATCTGGTGGTGGCGGTATTTATCTGGGCCATGATCTACCCGATGATGGTGCAGGTGGATTTCACCGCGATGCGTGATATTCGCCGTCAGCCCCAAGGCATCTGGCTGACGCTGGTGGTCAACTGGCTGATCAAGCCCTTCACCATGGCGGCGCTGGGTTGGCTGTTTTTCCGCGTACTGTTTGCTGATCTGGTAGACCCGGCTTCGGCGAATGAATATATCGCTGGCATGATCCTGCTGGGCGTGGCGCCCTGTACTGCCATGGTGTTTGTCTGGAGTCAGCTGACCAAGGGCGACCCCAACTACACCCTGGTCCAGGTGTCGATCAACGACATCATCATGATCTTTGCCTTTGCGCCTCTGGCCGCCTTCCTGCTCGGCATTACCGACATCACGGTGCCATGGGAAACCCTGTTGTTGTCGGTGGGACTGTATGTGGTCCTGCCGCTTGTCGCCGGTGTGCTGACCCGGCGAATGCTCGAACAGCGCGGCGGTGATGCGGCGGTCAGCACCTTTCTGGCCCGGGTCAAACCCTGGTCGATCGTCGGCCTGATCGGCACCGTCGTATTGCTGTTCGGCCTGCAGGCGCCGACCATCATCAGCGAACCCTTCGTGATTCTGCTGATTGCCGTGCCGCTGCTGATCCAGAGCTACGGTGTCTTCATCATTGCCTATGGCGGCGCCAAGCTGCTCAGGCTGCCACATAACGTGGCCGCACCGGCCGGGCTGATCGGCACCTCCAATTTCTTTGAGATGGCGGTGGCCGTGGCGATTTCCCTGTTTGGTCTGCACAGCGGTGCCGCGCTGGCCACCGTGGTGGGTGTGCTGGTGGAAGTGCCAGTGATGCTGACGCTGGTAGCGCTGGCCAATCGCACCCGTCACTGGTTCGACGACGAGCCGTCGGGCCGCCCCGTTGAACAGCAATCCTGAGGCCCTTCACCATGCAGGATATTGACCTTCCGAATCTCGATCGTGACAGCTTTGCGGTGCCGACCAGCGAGCAGGTCTTCCAGGCCACGCCCTCGTCGCACAGGCCACGTATATTGCTGCTCTACGGGTCATTGCGGCAGCGTTCGTTCAGCCGCCTGGTGGTCGAGGAGGCAGCGCGCCTTTTGCAGGCCATGGGCGCAGAAACCCGCGTGTTCAATCCTGCCGGCTTGCCGTTGCCGGACAGCGAAGACGCCAGTCACCCGAAAGTCGCTGAGCTGCGCGAACTGGTGACCTGGAGTGAAGGCATGGTCTGGTGTTCGCCAGAACGACACGGCGCCATGACCGGCATCATGAAGACGCAGATCGACTGGATCCCGCTGTCACTGGGCGCAGTGCGCCCCACGCAGGGCAAGACGCTGGCGGTGATGCAAGTGTGCGGCGGCTCCCAGTCTTTCAATGCGGTCAATCAGTTGCGGGTACTGGGTCGCTGGATGCGTATGTTGACCATTCCGAACCAGTCTTCAGTGCCCAAGGCATACCTGGAATTCGACGACAACGACCGCATGAAACCGTCGCCGTTCTACGACCGCGTCGTGGACGTCATGGAAGAGCTGATGAAGTTTACCCTGCTGACCCGCGACCGCAGTGACTATTTCACGGATCGCTACTCCGAGCGCAAGGAAACGGCCGAACAGCTCATGGCCCGCGTCAATCAGCGGGCCCTTTGAGGTTTACAGCCCTGTGAGCGTCAGCACGCCGAACAGGATAAACAGCGCGGCGCTGATGCGGTGCGCCCAGGCTTCGATGCGCGGGCTGGTGAGGCGGGCGCCGAGCCAGATCACCGGCACATTGGCGGCGACCATGCCGAGCGTGGAGCCGCTGAGTACCGCCCAGTAGTCCTCGGGGAATCGCGCGGCCAGGGCCACGGTGGCTACCTGCGTCTTGTCGCCGATTTCCGCCAGGAAAAAAAGCACAAACGCCGCCGTGAAAGCGCCCCATCGGCGGCGGTTATCAATCTCCTCGTCCTTGTCCGGGATCAGCATCCACAAGCCCAGCACGATAAAGCTGCCGCCCAGCAGCCAGATCAGTAACCGGGTGGGCAGCCACCCCGCCAGCAGGGCGCCAAGCCAGACAGACAAGCCATGATTCAGCAGGGTGGCCAGCAGGATGCCCGACAGGATCAGCCACGGCGCGCGGTAACGCTGCGCGAGGGCAAACGAGAGAAGTTGTGTCTTGTCGCCGATTTCCCCGATGGCAATCAGCGCGGTAGAGATGACAAAGGCTTCGGCCAGCATGATTATTGATCCAGGGGCGGGACTGAATAATGGACACGGGACACAGGCACCCGTCCCGCCGGAGCGGTGCCTGTGTCCCGGGTCTTGTCAGTCCCGGCGGCCGAAGCCGGCGGGGTCACGCCGCCATGCCCTGTGGGGCAAGTGTGTTGACGACGCTCTGCAATCTGTATGGGGCAGCGACTACTCCCCCGGAACGGCCGGAAATATACCGGGAAATCCCGCCCCGGGCCAGTGCTCAGGCATAATGGCCTGATCGGACCCATTGCACCTGCACCCGGAGACCTGCCCATGGACGATGATCGTCTGGTGGATATCGAAACCAAACTCGCCTACCAGGAAGACCTGGTGCAGGCGCTCAATGGCGTGGTGGCACGCCAGCAACAACAGATCGACCAGCTGGAAAAAGCCTGCCGCAGCCTGATCGAGCATCTGAACAGTATGTCCGATGTGGTCAAGACGTTGCAGCGGCCGGAAGACGAGATTCCACCGCACTACTGAGCACATTCACAGAGACCGATGCCATGCTGTTGTTGCCGAGTGTCCACTTCTTGCGTCCCTGGGTCAGCCACTACTGGATCAGCCATTCGGTCACTGCTGACAGCTACCCTGTGTTGCCAGATGGTTGTGTTGATCTGGTATTTGCGGTTTCGGCAACACATTGGCAGGTGCTTTTATACGGCACCAGCACGGCGCCTTGTCCGTTGGCGCTCGATGCAGGCACGACCTATCTGGGGGTCTGCTTTGCTCCCGGCCAGGCCCGGCATCTGCTGGATCTGCCCCTTGATAATCTGACTGATGCCGCATTGCCCGCTGCCGGGCATGTCTGCCTGCCTTTTGAGGCACTGGCCGAGGCGGTGCACAGGGAATCTCCGGCCCAGCTGGCGGCGCGCCTGGATCAGGCGCTGATGCAGCAATTGGCGGGCTGCCCTGTTCAGGAAGGTCATGTCGACAAGGCGTTAGCCGGGCTCCGCCAGGGGCTGGCTGTCCAGACCCTGCTGGCCGACAGCGGGGTCGGCGCGCGTCAGCTGCAACGCCTGTTTCGGGAGCAGGTCGGCGTGTCACTGCAGACGCTGGCCAGTATTCGCCGGGTACGTCGTCTGGCGCGGTGGCTGATCGCGGATCAGCAACGGTCCCTGGCAGATATCGCGCTGGCGGTGGGCTACACGGACCAGAGTCATATGAACCGCGCCTGTCGCCAATTGCTGGGCGTGACGCCGGCCACCCTGCGACGGGACCATGTCGCTTTTGTTCAAGCCGGGCAGGCCGCTCGCTAGCCATACTGTCGGCTCTGAGGATGTGCAGGAGCGTTGCCATGCATCTGTGGTGCGGTGTAATCACAAAGAAGGTGCGCGAAAGCCGGGATTTTTACGTGCGGCTGTTCGGCGCGGAGGTGCTGTTCGATGAAGACTGGTGTGTTGTGTTACGGCTGGGGGACAGCGAACTGGGTTTCATGCTGCCGGACCTGCCGCAGCAGGCCGTGCCTTTTCGTGGCGCCTATCCCGGTCAGGGTCTCTGGTTGACACTGGATGTCGCGGACGTGGATGCCGAGCACACCCGTATCATGGCGCTGGACGTGCCGATCGCCGTCAGCCTGCGTGATGAAGACTGGGGCGATCGACATTTCAGTGTGCTGGACCCGAACGGCATTGGCGTGGATGTTGTGACCCGGCGCTAGCCTTCGCCACGGTCGGCATTTTTCTGCAAGGTGTCCTGGTGCGCACGCTCCTTGCTCTTGTAGCCCAGATAAGTTTCCAGATCCAGTTCCTTGAGCTGCTCGGGATATTGCAGGGTCAGCGTGTGCCAGCGTGCCAGCCTTTCCTCGCGCTGACCGGGCTCAGGAGCCGCCAGAAAGGCCTCCAACGCCAGATAGAACCGCATGGTGTTGCGTTCGACCATGGCGCGCACCCCGCGTATGGGCGTGTTGTCGCTGCCTTCCTTGCTGAAACCGATACGGTGACGCCCGGCTGACGCAAAATAGATGCGCTGCGCAACACGGGTCGCCATATTGTAGTGCAGCGAATAGCTGACATGGGCCAGTGAGGTGTATTCATCCACCGGGACGGCCTGAATGACAATGCGGTAATCACGCGTGCCGAAAGGTCCGTCTGGTCCGTGCAGCACGGTGTTCAGATAATTTTCGCTGAAGCTGAACGTCTCGAAGACATAGTCGTTGCGCGTAGCCTCTTCCGGGCTCTGATAATAAAGGCGGCCGCTGTAGATGCTGACCCGCGTGGGTTCGCTGTTCATGTCCAGCACGCAGGCCTTGATGTTGAAGTGCAGGAAAATGATTTCGCACCAGCTGCGCTTGTCGGCCAGTTTTTGCCGCAGGGTGCTGAACGGGACATCGATCAACACATAGATGCCGCCCTGGACCTGATTGTTTTCTTCCCGTGATTCTACATAGATGGGTTCCGCGAAGTCCGCCTGGCGAATGGCCTTCAGCGCGGCCTCGGTATCAATCGGCGGTCGGCCGCTTTCATGGTGTTCGGCGGCTTTGGCGAAGGTGAGTGGTGAAACCAGCGATGACAACGCCAGTAGTGTGGCCAGCTTCAGGTGTCGTGCCAAACGATCACGTCGGTCCACGCTGCTTCTCCCCTCACAATCGTCTTGCGTGAAAAATGATCCTGCGTGCTTCGAGCATAGCAGGTCAGAGCCCGGACATCTTGAAGGCGGCCACCAGCAGCACCAGCACCAGCAGGCGGCGTATGATCGGCACGCCCAGGCGCCGGGCGCCCAGCTCAGCGCCCAGCAGGCCACCCGCAGCGGCAGCCAGTGCCCACCAGGCGGCCTGGCTTGGCAATGGGGTGCCGCTGGCCAGCACCCCGGCCAGCCCCGCCAGCGAATTGCACAGCACGAACAGCACCACCACACCGGACACCTCCCGGGTGGGGCTCCAGCGACCCAGCAGCAGCAACGGGCTCAGGAAGATACCGCCGCCGACGCCTGTCAGCCCGGAGAGCAGGCCCAGGGCGCCGCCAGCGCCCAGCAACAGGGGCAGTGAGGGGGTGCGCATCGTCGCAGCGGGTGGGTCTGCCGGGTGGCGCCATAACTGTATGGCCGCCCATAACAGCACCAGGGCAACCAGTGGGCGGTAGCCGCCTGCGGGCAGCGTGATCAGGCCGCCCAGGAACGCCAGCGGAATGGCGCACAGCGCCAGGGGCCAGAACAGACGCGCATTGAACAGGCCCGCGCGCAGGTAGCGGATGGCTGCAATGCTGGCCACCACGATATTCATGATCAGCGCGGCAGGCCGCATTACCTCGGGAGGTACATCGTACAGCGCCATCACGGCCAGGTAGCCGGAGGCCCCGGCATGCCCCACGGCGGCAAACAGAATCGCAATCAGGAAAAAAAGCGGCAGCAGCAGGGTCATGCCGGGCTCGACGTGGCCGCTTCTTCGCTGGCCAGCCGGTGGCTGGGGAAATGACAGGTAAAGGTGCTGCCCCGGCCGGGTGTGCTGCGGATGTCCAGTTGGCCGTCGTGACGCAGCAGGACGTGCTTGACGATGGCCAGGCCGAGCCCGGTGCCGCCGGTTTGCGTGACGCGGCTGGAGTCCGGCCGATAGAAGCGTTCGGTGAGGCGCGGAATATGCTGGGCCTCGATGCCGACGCCGTCATCGGTCACCGACAGGTGGCCGCCCTGGTCGTCTTCCCACCAGCGAATGCGGATGTGGCCGCCTGCGGGCGTATATTTGACGGCATTGGTCACCAGATTGGCGAAGGCACTGTGCAGCTCGGCACCGTTGCCAAGCAGGCCTGCACCCGGTGCGACTTCCAGTTGCACATCCTGCTGCTTGTCCGGGGCCATGGCCAGGGCGTCCTGCCGCAGTCGGCGCAACATGGGGGCCAGTGCCTGGCGCTCATTGTCGTGTTCGGCTTCGGTGCCCTCCAGACGTGCCAGCAACAGCAGATCATTCACCAGGGCTTCCATGCGCAGGCTTTGCTGGTTCATCTGGATCAGCGCCCGATGAACGCGTTTCTGTTCGGCGGGAACCGAATCCAGCAGGGTCTCCAGGTAACCCTTGAGCACCGTCAGCGGGGTTTTCAGTTCATGGCTGACGTTGCCGACGAAATCCTTGCGCATCTGTTCCAGGTTATGCAGCCGCGTCACGTCGCGCACAATCACCAGCCAGTCCCCGGCACCGAAGCGGGTGATGGTGAACTCGAGCATGCGGTGCTCGTCGTTCGGGGCGGGTAACGCCAGCGGATGCTCGAAATTGCCGTCCTTGAGGTAGGCGGCAAAGCGCGGGTCACGAATCAGGTTGGTCAGTGTCTGTTGCTTGTCGTGCGGTGCCTTGAAGCCCAGCAGCCGGTCTGCGGCCCGGTTCCAGTACTCGATGCGGCCCTGGCGGTCGACAACGACAATGGCGTCGCGCAACGCCGTGATGGAGGTTTCTGCCCGGGTAATCAGGAATTCGAGTTCATCACGGGCTGCTTTTTCGCGCCGCAACAGGTGATACAGGCGATCAAACAGATCGCCCCACGCTCCCTGGCTCTCCGGGGGCGGTTTGCCTTGTTCATAGGTCACGACCCAGTGACTCAGGCGCATCAGTTGGCGGAGGTTGAATATCAGGCAGAGCGCTGTCGCCATCAGCACTGGCCACAGGCTGTCCAGCATCAGGGACAGCCCGGCACCGGCCAGTATGATCAGGGTGATGCGGCGTAGCTCCTGGCGAACGGTGGGGGTCACCGGCTGACTCTCCATGCGGGTCGGGTGTCCGCTATTGTACGCAAATGTACGGCCACTTCCGTGTCATGCCTGTGCCAGGCCGGTTGCAACCTGTTGGCAGCCCGATTTCAGCGGGCGGATCAGGCGCGGGCGGTCTTGGTCGAGAACCGGTAGCCGGTGCCGCGCACGGTCTGGATGAAGCGGTCGAAGTCATACGGGGCCAGCGCCTTGCGCAGGCGGCGGATGTGCACGTCGATGGTGCGATCTTCCACGTACACGTTGGCGCCCCAGACCTGATCCAGCAACTGGGTGCGTGAGTAAGCGCGTTCCTGGTGGCTCATGAAGAACTCCAGCAGGCGGTACTCGGTGGGCCCCATGTCCACGGGTTCGTCGTTGGCGGTGATGCGGTGGCTGATCGGGTCCAGGCACAGGCCGTCGACCTCGATGGCCTTGTCGGCAGCGCCCACGCTGCTGCGGCGCAGCACCGCCTTGATCCGGGAAATCAGCTCGCGGGTGGAGAACGGCTTGGTGATGTAATCATCCGCGCCCACGTCCAGCCCCTGGATCTTGTTGTCCTCTTCGCTCTTCGCGGTGAGCATGATGATCGGGATTTCGCTGGTGCTCTCGTCACGCTTGAGGCGACGCGCCAGCTCAATGCCACTCACTGACGGCAGCATCCAGTCCAGCAGGACCAGCGCCGGGCGCTCATCGACAATGATCTCGTGAGCACGCTGGGCATTTTCGCCCTCCAGCACATCGAAATCAGCCATCTCCAGGGCGACGGCGACCATCTCGCGGATGGCCGGCTCATCGTCAACGATCAGTATGGTGTGCTTGCTCATGACAGCATCTGCTCTGCTTTGTACATGCGCCCATTAGATGGCCGTTTCATGACAAGCATATGACAGTGGCGCGATCAGCGGTACATCCTACAGATACTGCAACCACAGACCGGCAAACAGGGCCGCGCCGACCCACTGGTTGTTCAGGAAGGCACGGAAGCAGCCCTCCGGCTGGCGATCACGGATCAGCCATTGCTGATAGACAAACAGCCCCGCTGCCACGGCCAGCCCCAGGTACCAGGTCCAGCCGAAATCCAGGCCCCGGCCCAGCAGCCACAGCGGCCACAGGGTCAGCACCTGGAGCACGCCGATGATCAGCCGGTCGGCCTCGCCGAACAGGATCGCCGTGCTCTTGATGCCCACCTTGAGATCATCTTCCCGGTCGCACATGGCGTACTGGGTGTCATAAGCCACGGTCCACAGCAGCTTGGCGACAAAGATCAGCCACGCTGCCGCCGGCAGGGTTTCCGTTTCAGCGGCAAAGGCCATCGGAATCGCCCAGGCAAAGGCGGCGCCCAGGAACAGTTGTGGCAGGAAGGTAAAGCGCTTCATGAACGGGTAGATGATGGCCAGTGCCGCCCCGCCGAAGGCCAGGTAAAAGGTAAAGCGGTTGAGCTGCAGCACCAGAATCAGCGCGATCACCATCAACCCGGCAAACAGCATCAGTGCATCGCGCCCGCGCAGTGCGCCGGTGGCCAGCGGCCGTGCCTGGGTGCGCTTCACATGGCCATCGAAATTCCGGTCAGCGTAGTCATTGATCACGCAGCCTGCCGCGCGCATCACGATCACACCCAGTGTGAAGACGATGATGGTGCGCGCCGACGGGTTGCCCGCCCCGGCAATCCACACCGCCCACAGTGTCGGCCACAACAGCAGCAAGGTGCCGATGGGCCGGTCCAGGCGCATCAGTTGCAGCCAGGGCCAGAGGCGGGGGGCGCGGTGTTGCAGAGCGTCGAGCATGAGCGTCCTTGTGATCTCGTAGCGGTAAAGCAGCGAAGTGAGACGCCATCATAAAGAAGCACGGGTGCCCGGGGTAGCCGCGGCGTCGACCCCGTCTCAGGGCGCGGTGGCGCGATCGCTGAGTGGCCAGAGCGCGGACAGGAACACTTCGGCGACCAGCAGCGGCTGGCCACGTTTGCGGAACAGCGACTGGCGACCCCATGCCGGCATGTCACCCGCCGCAACGGGCAGTGTCTCGGGCGGGAAGGTGGCGGCCCAGACTGCGCAGCGCTGCGCCCCGGGGCGGCGAAACAGCTCCGCGCCCAAAGAGCGCCGCGCCATATGGCCCAGCACCCGGTTGGCCCCGCGCAGTGAGGCCAGCGGCAAGACACTGCGGGCATAGACCACCGGCACATCATCCACATGCAGGCAGACCTCCCGGATCAACGCGGCCCGGCGGGGCGGCAACCCCAGCAGGCGCGCCTCCTGAGCCGTGGGAGGCGCGATGCGCTGTTGCAACGGGTGCACACGGAAGTCGCCCAGCTTGCGCAGACGATGGGTCAGCGACCCTGCATCCGCCAGCCAGCCGGTGACCGGCGCCGGTGCCCGTACACGCGACAGCGGTTGCCAGCGGGGCTGGTCGGCGGCAAGCCAGGGGCTGGGGGCAAACTGGCGCACATCGTATCCCGTAAACGGGCTGGCGCGGCGCGCCAGCGAAGCGGAGGCAGCGCGCGGGTGTTGGCCCGGCGCCGAGGCACTTTGCATCAGCCGGAGCGCCTTGGCAAGCCGCGCCAGCGCTTGCTCCGGGGCCACGCTTCTTTGTCCGACGCTGACCGTAACGTCATTGATTTTTCACGGTGGCATGGCTAGTTTAGGCCCCTCTCCGAGCGGGGCTGATCGAACGACCGTTTGAAACAGCCCGTTCCCCCCGGATAACAGCATCCGCCGGACCTGCAGAACGGGTACCGATGCGGCACAGAGAGGGTCAACCATGAGAAAGTGGGAATGTGTGGTATGCGGCTTCATCTATGACGAAGCTGAAGGCCTGCCAGAAGAGGGCATCGCGCCGGGCACCGCCTGGGAAGATGTGCCGGACGACTGGGTTTGCCCCGACTGTGGCGTCTCCAAGGATGATTTCGAAATGGTAGAAATCTGATGACGGCCCCCATCGTCGTCATCGGCAGTGGCCTGGCCGGTTTCAACCTGGTCAAGGAACTGCGCAAGCTGGACAAGGACACGCCCATCGTCATGCTGACTGCGGACGATGGTCGTAACTACTCCAAGCCCATGCTGTCCACCGGCTTCACCAAGGGCAAGAGCGCCGATGAACTGGCGATGACGGGCCCGGAGAAGATCGCTGAACAGTTCGGTATCACCCTGCGCACCCATGTCACCGTGACCGGCATCGACCGTGACGGCCATGCGGTACTGATCGGTGACGAGCGCCTGCCCTACAGCAAGCTGGTGCTGGCCTGGGGCGCAGATGTGTTCCGCCCGCCGGTCGAAGGCGATGGCCTGGACAAGGTCTACACCGTCAATGATCTGGAAGATTACGGCCGCTTCCGCGCAGCCGTAGAGGGCATGAAGACCCTTCTGATCGTCGGTGGCGGCCTGATCGGCTGCGAATTTGCCAACGACCTCACCAACGGCGGCTTCAAGGTGCATGTGGTGGAACCGGTGGGCCGCTGCCTGCCGACCTTCCTGCCCGAGACGGCCTCGAAGGCGGTGTCCGACGCACTGACTGAGCAAGGCGTGACGTTCCACTTCGGACCCTATGTGCAGCGCGTGGACGCGGCGGGCGGCGGCGTGCGTGCGACCCTGTCCGACGGCAGTACCGTGGACGCCGACCGTGTCTTGTCCGCGGTGGGCCTGCGTCCGCGCATCGCCCTGGCCGAGCAGGCCGGGCTCAAGGTCAACCGCGGCATCTGCACCGACCAGACGCTTCGCACCAGCGACCCGGATATTTATGCACTGGGCGACTGCGCCGAAGTGGAAGGCCATGTACTGTTGTACGTGCTGCCGCTGATGGCGGCGTCCCGCGCGCTGGCGCAGACGCTGGCGGGCAACGAAACCCCGGTGAGCTACGGCGTCATGCCAGTGACCATCAAGACCCCGGCGTGCCCGGTGGTATGCGTGGTACCGCCGCAGGGTGTTGAAGGCGACTGGGACATCGAGGCCGACGGCCATAACGTGCGGGCGTTGTTCCGCGATGCCGACGGTCAGTTGCGCGGTTACGCGCTGACCGGCGAGGCGTGCAGTGAAAAAATGAAACTCAACAAGGAACTGCCGCCGCTGCTTGCCTGAACCGGCGAAGGGAGAAGCACATGAAATTCTGGCTGGTATTGCTCGTTCTTGGCTGGCGCTTGCGCTGGCTTGCCTGGCGCAATGCGGAATTCCGCAAGCAGCTGGAAAACCGCAATGTGCTGATGCAGTGGCGTACCAAGGCGGGCGCTCCGGCGCGCTGGTTCCATTTTGAGCCGGGCCGTGTGCGTGTGGGCGGCGGTATCCATCCGGCGCCGACGGTTACGCTCAGCTTTGCCGATGCGGCTTATGCGTTCGCGACGTTGCAGAGAGCGAGCAAAAACCAGATGGCGTTCATGGAAGGGATGCAGCAGGGCAAGATCCGTATCGAAGGCGATCCGGGGCAGCTGATGTGGTTCATGACCCTGATGAAGTTTATTGCGCCTGGCAAGAAGAAGTAGCTTGTTGGTTTTTTTCCATTCTGTTTTTTTGTGGTGGTTGTGGCCCTCGGGGGGCGGGTAAGGGTTTTCTGGACACGCTGCGAGTACGTCCCTGTAAGCTCTCGTTCGGCATCCATGCCTCTCGAAGGTCCAGAAAACCCTTACCCGCC
>PNLU01000073.1 GCA_013823245.1 Alcanivorax sp.
ACTTCCGCGAGGAAACGGCGGGCGCGGGTGTAGTTCTCGGTGATAATGCTTTCTGTATGGGCGGAGCTGTAGTGATTGATATGCTCAATCGCTTCATCCAGCCCGCTGACGATTTTTACAGCCAGCACAGGGGCCAGATATTCCTCGTACCAGTCGGCGTCCACGGCTTGCTTCATGTCGCCGATAATTGCGCAGGCACGCTCGCAGCCGCGCAGTTCCACGCCCGCCTCGGCATAGGCCGCCGCCAGGGGCGGCAGGATGCGTTCGGCAATGCCTTCGGCCACCAGCAGGGTTTCCATGGTGTTGCAGGTGCCGTAGCGGTGCGTCTTGGCGTTGATCGCCACCCGCAGGGCCTTGTCCTCATCCGCCTGGTCGTCGATATAGACGTGGCAGTTGCCGTCCAGATGCTTGATCACCGGCACCCGGGCGTCGCGGCTGATGCGCTCGATCAGGCCCTTGCCGCCACGCGGCACGATCACGTCCACATACTCGGGGTGGGTAATCAACTCGCCCACGGCAGCGCGGTCGGTGGTCTCGATCACCTGCACGGCGTCTTCCGGCAGCCCGGCCGAGGCCAGCCCGGCGCGCACGCAGGCGGCGATGGCCTGATTGGCACGAATCGCTTCGGAGCCGCCGCGCAGGATGGCGGCGTTGCCGGATTTCAGGCACAGAGCAGCTGCATCGATGGTCACGTTCGGGCGCGACTCATAGATGATGCCGATGACGCCCAGGGGCACGCGCATGCGGCCCACCTGGATGCCCGTCGGGCGGTAGTTCAGATCCGTGATGCCCCCCACCGGGTCCGGCAGGGCCGCAACCTGGGACAGCCCCTCGATCATGGCGTCGAAGCGCCCCGGGGTCAGTTCCAGGCGATCCAGCAGGGCGGCGTCCAGGCCGTTCTCACGGCCCGCCGCCATGTCTTCCCGGTTGGCGGCCAGAATGGCCTCGCGATGCTCGCGCAGGGCTGCCGCGATCCCCAGCAGGGCCGCGTTCTTGGCGCCGGTGTCAGCCCGCGCCATCAGGCGCGATGCGGCCCGGGCGCGTTGCCCCAGGTCCTGCATGTACTGCTCTATGTTCATGGTGCTCCAGCTCGGATGGTCTAGCGGTCGGCTAGTATAGCCGGACAGTCCGATGGCGGACACCGCGCGCTCGTCAGCCGGTGGTTTACCTGCCCGTGGAAATACCACAGAATGGCATCTTGCCATCAGGCAATGTAATAACAACAACGACAAAACCAATAACAACAAGGTGGCCAGCACCGGAGGCCCGAACAATGCTCATCGATTATCAGGAATACAATCGGCAGGCCATCAAGGCCGTGCCGCGGCACTTCTGGGTGGGTCAGTGGCGCGTCGACTATCTGCCGTTTGCCAGCCCGGAGAACGCCCACAAGCCCCCGCTGGTGGTGATTGGCGGTGCCTTCCAGAACTTCACCTCCTACAAGTACTGCGTTGAGCGCATCTACGAAGACTTCCCCGTGATCCTCGTGGACCTGCCCTCACTGGGCAGCAACGACCAGGTGGCGCCGCAACTCGGCATGGAAGATCTGGCTGATCTGCTGCATGAGTTTGTCGCGCAGATGGGGCTGCCCAAGGTACACCTGATGGGCCTGTCGCTGGGGTCGGCCATCGCCAGCACCTTTGCCTACAAGTATCCCACCCTGACCGGCAAGATGATCGTGGCGGGCATCGTGGTGCGGCCGCGCAAGAGCTGGCGCATGCTGGTGGAAGAATCCGTGCGCGTGCTGGATGAAGGACGCATGGATGAATTCTCCCAGGCCGTGGTCCTGTATCTGGTGAACTACCACCGCATCAAGGAAACCGGCATCACGCCCACCGCCCGCCGCCTGTTCTACCGGCAGATGAAAGCGCTGAGCGAGAACGAGCGCGAGCGTTACAAGATCAATGGCCGCCGCCTGCTGACCGTGGAAGGCCTGCTCGGCTACCCGGAGTGCGAAACCCTGGTGACCACCGGCGAATACGACAGCTTTACCCTGCCGTGGGAAAACGCCCATTTCGCCAGCAAATGCCCGAATGCCACCTTCGCCCTGATCAAGGGCGCTGACCACCTGCCGCAGCTGGAAAAACGCGAAGTGTCACTGGAGCTGTTTTCCAGCTTCCTGCGCGGTGACGCCCTGGAAAAGGTCGACGGCGTGGACGTATTACCGCGCGGCACCTACGACCAGCTGGAGCGGCGCCGCAGCGAACGCCTGCTGCCCTGCAACAGTCGCGGCCGCGTCACCAGCGAATCGCGCATCGGCGACCAGTTCCGTTTCGACCAGGACGTCAAGGTGGTGGATATCAACTTCTTCGGCTGCCTGCTGAAACTCGAACGCCCCGGCTTCTCCACCGCCGAGCACGCCCGTGACTGCACCCTGCATCTGGCGTCACCGGATCTGCAACTGGAACTGCTGGTATTCGATTACGACGACAACGGCTACCTGCGCTGCCTGTTCAAGCACGGCAACATCGCCCAGGCAGAACGTTTCTCTGAATTGCTGCAGGACCGCAGCTACTTTATCGAACCGAAAGCGGAGCCGGCTAAAGTCCACAAGATTTACGGATAACGGCCTACAAGGACAGTGCTGGACGGCCACTCGGGGAGCGGCAACGCTCTCCAGGACTGTCGAGAGGCAGGATGCCGAACGCAAGCCCCCATGGATGGGTTCACGGCGTGTTCTGGAGAGCGTTGCCGCTCCCCGAGTGGCCATACCACCGTCCTTCCTAAACCCGCCCTTCGATGACCCGCACAAACGGATTGCCCCGCGAACGCGGCATCGGCAACAGATCGTAGTAGTCCTTCGGGTTATGCACCGTCACCGGCGCAAACCCCTGCGCTTCAAAATGCGCCTGCGCCTCGGCATCACTGCCAAAATGGAAACTCACCCGGCTGCGCGACACTGTGCCCAGCATGCCCCGCAACACCTTCATGGTGCGATAGAACGGATGATCGTGCAGCAGCGGGTAGTTGTCGGTCAGGTACATGCCGCCACCGTTGGCGGCCAGCGTCGCCCGCAAACGCACCCAGAAATGGTTGATGCTTTCCAGATCAAAATAATTCACCAGCCCCTCGGTGATCACCAGCAACGGCTTGTCCGCGTCGAAGGATTCACGAATCACCGACTCCACCGATTCCGGGCCCTCGGTGGCCAGCGCATTCAGCGCCACCGCCTGGTGCAACGGACTCAGCGCATCGGCTTGCGCCAGCAACTTCTGTTTGCGATCCGCCATTTCCGGCAGGTCCGCTTCGATATATTTCAGCTGCGGGTATTTCGCCGTAAAGCGGCAGCCGCGCGGCGACAGCCCACAGGCGATTTCCAGCACCTGCGTCACGCCTTCTTCCTCAATCGCGCGCGTGACCAGATGATCAATCAGGTAATGACGTTGCAGCAGAAAAGTGCGGATATTACCGCCCGCAATCTTGCCGCCGATGTACTCGAACGGGGCCAGAGCGTGGTAATAAAAGCTGCCCATGCGCGTGCGAAAAGCGGGTGCGGACAATCCATTGGCGGCCCAGACATGGCCGGTGTACAGCGCCGTGAAACTGATGGACGAGGTGTCGGGCGATGCGTCAGGCGAAGGCAAGGAATCGTTGCTCATGGTGACCGGAACCGGGGCTGTGAGAAGTCCCGAAAGGGTAACAGTCCATGGTCCACAGCGCACGATCTGGCCGTGGCCAAGCGGGCCAATATCAGCGCGCTAATCCGAGCCCCGGTCCGGGGCGCCCGCACAGGCCCATGACCAGGTTGGCCAGGTGCAGCCACGGGTCACCGGGCACCATGCCCTTGAGGGTCTGATCCGCCAAGGCCGCTTCCGCCAGCCCCCGGTGCAGCGCGTCCGGGCCCAGCTTGCGCGCCAGACCTTCCAGTTGGCGAATCCGTTGTGGCGGCATGCGCCCCGGGTCCTGGCCTGCGGACATCGCGGCCAGTGCCCGTGTATCCCGTGCCAGGGCCCACAGCACCACCGGCGCCTCCACGCCCTCGGCCTGCAAGGTGTCGAGAATGCGCAGGGCGCGGGGCAGGTCGCCAGCGGTCACGGCGTCGCCCAGATCGAACGGGCTGAAGCGGCTGCTGTTGCCTACGGCTTCCTGAATCTGACCGGGTTCCACCGTGGCGCCCGGGAACAGCAGCGCCAGTTTGTCGATTTCCTGGGCACAGGCCAGCAGGTTGCCTTCGCTGCGCTCACACAGCAGCGCCAGGGCATCCGGTGTGGCGCTGAGCCCGGCCTGACGCAGGCGCGCCTCGACCCAGCGTGGCAACTGGGTGGCATTGACCGGCCAGATTTCCAGCAGCGCGCCGACGCCGGTCACGGCTTTGACCCACTGGCTGTTCATGTCCTTGCGGCGGTCCAGTTTTGACGCGGTCAGCAGCAGCAATGTATCGGGTGCCGGGGTTTTACACAGCTGCACCAGGATCTCGCTGGCGGCCTTGTCCGGGCGCTTCTCACCCAACCGGATCTCGATCAGCCGCTGGCCGCCGAACAGGCTCAGGCTTTGTGCCTCGCTGTAGACACCGGGCCAGTCGATGCCGGTGTCGCTGCTGAACAGGTGGCGTTCCTCGAAACCGCGCGCGCGCGCCGTCCGGCGAATCAGATCGGCGCATTCGCCCTGCTGGAACGGCTCGTCACCGGCCACCAGATAGACCGGCAACAGGGCCTGGTCCAGATGGCGCTTGAGCTGCTCCGGCTTCAGTTGCATCAGGTGGCGTCTCCGGCGCGCGGGGTGCTGTCCGGGCGCGGCGGCGCGCCGTCGGCACCGTTGCGCAGTGCGTCGCTGTCCAGCTGGTCGGCGTCGATCAGCCGGCCGCTGGCAGCATCCAGTTGCCGCAACAATTGCCAGGTGGCGTCTTCAAACATCTCCTGGCGGGTGGCGCGCTCCTCGTCGCTGGCGGCGGTGGCGTTGGCCGCATCGAAGTTGAAGTTGCGCACCAGATTGATCCGGCGGCGCGGGGTTTCCGCTTCACCGTTGCGGTCGCGCAGCAGCCAGGAGAAGCCATAGCGCAGCTCGATTTCTGCCGCGCGGCCCTGGGCATCCACGGCCACGGTGCGCCGGTCCCAGCGTTCTTCGGTGATCGCCAGGCGGCGGGTCGAGTCGCCGTGCACGGCCACGCCGCTTTCTTCCAGCGCGAGTTCCAGGCGCCGGCGCAGTTCATAGCTGGGGCCGTCCAGGCTCAGGCTCTCCAGGGCCAGATACTGGGGCGTGCCGCGCAGTTGCCAGCCGCAGGCGGCCAGCAGCAGGGTAGCGGCGATGACCAGCAAGACGCGGATCATGGGCTCACCACGATATTCACCAGCTTGCCGGGCACTACGATCACCTTGCGGATCGTCATGCCTTCCAGGAAGCGCTGCGCATTGGGCGCGCTTCGGGCCATGGCCTCCAGGGCCGCCTTGTCGGCGCTCGCCGGAGCGTCAATGCGCGCGCGCACCTTGCCGTTGACCTGCACCACCAGTTCGATGGTGTCTTTCACCAGCGCGCTTTCGTCGTGCTGCGGCCACGGCACATTGACCACGGCTTCGGAGTGACCCAGCGCTTGCCACAACACATGGCTGATGTGCGGCACGATGGGCGCCAGCAGCAACACCGCTGCTTCCAGCGATTCCTGCATCACGGCGCGATCGTTGTCGCTGTCCACAGTGAAGCGGCCCATGTCGTTGCTCAGTTCCATCACCGCCGCGATGGCCGTGTTGAACGTCTGCCGACGACCAAAATCATCGCTCACCTTGGCAATGGTTTCGTGGGTCTTGCGGCGCAGATCGCGGGCGGCGTCGCTGAGGGCGCTGGTGTCCGGGCGGGCCTGGGTGGCCTGATGTTCCTGCACCAGTCGCCACAGGCGCTTGAGGAAACGATGGGCGCCTTCCACGCCCGCGTCGCTCCACTCCAGCGACTGTTCCGGCGGTGCGGCAAACATCATGAACAGGCGCACGGTGTCGGCACCGTACTGCTGGATCAGTTCCTGCGGGTCCACGGTGTTGCCCTTGGACTTGGACATCTTGGCGCCGTCTTTCAGCACCATGCCCTGGCACAGCAGCCGTTTGAAGGGTTCGTCGCTGGCCACCAGCCCGGCATCGCGCAAAAGTTTGTGGAAGAAGCGCGAGTACAGCAGATGCAGGATGGCGTGTTCGATACCGCCGATATACTGGTCCACCGGCAACCAGTAGTTGGCTGCATTCGGGTCGAGCATCGTCTGGTCGTTGTTCGGGCAGCAATAGCGCGCGTAGTACCAGCTCGATTCCATGAAGGTGTCGAAGGTATCGGTTTCGCGCAGCGCGGGCTGACCGTTGAATTCGGTTTTTGCCCAGGCCGGATCGGATTTGATCGGGCTGGTCACGCCGTCCATGACGACCTCTTCCGGCAGGCGCACCGGCAGGCTGTCGGCCGGGGCCGGCACCGTGTCGCCGTTTTCCAGATTCAGCATCGGGATGGGGGCGCCCCAGTAACGCTGGCGCGATACGCCCCAGTCGCGCAGGCGGTAATTGACCTTGCGTTCGCCCTTGCCCAGGGCTGCGAGTTTGTCAGCGATGGCATTGAAGGCGTCGGCAGAAGACAGGCCGTCGAAGTCGCCAGAGTTCACCAGCACGCCATGGTCGGTGAAGGCGCCAGCCTCCATGTCCACGGGGCTGTTGTCGCTGGCGGCAATCACCTGTCGAATCGGCAGGTCGTATTTGCGGGCAAACTCCCAGTCGCGCTGGTCATGCCCGGGCACCGCCATCACGGCGCCGGTGCCGTAGCCCATCAGCACAAAGTTGGCGACCCACACCGGTACTTCTTCGCCGGTGATCGGGTGCAGGGCGCGCAGGCCGGTGTCGATGCCGCGCTTTTCCATGGTGGCGAGTTCGGCTTCGGCCACCTTGCTGTGCTGGCATTCCTCAATGAAGGCGGCCACGTCGGCGCGGCCTTCTGCAGCCTGCTTGGCCAGCGGGTGCCCGGCGGCCACGGCCACATAACTGACGCCCATCAGGGTGTCCGGGCGGGTGGTGTAGACGCGCACCGGCTCACGGCCCGGCACGTCAAAATCCATCTCCACGCCCTCGGAGCGGCCAATCCAGTTGCGCTGCATGGTCTTGACCTGTTCCGGCCAGCCGTCCAGCTGGTCCAGGTCATTCAGCAGTTCTTCAGCGTAGTCGGTGATCTTGATAAACCACTGGGGAATCTCTTTCTGTTCCACCAGCGCGCCGGAGCGCCAGCCACGGCCGTCGATCACCTGCTCGTTGGCCAGCACCGTTTGGTCCACCGGGTCCCAGTTCACCGTCGCCATCTTGCGGTACACCAGGCCCTTTTCGAACAATTGCGTGAAAAACCACTGTTCCCAGCGGTAGTATTCCGGGCGGCAGGTGGCCAGCTCACGATCCCAGTCGTAACCGAAGCCCAGTTGCTGCAACTGGCCTTTCATGTACTCGATGTTTTCGTAGGTCCACTTGGCCGGGGCCACACCGTGTTTGAGGGCGGCGTTTTCAGCGGGCAGGCCGAAGGCGTCCCAGCCCATGGGCTGCATTACGTTCTTGCCCTGCATACGCTGGTAGCGGCTGACCACATCGCCCAGGGTATAGTTGCGCACGTGGCCCATGTGCAGGCGACCGCTGGGATAGGGGAACATGCTCAGGCAATAGAACTTTTCCCGGCTCGGGTCCTCGGTTACCTTGAAGGTCCGGTTTTTTTCCCAGTACTGCTGGGCTTCCCGCTCGATCTCGTCGGGACGATACTGTGCTTCCATCGGGGCTCGTCGAATCCTGGTGGTGGTGTCACGCAAAAAGAAGAACATAGGATACATGAGCGCACCCCAGTCAGACAGCCGTTACACAGGCCGCATTCAGATCAGGCAGGCCCCATGGGGACCATGAGCTTCTTCGCCTTGCTGTTCGTGCTGGCCACCCTGCCCGGGGTGGCGCGCCGCTTCCTGCCGCCCATGCCGCAGGCGGATTTTCGTGAGGGCCCGCAGGCCGTGGTGGTGGTGGGGGCGGGGCTCAGCAAACGCGAAGGCCAGCATCAGGTGCCCGCCGCTGGTTTGCGGCGGGTCAATATGGCCATCCATGTGGCGGAAGAGATGCAGCTCCCACTGCTGATCAGCGGTGGTGGCAAGCGTCCCTCCGGCACGCCGTCGGAAGCGGAGCTGATGGCGGCCGCCCTGCATGCCCAATGGCCAGACGCCGTGCCCTGGCTGGAAGTCGAGAGCCGCAATACCTGGGAGAACGCCGTATTTTCGGCCTGTCTGCTGCAGCAGCGCGGCGTACAGCGCATCGTGCTGGTGACAGATCGCGCCCATCTGTGCCGTGCCACCCTGTGTTTCCAGCATCAGGGCATCGAGGTGGTGCCCCTGGCGGCCAGCCGCCTGCCGTCACCGGAATGGATGCCGTCCGCCGGGGCCCTGGCGATGCTGCCGGAGATCTACTACGAGTGGCTGGCGATTCTCTGGTACTACGCCAGGTATTTGCGCTAGATCAGGTATTTGCGCTAGCGCGTCTGCGCCGCAGGCCCGGCAGGCAGAGCAGCGCGGCCAGCAACCACACCGGCCAGCCCCCCGTGCGCATATAGGGCGTGCTGCCGGTCATCGGCACATAGCTGCCCAGCAGCAGATCACGCTCGAACTGCGGCAGGCGCTCGCGCACCTGGCCCCGGGGGTCAACGGTGGCGGTGATGCCGTTATTGGTGGAACGCAACAGCCAGCGCCCGGTTTCGAGCGCGCGCAGGCGTGCCATCTGGAAATGCTGGTGCGGCCCGGCCGAGGTGCCGAACCAGGCGTCGTTGCTTACTGTGATCAGCACGTTGCTGTCCCGCGCCCGGCGCGCCACCAGTTCGGGGTACAGCACCTCGTAGCAGATAAACGGCGAAATCACCTGACCGCGTGCCAGCAGATTGGGTTGATCCGGGTGGCCCCGGGTAAAGCTCGACATGGGCAGATCGAAAAACGGAATGATCCCGCGCAGCAGCGATTCCAGCGGCACATATTCGCCGAACGGCACCAGCTTCTGCTTGTGGTAGGTGCCTTCACCGCCGTCGATCACGGCAATGCTGTTGAAGTAGCGCATGCCGGTGGGGCCGCCGGGCTCGCGCATGGGAATGCCGGTAATCAGGGCGCCCCCGCGTTCGGCCAGCTTCTCCCCCTGATCCGCCAGGAATCCGGCGGCGCTGTCGCGGAATTCGGTCAGGGCCGACTCTGGCCAGATCACCAGATGATCCGGGGGAATGCGTGCGCTCAGGTCGGCATAAATGTCCCGGGTGGCATAGCGCATGCTCAACTGCCAGCGCAGGTCCTGGGGCACATTGCCCTGAGGCATGGCCACCCGCTGCGGCTCACCCGCCGGCGTGACAAAGCGGCCCGGGTCCGTGGCCAGCCCGGCCCCCCAGGCCACCAGCGCCAGCAGGCCCGGGGCCCACAATGGCTGCCAGCCATGCTGGCGGAACCGTGTCCGGGCACCCAGGGCCAGGGTGCCCAGTGTGACGCCAGTGAGCACGGTGCCCAGGGTCAGTAACCAGATGCCGCCCAGCGGCGCCAGCCCGGCCAGCGGCGTATCGATCATGGCATAACCGGCGTACAGCCACGGGAAGCCGGTCATCAGCCAGCCGCGCAATGCATCCAGCAGTACCCACAGGCCCGCGAACAGCAGCGTGGCCGGGGCCTTGCCGAGGCGCGCGGTCAGGGCAAACAATAGCGCGGGGAATAACGCCAGGAAGGCGGCGAACAGGGCGGTCATCGGCACCGCCAGCCACATCGGGGTATGGCCATAATCGTGCATGCTCACATGCACCCAGGACACGCCGTAACCGAACAGGCCCACGCCGTAGAGCCAGCCGCGCAGCAGCGCCTCGCGCACCGTCGTGCCTTGCAGGGTATACCAGCCCAGGGCGATGCTGAGCAGCATCAGCGGCCAGAACTCGAACGGGGAGAAGGCGAGGGGATAGAGCAGCCCGGCGATCAGGGCCATACTTCGCATCAGCATCGGGCAGCTTCGCTGTTATAGTCGGTGTGTGGGGGGATCATAATGAAACAGGTTTGCAAGTACCATCCAGGGGTGCGTGCCTACTGGTATTGCCCGCGAGACGGTCTTTATTTCTGTGACGACTGCGTGGCGGGTGAGCCCGGCAGCGGCGCGCGCAGTCTGCTTTCCAACAAACCGCTTGAAGCGTTGCCCTCGGCGCTGGCGCCCATGCCAGCCTGGCAACTGCTGCCCTGGTGCTTGCGCCAGGCGGTGCAACCGCAGGCGCTGGCCTGGCTGCTGCCGCCGTTACTGGTGGCGGCGCTGGTGGCCGGTGAGCCGCTGGGGTGGCCGCTGGTGGCGCTGATGTCGCTGGGGCTGGTGCACTACGGGGCCCTGCGCCTGAAGGCGCTGGCCGAGGGCCGCTACACGCCGCTGCCGGGCTCCGCCCTGAAAGACAATCCCGAATGGTCGCTGGCCTTCGTGCAGGCGCTGCTGGCCTGGCCGTTGCTCGCTGCGCCGGTCGGCCTGGGCCTGTGGTTGGGTTCGGCCGCCTTTTTGCCGGCGTTGGCGTTCCTCGGTGTGGCGCTGCTGATCATCATGCCGGTGTTGATCGAATTGCTGCGCAACGGGAACGCGGGGCGGGCCTTCAGTGGTGTGCTGCGGCCGTTGCTGGTGCCGGGGTCGCAGGCGCTGGTGGCGTGGCTGACGGTGCTGGGCACGGCAACCCTGGCGCTGGCGTTGGGCTGGATGCTGGCTGATCTGCTGCCGGTCTGGCTGGCGGGGCCGGCGGTCGTGGCGGTCTGGGGGCTGACATGGCTCGGCCTGACGGCGCTTGCCGGATGCCTGGCGGCCCAGTGGCAGGATCTGCTGGAGCTGCCCACGCGCACGCGGCAGCAGCGGGAGTGGCGTCTGAAGGCGCGCCAGGATGAGGCGCTGCGGCGCCAGCGTGTCCTGCTGTGCGAGGGGCGCTACGAGAAGGTGCTGGCGAGCCTGCGCAGCCGTCTGGACAAGCAGCCGACGTCGCTCCCGCTCAACGACGATCTGCACCGCTTGCTGTTGGCGATGGGGCGTCGCGAGGAGGTGCTCGCGCAGGCGGAGGAATGGCTGGCAGCGGCTATCAAGGCGAACGAGACGCAGCGCTTGCCGGGCATGATCAATACATTGCGTGAGCTGGACAGCCGTTTCCGGCCGGAGGATCCGCATCTGTGCGCCACGGTGGCGGCGGCGTTGCGGGCGGCGGGGGATGCCAAGGGGGCGCTGTGGATGCTGCAGGATCTGCACAAGCGGGCGCCGGACTGGCCGGGATTGGCGGATGCCTATCTGCTGCTGGCGCGTGTGCTGGCGGCGGATCTTGATTTGCCTGCCAAGGCTGAATCCTTCCTCAAGTATGTGGAGAGTCGTTTTCGGTTGCCGCAGCAGCGGGAGCAGGTGCAGGTGTGTCGGGCTGAGCTTGGGCTTGGCTCGGGTTCCTGATTCTGTTTTTTTCCATGCTGTTTCGTTGGGTGGTTATGGCCCTCGGGGGGCGGGTAAAGGGTTTCTGGACACGCCGTGAATACATCCATGTAGGCTCTCGTTCGGCATCCATGCCTCTCGAAGGTCCAGAAACCCTTTACCCGCCCCCCGAGGGCCGTCACGCGCAGCCCGTTTAACAATTTCCAGCCAATCGAAAGTCTGGTTCCTCCAGAAAGTCTCGTGGGCTGCGCTCAACCCAGCCTACACGCTACGCAGTGCGAGACGAGCAGTTGGCACTGAACTGAGGCCTCGGGGAGGGGGACTCCCTTCCAGAAGTGTGTGAGGCAGGAAGCCGAACGCAAGCCCCCAGGGATGGGTTCACGGCGGCTTCTGGAAGGGAGTCCCCCTCCCCGAGGCCGTACTACGGAGCACCCAAATTGCAGCAGTCAGCCCACAGCCGCATAAGCCTTGGCCTTGCTGAGCTGCCCGCGTGCGGTGAAGGCATCGGCGAGGGCGCGCAGGGCCTGTTGGTGGGCGGCGCTGTCCTGTTCGTCTTCCGGTTCTGGTAATCCCGACAACAGCGCTTCGGCGTCGCTGACGGCATCAATGGAAGCGAAGCGGGCGGCGAGTTGGCGTGCGGCGGGTGCGGGCAGCACCTGCGTGTCGCCGTGGGCTTCGCGGGCCTCGCGCCAGTAGCGATGTTGCTGGCGGCGCTGGTCGGGGTCGTCGACCGGCAGGCTCAACAGATCGGTGGTGATGTCGGCCGTGATGTCGTGCGTGTTGCCGAAGTCGAGTTTCTCCAGTTGGAACAGGCCGCTCAGGGCGTCGAAGCGGGCGCGGGTCTGCAGGAGGGGGGAGGCGTCCGGCAGCGCGTCGATCAGTGTCAGCGCCCGGGTAAAGTGCTGCCGGGCGTCGGGGAAGGCCAGCCTACCCAGTGCTTCCCAGCCCAGTGTGAGGGCTTCGCCGATGTCGGCGGGCAGGGCGGTGGTCTGCTCGGTGCGGTCGGTGGCGCCGGGCAGGGCATCCAGGCCGGGGACGCGCACCAGTTGCACCAGCAACAGGCCGCTGAGCAAGCCGGTCAGGGGGGCGATCCAGTGTTGCCCGCTGGCCACGGTGGCGGCGGGCACCAGGAGCCAGGGCAGGGCAAAGACGGCGGCGGGCCATTGGCGTGTGCTGCTGGCGGGGGACTTGCCCGGCATCAGCACGGGCACGCGGCGCAAGCCGAAATAACCGAGGTACAGGCCGACGGCGGCGGAGACCAGGATGTGCCCGCCAGCCACCACGGTGTGATCAGGACGCAGCAGCAGGGCGGTGAGCAACGCGCCGAGTATGCCGGCGGCGGGCCACAGGATGAGCATGCGTCGTCGACCCAGCGAGCCTTCCAGGGCCCAGGCCGGGAACAACAGGGCCAGGGCGCAGACCAGCCACAGCAGGTAGCTCGGGCTGAGCAGGTGCAGTGTCAGGAAGCTGGCGGGGCGCGGTTGTGCCGGGTTCAGGCCCGCGCGCTCGCGCGGCAGGCGGGCGGTCAGGTTCTGGAAGGTGGCCTTGTACTCGCGCCAGCGGCGTCTTTCGTCGGCGTTCCAGTAACGGCTGGTGTCGCCGTCGAGCATGGTGTCGAAGGCGGGATCAAACGCCATGCGGTCGAATACGGTGCGGGTGTCGTCAGCGGCCCGGGCCTGTTCCAGGTCGTAGGCCATGCGGATGTCACCCTTCATGCGCAGCCACGAGGCGTAGACCGGCAGTTCGGCGTCGAGCAGGCCGCTGGCCACATAGTCGCGGTGCAGCTGGTCCAGATGGGCGGGTTGCTCGCGCTGCCAGGTGAACAGCAGCACCAGGCTGACCAGCAGCCAGACGTAGCACAGCCACGGCAGGGAGGCCGGGCCGGTTTGGCGTTCCGGTAATGCGATCATGATGACTTCCCCCAGAGTGGCCCCGTTCGGGGCCGCCGGCAGGAAGTCGGTGTGTCAGCCGTCTTCTGCCGGGATGTTTTCTTGTTCCTCGGGCGTCACCCGCAGCAGGCGGATGGTACGCGCGTCGGCATTCAGTACAGTAAACCGGAAGCCGCCGAGAAGCACGGATTCGTTCCGTTCCGGCAGTCTGCCAAATTCCTGCATCACCAGACCGCCGACGGTGTCAAATTCCTCATCACTGAAAGTGCTGCCGAAGTGTTCGTTGAAGTCCTCGATCGGGATCTGGGCCTTCACGGTGCATTCGTCGCCGTCCAGATCCTTGATCAGGTAGTCGTCGTCCTCGACGTCAGTTTCATCTTCGATTTCGCCGACGATCTGTTCGAGTACATCCTCGATGGTCACCAGCCCGGCCACGCCGCCGTACTCGTTGACGACGATCGCCATGTGATTGCGATTGATGCGGAAGTCACGCAGCAGGGAATCCAGCCGCTTGGCCTCCGGAATGATGAAGGCCTGGCGGATATGGTCCTTGATGTTGAAGCGTTCCATGCGGGCGGGGTCCAGCACCAGGGGCAGCAGGTCCTTGGCCAGCAGGACACCGATGATCTCGTCCGGGTCGTCCCCGAGCACGGGGAAGCGCGAATGGGCGCAGTCGATGATGACCGGCAGGAAATCTTTCGGCGGGGTATTGGCGCGGATCGAGATCATCTGGGTGCGCGGAATCATGATTTCCCGCACCTGCATCTCGGCCACCTGAAGGGCGCCTTCAATGATGCCGAGCGTATCCACATCGATGATGTCGCGATCGCGCAGGTCGCGCATCAGCTCGATCAGGTCTTCCCGATTCTCAGGCTCGCCGGAAAAGAATTGCGTGATCCGGTCGAGCCAACTTCGGCCAGGGGTGTCGGAATGATCTTCCGGCATGATTACTCCAGAGTCATGGGGGACGATGAGGATACCGGCTGGTAGGGATCAGGGATACCCAGACCCGCCAGAATGGTCACTTCCAGGGCTTCCATGTCGGCGGCGTCATCGTCCGCCACATGGTCGTAGCCCAGCAGGTGCAGCACGCCGTGCACCACCATATGCGCCCAGTGATGGGCGGCCGGTTTGCCCTGCTCGGTGGCTTCCCGGGCGATGACGTCGGCGCACAGGGCGATATCGCCCAGAATCAGTTCGTCGCCGGACAGGGTCAGCCCTTCCGGCATCTCGAACGGGAAAGACAGCACATTGGTGGGCGCGTCCTTGCCGCGGTAGTCGTGGTTCAGGGCCTGGCT
>PNLU01000074.1 GCA_013823245.1 Alcanivorax sp.
CATCATTCTTGTGGTCTTCATGCCGTTGTTCAGCTTCCAGGGGGTGGAAGCGAAAATGTTTCGCCCCATGGCGGTCAGCATCATTCTCGCCATGATTGCGGCGTTGCTGGTGGCGTTGATCATCGTGCCCGCGCTGGCCACCTGGTTGTTCCGGGGTCGGCTCAAGGCAAGGGAAAGCCTGATCATGCCTCCCCTGCTTCGCCACTACCGGCGTGCGCTGGCCGGGGCCCTGGCGCACCGCCGTGCCGTCAGTATCACTGCGGGGGCGCTGGTGCTGATCGCCCTGATGCTACTGCCACGCCTGGGGACTGAATTCGTCCCGGAACTGGAAGAAGGCACCCTGAACCTGCGCGTCACACTGGCCCCCTCCGCCAGCCTGGATACCGCCCTGGAGGTCGCGCCGGTGCTTGAAAACATGCTGATGGATTTCCCGGAAGTCACCTACACCGTCAGTCGCATCGGCCGCCCGGAAATCGGTGGCGATCCGGAGCCGGTGAACAACATCGAAATCTACATCGGCCTGAAACCCATCGGTGAGTGGACCAGCGCCCGCAACCGGTTTGACCTGCAGGACAGGATGGAAGAGAAACTGGAGCAGTTCCCGGGTCTGCTGTTCAATTTTTCCCAGCCCATTGCCACACGCGTGGACGAACTCCTGTCAGGTGTTCGGGCACAACTGGCTATCAAGCTGTTCGGGCCTGATCTGGATGTGCTGGCCGAAAAGGGCCAGGAAATCGAGCGGCTGGTGCAGGGTATCGACGGCACCCGTGATGTCGCCATGGAGCAGATTGCCGGTGAAGCACAGTTGGTCGTGCGCCCGGACCGACAACGCCTGTCCCGTCATGGCCTGCGTGTCGGCGATGTCATGACGCTGGTGCGTGACGGCCTGGGCGGGGTGAGTGCCGGACAGATCATCAACGGCAATGAACGTTACGATATTTATGTCCGTCTGGCCGAACACACCCGCGACACCCCGGAACGCATTCGTGAGCTGCGCCTGCTCTCACCCACCGGCGCCTGGGTGCGCCTCGGTGACGTCGCCACCGTGGAGATCGAGTCCGGCCCACCGCAGGTGCGCCGCGATGATGTGCAGCGACGCCTGGTGATCCAGTCCAATGTTCAGGGCCGGGACATGGGCAGCGTGGTGGCCGATATCTATCGCCAGGTGGCCGACGACATCGACCTGCCCAGCGGTTATTCCGTCTCCATCGGTGGGCAGTTCGAGAACCAGCAGCGTGCCCAGCAGCGGCTGATGATGATTGTGCCCCTGTCACTCGGCCTGATCGCCTTGCTGCTTTACTTCGCCTTCGGCTCTGTCGGTCAGAGTCTGCTGATCCTGGTCAATGTCCCCCTGGCGATCGTCGGCGGCGTGGTGGCGCTGTGGCTGTCCGGCCAGTATCTGTCGGTGCCCAGTTCAGTGGGATTCATCACCCTGTTCGGCGTCGCCGTACTCAATGGTGTGGTCATGGTGGAAAGCATCAACCAGCGACTGGCCGACGGCCTGGGCATGGATGAGGCGGTGTTCGACGGCGCCCTGTCGCGCCTGCGACCGGTATTGATGACTGCGGTCACTTCGGCACTCGGGTTGATCCCGATGTTGCTGGCCAGTGGCGTCGGTGCTGAAATCCAGAAGCCTCTGGCCACCGTCATCGTTGGGGGGCTGGTCAGCGCCACATTGCTGACGCTGTTCGTACTGCCGGCCTTGTTCCCGGTCTTCAGCAGGCAAAAAGCCTGATCCCACGGGCAGGGCGAGCCGTTCGGTGGCTCTCCCTGCCCGGCTTCCCCTACACTTCTACTGTGCCAAGCCACCACAGGAGCCGTTTTCATGGCCACTGAAATCGAACGCAAATTCCTGGTCCGCCACACGGACATGCTGGCCAACGTCACCGGCACCGAACTCAGCCAGGGTTACCTGAGCCACACCCCGGAGGCCACGGTGCGCGTGCGCATCCAGGCCGATCAGGCCTGGTTGACCGTCAAGGGCCGCAATGAAGGTGCCCGCCGCGCCGAGTTCGAATACCCGATTCCCGTAGAGGATGCCCGCGCCCTGCTGGCGCTGTGCCCGGCCGGGCGCATCGAGAAGACGCGCTACCGCCTGCCGCTCGGCTCGCACGTCTGGGAAGTGGATGTGTTCCATGGCGACAACGACGGCCTGGTGGTGGCCGAAGTGGAACTGGACCATGAAGAAGAAGCCATTCAGCCCCCGGACTGGCTCGGCGAGGAGGTCACCGATGACCCGCGTTACTACAACAGCGCCCTGAGCCAGCACCCCTACCGGCACTGGACCGACTGACACATCGGGCTTGAAATACTGTCCATATGAACAGTATTCTGGGTATATGGATACCCGGCCCCCGACAGCCACAGCCTCAGCCAACCGCCCTGCCCTGGACACCCTGCTCCATCGGGCGGATATCTGGCGTGGCCGCGAGACCGGCGACGCGGCCAGCGAGCCAGTGCTGGACAGCGGCTTTGCCCCCCTGAACCAGGCCCTGCATCGCGGCGGCTGGCCCGCCGCCGGGCTGACCGAATTGCTGACCCCGGCGCCCGGCCCGGCATTGCTGCGCCTGCTGCTGCCCGCGCTGGCACGCCTGCACCATGATGACCCCGGACTCATCGTGCTGGCCAATCCGCCCGCCAGGCCCGCAGCGGAGGCCTTGCAGCAAGCCGGTATCGACCTGACCCGTTTGCTGGTGTTCAACAGTGATGACGTCAAAGGCACCCTGATGCGCGCCTGCCGGGAAGCCGCCGCCTCCGATGCGGTAGCCGCGCTGATCTGCTGGTGGCCGGACACCCTGCGTGACCCGCGCCTGTTGCGGCGCCTGCACCGGGCCGGGCAGCAGGGGCGCTGCTGGGTCGTGATCCTGCGCGACCAGCGCCACCTGCGCGACAGCTCACCGGCGCCATTGCGCCTGCACTGCCAACCGAAGCTGAGCCACGACGCCCCGTGGCAGCTTCACCTGCATATCCTGAAACAGCCCGGGGGCTGGGCGGGCCAGCAACTTGCCCTGCCCTGGCAGCCCCCGGCCCTGCACAGTGTGCTGGGCCGGGCGGCACGGTTGCCGGTGCCGGATGCCATGCAACCTCATTCTCAGCAACGTGAGCCGCTCCCGGCCACGCCCTCGCCAGCGATACAGCCACCGCCTGCCGAGCCCGCCATCTATCGGCTCGGCCTGCCGGGGAAAGCGCCCGCCATGCCGCCGCTGGATCTGGGTCCGGCACCGCATGCGCCACCGGCCTCCCTGCCGGATGCGGCACCCGAGCCCTCACCGGCCCCCGTGCCAGACACCACACCACGGCCGGAGCATGCCTGATGCCCCGCCCCCTGTGGTGTGCCCTTCGCCTGCCGCAATGGCCCTTGACGGTCTTTGCGGATCACAGCGACAGCCCCCGTGCCGTTGCCACACAGCATCGCGTGCTGCGCTGCTGCGCGCGCAGCCAGGCGGCCGGTGTGACCCCCGGCATGAAGCTGGCCACCGCCTACGCACTGATAGATGACTTGCAGGTGCTGGAACGGGATCCGGCCCGGGAGCAGGCCGCATTGACCCGGCTGGCCTGGCAACTGCTGCACTTCACCCCGGGCCTGTGCCTGCACCGACCCGGCCCGGCCGAAGATGATCAGGCCGACCCGGGTCTGCTACTGGATATCGGTGGCAGCCTGCGCCTGTTCGGCGGCAGCGAAAACCTGCTGGTGGCCTTGCACACTCTGTTGCGCAGCCTGGGCCATGACTGGCATACCGGCGTGGGCCACACCCCGCTGGCCGCCTGGCAACTCAGTCATGCGCCGCCCGAAGACAGCCTCCAGGCGCTGCGCCAGGCCGATCAGGCCGACACCGCCCAGGCCGCCGCCGAGGCCTTTTGTGCCGCCCTGGCACGCCAGCCTGTAGCCCGTCTGGCGCTGGCCGCGCCGTTGAAAGACGCGCTGGCGGCACCAGGGTTTCGCACCCTGGGTGAATTGCTGGCCCTGCCCCGCCCGGCGTTGGGGCGCCGCTTCGGCAAGGCACTGCTGCTGTGGTGCGAACAACTGCTCGGCGAACGCCGGGACCCGCGCCCGGCCCTGTCGCCGCCGGAACGGTTTGTGCTGACCCGGGAATTCAGTGATCCGGTGCGCAACAGCCAGTACCTGCTACCGGTCATGCGGCAGCAACTGGATGCCCTGAGCGCCTGGCTGCGGCATCGTCAGCAGGCGGTGCGCACCCTGCACTGGCAACTGAGCGACCATCAGGGAGACAGTGAAACCCTGCGCATTCGCCGGGCACGGCCCTGTGCAGAAGCGGCCCTGTGGTACTCACTCACCGAACGGTACCTGGAACAGCATCGCCTGCGCGCCCCGGTGCTGGCCCTGACCCTGCGTTGCAGCCGCCCGCAGGCAGCCGCCCCGGAACACCACGCCCTGATACAGACCCCCGGCGCCCGCGCAGACGCCCGCGATCTGCTGGAAAAACTCGCCTGCCTGCCACAACTGGCGTTGCAACGCCTGTCACTGGCAGATGCCCATTTGCCCGAACAGCGCCAGCAGGAAACCGATCCTCTGAAGGCCGTGGCGGAACAAGCCGGGCTCACATCAACAACGCACGACACGACACCGCCCCTGCAACGCCACCCCCTGTGGCTGCTGCACCCGGCAGAGCCCCTGCAACAGACGCGACAGGGTGAGTTACGTTGGCGCGGCGGCACGCTGGCCCCCCTGCTGGCCGACCGGCGCCTGAGTCTCGACTGGTGGCACACCGGCGCCGCCGATCAGCCGGGCCAGCGTGATTATTTTCTGGCGCGCCATCTGCCCAGCGGCAACCTGTGCTGGATCTATCGTACCGGGGGTGGCGGCGCTCAGCAGCGCCAATGGTTCATGCAGGGCTTGTTTTAGGGTATTCAAGCGCCCGCGCAGCCACTTCGCGCTGCAATTGCGGGTACAGCTTCAGGAAGACCTGCTCCAGCTCGTCGTAATGCTGCGCCAGTTCATCGGCCATGCCCTGGAAACGGTTGGCAAAACGGATCCGGGCCGCCATCCGGTCCAGCGCCTGCCCCACTTCCTCCAGCGAGCGGTAATAGCGCAAGCCATCATGGGCCACCAGACGCGATACATGCTCGCGCATCGGCGCCGGCATCAGCGGCTGGCCTTGCAGCAGCAGTTGATAATCCCGCGCCACGCTGGCCGCCAGCGCTTCGTCATGAAAATGTGCCCAGTGGCGCAACAGAAAATGATCGAACAGCACATCCATGGCCACCCCGGCAAAACGCCGCCGCTGCGGGGAAAACAGACGCCGGGAAGCCACCACCTCAGGGTGCTGGTCGGTCAGGCGGTCCACCAGACGATGGTTGTACAGCCCCAGCCGGACCGGCTCGGGCAACTGCGCGGCATCAACACCGCGCATGAAATCACCGAGCAGGTTGCCCACCTTGGACGCTACCGTCGGCTGCGCCAAGGCCAGATGCGCCAGGTAATTCATGGATGCATGACATTGAAGACGGCACTGGCGCGGGCCACCAGTTGCCCGTCCACATGGAACAGGCAATCGGCAAACGCCAGGCTGCGGCCCACCTTGCGCACCTGCGTGTCCACTTCCAGCCAGTCGCCCTCTTTCACGCTGCCGATAAAGTCCATCGTCTGGCTGGCACTGACCATAGGGGTCGGTGGATCGGAGGCAAACGCGGCGTTATACCCCAGCGCGATGTCCGCCAGACTGCAGAACACCCCACCATGCATCAGGCCGCGCGCATTGCAGTGCTGCATCGCCACTCGCACGCCAAGCACCAACGCGCCCGTATCGGTACGCCGATTGAAAATCGGCCCGATCAGATCGGTAAAGGGGCTGGCGCGAAACAGCGGGGTAAAACCTTCGGGAATCCCTGACATGACACCACCTGCGCTCAAGCATCGTCATTCGAGCATACCTGCCCGGTCGCAGCGGCGCACGCCTGTCCGAAGACATCACCTCCGGGCACAAAACAGGCAGGAAAGTCAGCACCAGACTGCGTACCATGGTGGACCATCCTTGCCACTGACACCCATGACAGAGGACACCATGAGCACTTCTTCCCCTGCACAGTTCGATCTGGTGGTATTCGGTGCCACCAGCTTTGTCGGCCAGATCCTGTGCCGTTATCTGGTGGACACCTTCGGCACAGAAGGCGCCCTGAAGTGGGCCATCGCCGGTCGCTCGCAAGCCAAGCTGGACCAGGTACGCAATGAACTCGGACTGGACGCCGCCCGGCTGCCCGCCTTGATCGCGGATGCTGCCGACGACAGCGCCCTGCGTGAACTGTGTCAGCGCACCCATACAGTGGTGTCCACGGTCGGGCCTTATGCGCTGTATGGCGAACCGCTGGTGCGCGCCTGCGCCGAAACCGGCACCCACTACTGCGACCTGACCGGTGAAGTGCAGTGGATCCCGCGCATGATCAGCCGCTACGAAGATGCCGCCCGCGCCTCCGGTGCCCGTATCGTGCACTGCTGCGGCTTCGACTCCATTCCTTCCGACCTGGGCGTGTATTTTCTGCAAAAAGAGGCAGAAAAGCGCTTTGCTGCGCCATGCAGCAGCGTAGCGATGCGCGTCAAGGCGGCCAAAGGCGGCGTCTCGGGCGGCACCGTGGCCAGCATGATGAACGTGGCGCGCGAAGCCGCTTCCGACAGCGACCTGCGCAAGCAACTCGCCAACCCCTATGCCCTGTGTCCGCCGGAGCATGGCTTCACGGCACGCCAGCGCAATGTGTCGACACCGGTGTTCGACGCCGACTTCCAGGCCTGGAGTGGTCCGTTTGTGATGGCGGGTATCAATACGCGCATCGTGCATCGCAGCAATGCGTTGCTGGGTAATGCCTATGGCGCACAATTCCGTTACGACGAGGCGATGCTGACCGGCAGCGGCTTCGGCGGCCGCATGAAAGCACTGGGGCTGGCCACCGGCATGGGGGCCTTCCTGGCGGCGGCGGTGCTGCCCCCCACCCGCTGGGTACTGGAAAAGTTTGTGGTGCCGAAGCCGGGCGAAGGACCGACTCCGACAGCACAGAAAACCGGCTTTTATGATCTGCGCTTTATCGGCAAGACCGAGGCAGGTGAATCGCTGCAGGTCAAGGTGGTCGGTCAAGGTGATCCCGGCTACGGTTCCACCGCAAAGATGCTTGGTCAGGCAGCGGTGGCGCTTGTGCAGGATGTGGACGACAAAGTCCCGGGCGGTTTCTGGACACCGGCCTCACTGATCGGTGACGCGCTGCTGAAGCGACTGCCCGAGGCGGCGGACGTTCGCTTCGAGGTCGTCGACTGAGGGTCGGGGGTTTTCCATTCTGTTTGGTTGTGGTGGTTATGGCCCTCGGGGGGCGGGTAAAGGGTTTCAGGACACGCCGTGAATACGTCCCTGTAGGCTTGCGTTCGGCATCCATGCCTCTCGACAGTCCAGAAAACCCTTTACCCGCCCCCCGAGGGCCGTCACGCGCAGCCCGGTCTTCAAGCTGGCAGGTGGCCGAGAGTTTTGTTCCTCCAGCACGCTCTATGACCACCGAACGTAGAATCTGGCACCGGCGTTGAGGCGGGGTGCGCCCTGGAGGGACATCTTTGGCCATGGATGGCCAAAGAAAGAGCGCCCATGGATGGCTTGAGCGGTCCCGGAAGGGCGTACCCCGCCTCAACGCCTCTCTGCTGGAGGGAAGGTAGCCCAGAAAACCACCCAACCTAATCCCGACGCCACTCCGGCGCACGCCACAGGTGCTGCAAGCGGCGCCACAGTCCACCACGACCCTCTGACGAGACCATATCGCGGAACATGTCCTGGTACTCGTGCGTCCACAAGGTCACCAGATCATCCTTCGGTGGCGGCCGGGTAATACCGTATTCGATGCTGTCCTTGTCCTGCTCTTCCACGAAGGTGCCGAACAGACGATCCCAGATAATCAGTACACCCCCGTAGTTGCGGTCGATACAACCCGGATTCTTGCCATGGTGCATGCGATGATGACTCGGCGTATTGAAGATGTATTCGATCGCCGGATGCAGCTTGTCCACCAGCGTCGTGTGAATGAAAAACTGATAGACCAGCGACAGCGCGAAGGCGGTGCCGATCCACACCGGGTTCAGGCCCAGCAGCGCCAGCGGCACATAGAACAGCCAGCCGCCATTGAAAATATTCGTCGCATTCTGGCGCATGGCCGTCGTGAAGTTCATGCGCTGCGACGAGTGATGCACCACATGTGCGGCCCAGAACCAGCGGATACGATGGCTGCTGCGATGCATCCAGTAAAAACAGAATTCCACGCCGATAAACGTCACCAGCGCCATGGTCCACGTCAGTGACGGATCAAACAAGCGATAGTGATAGGCCAGCGTGTAGAGCGGGAAGGCGATCAGCCCCGCGAACAGCAGCTCGGTCATCTGATAACCGGCCCCGAGCATGAAGTTGCGCACCGCCTCACGGCCATTCATGCGCGCCGGGTCGTTGCGGATACGGCGGTACTCCCACAACGCCACGCCGATAAACAGTGGTGTGGCAATCACGAACACCAGTTGGCGCAGGTCCAGGGCCAGCCACGCGGGCGCCATATCCAGCAGCGCGTAGACACCGCTGTTCGCCAGCATCTCGTTGATCATGTCGGTAAAAGCCACGGTGACCTCCTGCCAGACCAGTGTTGCAAAGATATGTTTATTTTTTAGTCTGGGCGCGGAATCATATTGACCTTTCATGCCTTTGTTTTGACAATCAATGCCATGAAAGGTGAATCATGAGCGTTTTGAGACTGACCGGGGCCTGGACACAGCTGCTGAGCGACTGGCTCGATGTGGAGCATCTGCCCGCGCCGGATATCCGTGCCGCACTGCTGCGTTACGCCCCCGACGACATCGTCCCGGTACCGGCGTGGCGGCGCCTGCTGGAGCGCGGCCTGGCCCTGCGCCCCGCTGAGCCGGCACCAGAGCTGGCGGTGGGCGCCGGAGTGCAACCCCACCATGTCGGCGTGCTCGGCTACCTGGTGCTGGCCGCAGAAAGCCTGGGCGAGGCCATGCTGGCCTACCAGCGCTACGAGAAGCTGTTCTACGGCGTCAATGTGGCCGAGGTGCTGGCCGTGGATCAGGACGTGGAGATCCGTTGGCACGGCACCAGCGAGTTGCTCGGTCAGGCCGCCGATGGCGTCGCCATTGCCGCGCTGATTACCTTCCTGCGGCGGCAGCTGGATGATCCTCCCCCGCCCTCCCTGGTGAGCTTTGCCGGCACACCCACGCGTCCCGGCGCCGAACAGGCTTACCGCGCCTTCTTTGGCTGCCCGGTGCAGTTCAACGACAGCCATGTACGGGTACGTTTTCCGGCTGCCTACCTGGGCATCCCCATGCCACAGCGCGACCCGGCACTGCGCGCCCTGCTCGACCGGCAGGCACAGGCGTTACTGGAAACGCTGCCTGACGACGACCCGTTTGATCGCGCCCTGCAACAACTGCTGCCGCGCCTGCTCGCCGATGGCCGCGCCACGCTGCCGATTGCCGCCCGGGCGCTGCATGTGTCGCCGCGCACGCTGCAACGGCGGCTGGCGGCGCACAATATCAGTTGGCAGACCTTTCTGGATCAGGCCCGTGCGCGGCTGGCGCAGGAATACCTCGGTGATACATCGCTGTCGCTTTCTGATGTGGCGCTGCTGCTGGGCTTTTCCGAACAGAGCGCGTTCAATCGCGCGTTTCGCCGCTGGACCGGCAGCACACCCGGTCGCGAGCGGCGACTGCAGGGGATGCGACGCTGATATGAACATACTGACACGCGACGATCTGCCACTGGGCGGCTTCGCCGGTCTGCGCGAGCGACTTTATGTGATGTCGCCGAAGCAGTTCGGCCATCAGGCACTGGCGGATACCCACCCCGGACTGGGCAATCTGGTTTATCTGGCGGATGCGTTCTTCCGGCCCCACGGCAGCACGGGCAAACATTTTCATCGCAACATCGATATTGTGACCTGCCTGATCCGCGGGCGGTTACTGCATCGGGGCAGCCTCGGCGACGGCGAAATACTGGAAGCCGGTGCGGTCCAGATTCAGCAAGCCGGTGAAACGGGTTTCGACCACAATGAAATCAACCCGGATTCGCAGCTCAATCACATGATCCAGTTATGGCTGCGCCCTGAACACCGCATCAAGGACGCCGGCTACCGCACCGTTCACCCGGTGCCCGACGCACGCACCCGTATTTATGGCAGTCACGACACGGTGCCCAACAGCACCTGGCTGGATATCCTGATCAGCACCCGCCCCCACGCCCTCGCCTTGCCGGGCCCTGCGCTGGGGTATCTGGTGCGTGGCGGCGGTGAACTGGAGGAAACGGGTCAACGTGAGACACTGAAGGCAGATACGTTATTCACTCTGAACAGCGGACAACTGAAACTGGACGCAGGCAGTTACCTGATTATAGCGGGGCAATAATTTTTTCGATTCGTGAAACATGCCGCAATTTCAACCCCTGACTCACTCTCTTTCATAGTAAAAGAGCCAATTTCCTACACACTGCGTCAGCCATCTCTTACACACGCTGTACCATTTTTCTGCTAATCCGGTCTCCCCACACTCACCTGATTTTACCTCGCCTTTTCATTATGTTATCTAGTCTCACTTCCTGACGGGGGAAGAACGGACGATCCGGGGAGGGTTATTCAAGGATGAACCATGGCATGATCATGCCGCTGCTGCCCGCGCACCAGCGCGAGGCGGAATCGCTCTATCGTCAGCGCCTCACACTGCTCGAAAAAAACGCTGTTCCGTTGTCGGCACTGCACAGTCTCGACACCCGTCTTGCTGGCAATCTTTACGCACTGTCTCTGCCAGACGACCAGAGCGACTTGCACCTGCCGCAACGCTCACCAGCGGCCACTTTTGTGCATCTGTGGGTAAGGTTGTACCGGCAGCCCCATGCCACATTGACGCAACTCGCCGCAGAATTTGAACAACTGGACGCGAACGGCCATCATGCCGTACTCCATGCGCTACACTGGCGCCCGGCTGCACACCTCGCCCTGCTCACCGACATCGCTCAGGCAGACAGCACCCTGCCAACCTGGCCTGCCGAGCTTCAAGCCGCGCTACTGTTCACAGCAGATGGCACCGCCCCGTCCCACATTGAGCCCCCGAAGCAGGACACCCCGGCTCCGCTGTGTGCACGGTTGCTGCAATGCCTGGACGCGCAACCGGACTACCCTGGCGACCTGTTTCAGCCCTGGTACCACCACGAGGCTGCGACGGTCCGCAACAGCGCGCTGATAGCGGGCCTGCATCGGCGCGACCCGAAAGCGCTGGATCTGCTGGAGCGCGAGGTAACCGCAACATCAACCGCCGCCCCGCCCCGGTTGCCACTCATCACCTGGTTGCTGGCCAGCCGCCAGCGCCCGGCACTTATGCACGCCCATCCGATAATGGCGGGCTTGTCCGGCCATGCGGCCGCAGTGCCCGCCTTACTGGACTGGCTTGAGCATCCGGCCAGCAGCGAAGCCGCCGCCCAGGGCTGGTTCTGGCTGACCGGGCAGACCCTGCCCCGGCGGCCTCGTCTGCAGGCCGTGGGCAGCGACGCCCCGGCCGATGCGCCGACGCTGCCGGATGCCGAAGCGGTCCACCAATGGTGGGCACAACACGGCTGGCCGGATGGCCAAGCTCAATCTCCCGGTGGCCCCGGAACCCACCGCACAGCACAGGCGGGGCAGATCACGTTTTTGCGCGCTGCACTGGCTGGCCTCTCTCAGGGGTACGCCCACTCTGCCCTGTATCACCCGGCCACCTTGTGGTGCCCGGCCCTGCCGGAGAACGTCTGATGCTGGCGCTGCTCAACGAATCCGCCTACGCGGCAGGCCTGTATTCCGGCCACACAACGGATCGTCGCTTCCAGCACACCCTGGTCGTCAAGGCCAGCTACCGGTTTACCCTGGAGGGCGCCGTGGCCTTGCTCGACACCCAGCCGGAAATCGTGGCGGCAGACCGCCACCACGGCGACCCCGCCTCCAGCAGTCTGGCGCAGGCCAGTGAGATTGCGCCGTTCAAACAAGGGGCCGAGTTCTATCTGTTTGGCACCGCCCATGCGCCTACGGCAACCCAAATCAGCATGCAGGTCAGCGCAGCGCTGCACACCGCACAGCACCGCTGCCACAAGCAGCTTCTGGTGATGGGTGAGCATGAATGGGAGAAAGGGCTACTCGGCAGCCGCCGGGGACACGCCAGACCGTTGGGCAGCCTGCCATTGCTGTACGAGTACGCCTACGGCGGCGGCCATGCCGCCAGTGAGCAGCAGGATGAGCGCAACCCAGCTGGCCGAGGCTTCAACCCGCCCTGGAAAGGCCTCAGCGACGCCCGCGCCCCGCGTATCGAATACCCGGATCAGTTGGCGTTGCATCCCGGCAAGTGTGTGCCCCCCGCCGGTTTCGGCCCGTTGCCGGTTTTCTGGCAGCCGCGCCGTGAACGTTTTGGTACGCCAGACACCGATCCGTTGAACGGCAGCGGCTGTGGCTGGGGCCCGGATGCCAGCCCTAATCTGCACAACGCCGCCCCGGATGACCAGCAATGGCCCACGCTGCTCCAGGGCGGGGAAATCCTCACCCTTGAAGGTTTTTTTTCTGACTGCCCGAAACCGGTTGTCATAACCTTGCCCACGCTGGCCCCGGACATTTATCTACTTGAATCCGGCCAGCCGGGTAGTCACTCTCAGCGCCTGACCGCCATGGTCGACACCCTGGTCATCGACACCGATGCGCGCCAGTTGAGCCTGATCGCTCGGGCGGGCATCGTCCGCTCGCCGCTGGCCAGCACCGCCCACATCTACCTGCCCGCCCCCGACAAGAGCAAGGAGGCGCAGGGATGACCGCCACGCTTTATATAACTGACTATGGCGTAATGCTGCCCACCGGCAATCACCCTGGCGCCTTGCTGGCTGCTACCCTGGGCGGGCAACAGTGTGCCCGGATAGAGGACACTCTGATGGTGCCCACTGCCAACGGGGCCGCCATGCCCGTCATCGCCCAGGCCCCCAGCGGGCAACCCGGCCTTATCGAACAAGCCCGCGAACGGCTTGCACAATGGCACGACCAGCCCGTATTACTGGTGCTCCCCGCCTCGGATCAGCACCAGCATTCGCGGCTCTATGGGGCCCTGAAACCGGCCATCGGCCCGCATGTCCGCATCACCTCGCCCTGCCAGCTTGCTGAACCCCTGGAACAGCTGGCACAGCAACTGACAGCCCGCGATATGGCCAGCCCGACAAATAGCGCCATGGTACTGGCCGTGGATGATTTGCTTACCCAGGACGCGCTATTGAGCCTGCATCAGGATGGCGAACTGCGCACCGATCAGCAGCCCCTGGGGCGCGTGCCCAGCCAGGGCATGGCCTGGTTCGAACTGCGCAGCGACGACGCAACCCCTGACACCGCCCCTGACGCCGTCATACAGTGGCTCGCCCACGGTGCTGGACAGGAAACCAACTTCCAGTACATCGGCGTCGCCCCACTGCAGGGGCTCGCCAACAGCATAAAGCAGTGTCTGCACGGCGAAGCCACCCCGAATCGCCCGGAGGTCGTGGTCCATGCCCGCGCCCAGACCCCGGCCGAACAACTGGAGTGGTACCACGCCCGCCAGCGGGTCTGGCCCGATGACCGGCATCTGCCTCCCATGGAGCTGCTCAGCCCGGCCCTGACCCATGGCGACCTTGGCGCCGCTTCACTGGTTGCCGCAGTGGTTACCGCCTGCGAGCGTCTGCGTTTTCCCCTCAAACCCGCACAGGATGCGCTGGTTATTGATACGGCTGAACACGGCAGTCGTATCGCCGTGGCACTTTCACTCATACCGACAGGGAGTTCATCATGAGTAATGTCCTGATCAATGGTCGCACCGCCGTGCATGCCAAATCCGGGGGCACCGTCAACAGCCCCGATGTCTGCAAGACACCGCCCTATGGCTCACCCTCCACCTTTACCAATGTGGCCTCCTCCAGCGATGCTGCTGGCACCGCCAGCACCGTCTTTATCAACGGTCAGCCCGCCTGCCATATGGACTCCACCTTTGCCGTCAGCCAGGGCGATGAAGGCGGCTCCTATGGTGGCACCACCTCGGGCACCCATATGGGCCCGGCGGAATTCATTACCGGCTCCAATAATGTCTTTATCGAAGGCAAGCCCGCCGTGCGCCAGGGAGACATGATGGTCTCCAACAACCGCAACACGCCACCCACCCCGCTCCAGCAGCCCGGCGGCAACCCGCCCAACGCCTTGAAGGCCGGCGACATCGAAGCACAGATACTGGCTGATGCCGCCGGGCAAATCCCCACCGACGAGGGCAACAACAGCAGCGTCTATGCTGGCCCCGGCGTGCGTGGAGACGATCAATGAGTACGGCACGACAGCTAAACGAATCCCAACCCATACCCGGCCAGGAAGACAGTTCCCGTCGGCGCCTGTGGCTGCAACCCGCAACGCCCGGTCGCAAGCGGCTGACCCTGACGTTTCAGGAACGCAACACCTACCCGCCGCAGATGCTGGAGCAACTGCGCGAAAGCG
>PNLU01000075.1 GCA_013823245.1 Alcanivorax sp.
ATTCCGGCCTGCCCTTGCCGCCACAACCCTGGTCCCCGGAACTGGCAGGATTGCGCCGTCTGCTGGAGACCGTGACTGGGCATGCTTATAACAGTGTACTTGCCAATCTGTACCGCACCGGCGCAGACACCATGGGCTGGCATGCCGACGACGAACCGGAGCTGGGGCCGAGCCCCTGGATCGCCTCCTACTCGCTTGGTGCGACCCGTGATTTCACCCTGCGGCGCAAGGGGCAAAGCCGTATCGAGGACCGCATTGCCCTGGCCCATGACCAGCTGATCCTCATGCCCCCGGCCATGCAGCGCCAGTGGGAACACGCCCTGCCCCGCCGCGCACGGGTCACCACGCCGCGCCTCAACCTGACTTTCAGATTGATATCATCCGCTCGCTAGCGGTTTTGTAGCTTTTCAAGCAGCGCCTCGGGAGGTGAGCGGATCTCTAGGGTGCCAGAGGTGATCACTGCTTGGACATCAAAAGTTGTAGCATGAATGCCGTCAACATACACATCCAATGATTTTCCCAACCTTTGATGGGTCAATTGCTCAAACTCTGAGGCTGCAGAAGGTGTTAGTTTAAGCCACACAGTTCCCTTTTCGATATATACATCATGGATGTCATTCCTCATCATACGCAACTCCATACCATCTTCATTGCGGTCATGAATTGCTTCACTGGCAAACGTGCCTTGAAAGGCAAGGACAGAAGCTAAAGCGAAGAAAAGTAAAGCTACACCTCTCATTTTTTTTCCTCAATAGCATGGATTATTTGGCATCCCATCTACCCAAGTAGACTCCACTTTGTAATCAACCAAAAAAGCATCGGAGAGAGTCGACACATTGAATGACCAATTCATTGGCTCGCTTCCTCCACGGGTAAAAAGGAATGTTGCTTCTTGCTGAGGCGCCAGTATAAGTTGCTTGGTTTCGCCAAACGGACTATTATCTTTGACGCTTATTGTTGTGCCAACTACATTCACGTTCTTAAATGTTATTTTTACTGCTTGGCCATACAGGCCGCTGATTATCCCTGGGCGAGAAAAAGCACCACCTTCCCCAGAAACATACTGATGGGTACGGATTACCTTGACGCCATCTATGGCTAGTGCAGATGCGATAGATGAGTCGCCAACGTCTCTAACTTCATAATACAGAGTGGCCACCTTTCCCACCGCGCCAGAAACGTCAAGGTTATAATTTATTTCTGGTGTTTCGCCATTGTAGCCTAAAGAGCTTTCCACCCATTCGGAGCTATTAACGTTGCCGCTTGCCAAAATAGAAACTTTCCCCGGAGCAGAGAATCTTGCCAAATAGGTGTCATTGAACTCCGATCCATACCATCTTGGCCACTCATTAGAAAGAAACTTTAATCTTCCAGATATTGTTTCGTATCCTGGAGGAATTATAAAACTCTGAGAGAGCGAACCAAAAAAACGCTCGTTTCCGGCATTGCTTATGAGGGCGGCGTCAGTAGCAGGGCATTCCGAAGCATGTGTGACTCCCGCCATTATGATAAAAAATAAATAAAAATTTAATATTGATTTTTTGCGCAATACAACGGCCATGAAAAGTCCCTTTTAGTTGTTGGTAAAATATACATCCCTATCAATAATCAAAGCCTGTCCTTCGGTGCTCCATCCGTCGAGCCCCTCAGAGAAGCCAGCATTGAAAATTTCTGTGTGTACTATTTCTGGTGCTTCTATATCCAAGTCGATGGCTATTGAAGGCTCCCATGAAGTCAAGGCATCAGACATACTTGCTGCAAAGCCATTAATGCTATCAAATGCCGTTACTATTACAGTGCCCTCGACGGGGAGAGCATCAAAACTATAGTTTCCTTGAGTCCCAGAAAGAGTTGCTGCTGTTCGGCCTGTGTCCGGATATACAATGCTCAGTATAAAACCAACACCGCTTTCTCTATCATAGTTAGACGATACAATCCCGCTAATAGAGCCTTCGCCTGGATAATCTAGAAAAAGATTGAGCGTTATGCTGTCCCGGTCAGCCAAAGAGCTGCTGCCACTGCCGCTAGCGCCGGATTCGTCTGTAGCATATATAAGGAATATTCCTGCGTTTTCTAGGTTGTCGAAGTAAAAATATCCATTGTTGTCAGTTATTGTAGTGCGCGTGACATCGCTCTCTGGGAAAAACAGGGTTACGATTGAATTGGCAGCTGCTTGCTCATGGAGGAAGTATGCAACTCGCCCTGAGATGGTACGATTTTTTGCATAATCATCACTGCCCTGAATGCTGGAGATCAAAAAGGTTGCTTCAGTTCTTATCAGATCGAGCTGCTGAGCATGCGCATCATTGATTGAAGGATTCTCAAGTGCTTCTATTAGCTTCTCAAGCTCCTTCTTCGCTTTTTCGGGTCTTTCTCTCTCTAAATGACGATTGGAACTGGCTGTTCTACTGCAGAGCTGAACCTTGATGCCTTTTCTCAAATCAGATGAAATTATTGCATGTACTAAGTTATCAAAGAAGATATCGAGAGCTTCGCATCGATTATTAGAGGCTGGTGCGACTGACGCCAAAAGAGAAAGAGTTGTCGTTAAAATAAAAATTAAATAAAAGTTTATTTTTTGGGACGCCATTATTCACTCCTTGATAAATGGTCTATGATTGTGTTTTTATGCTAGATTAATGTTACCCAGAATAGTCGGCCAAAGGCAATGATTTGCTGCGCAGCCGTTTTGCGATCAGATTGGCTTTTATGTATATTTCCCTGTTTAAATGTTGGCGCGCATGCCCACGTTATCCGAAAAACAGGTAGGTGACAAATATCGCCGTCAACAGGCCCGCCATGTCGGCGACAATGCCGCACAGCAGCGCATAACGCAGCTTGACCACGCCGACACTGCCGAAATACACCGCCAATACATAAAAGGTGGTTTCGGTGCTGCCCTGCATGATGGCGGCCATGCGCCCGGCCAGGGAGTCCACCCCGTGGGTTTGCATCACCTCCAGCATCATGGCGCGCGCGCCGCTGCCTGACAGGGGCTTGAGCATCGCCACTGGCAAGGCATCGACAAAACGGGTGTCGAAACCCGCCCACACTGCGACAACGCGAATGCCGTTCAACAGCAGGTCCAGCACCCCGCCCTCGCGCAGCACAGCGATGGCCACGAGCATGGCCACCAGGAAGGGAATCAACTTCACAGCGAGATGAAAGCCCTCCTTGGCGCCTTCGATAAAGGTGCTGTAGGCGTCCAGCTTTGCCCGATGGGCAAGAATCAGGAACAGCGCCACCACCGCCAGCAGGATGCCGTTACCGATACTGCTGGACAGCGTGGCCGCCGCTTCGGTGGGCAGCATCCAGGCCAGCGCGCCGAGGGCGAACAGCAACAGAAGCCAGAGGCCCGCTGCCGCCATGATCACCGGGTCCAGCAGGCGTATCTTCTGCAACCGGGCGGTAAACCAGACCCCGATAAAGGTAGAGGCGGTGGTCGCCATCAACATCGGCAGGTAGATATCCGCCGGATCCGCCGCGCCCTGCTGGGCCCGGTACATCAGCACCGTGACCGGTACCAGCGTCACCGATGACGTATTGAGGACCAGAAACATGATCTGGCTGTCTGTGGCGGTATCAGGCTTCGGGTTGCGCGTCTGCAGGGCCTCCATGGCTTTCAGGCCAAGGGGCGTGGCGGCATTGTCCAGGCCAAGCATGTTGGCCGACAGATTCATGGTCACCGGGGCCATCGGGTCGCTCGGGGTGTTCTCGTTCCCGGACGGATTGACCACCGGGGCGGCAACCGCGCCGGGCATCAGTCGCCCGAGCAAGGGGGTAACCCGCTGGGCCACCCATTCGGCCAGCCCGCTTTTCTCGGCCAGTCGGAACAGACCTGTCCACAGGGTCAGCACCCCGATCAGGCCGATACTCACCTGCACGGCCAGGTCCGCAGCCCCGAACATCGCCTGCATGGTGCCGGACAGCGCTTCCGGCGAGCCCGCCAGCGCGCGGATGACTGCGGCTGCAATGCCCAGCAGCAGAAACCCGATAAACAGATAGTGCATTCACGCCCCCGTGTACACGCCGTGGCATTTCCTTATACTGTTTTGACAACAGTGCAGTGACTGAGGGCATTCTGCCAGCGAAACGGACCCACGTGAACGGAAAGCCGCCCCGGAACGAACGCCGACATGAATGTGTCCAAGTCGGTGTGAAACACTGCAAATGGACGCCGAGAAGAGGCCCCGGATGATTCGACGCCACATGATGCTTCGCAGTGTGCTGGTCATACTGCTACTGGCCACGGCCGCCTTCCAGGTGACCGGCGCGCTGACCAATGCGAATGCGACCCCCGAGCCGCTGGCCCGGGAGGGGGGGCTGGAACCGCTGGACGTGCATGCGCGTACGGCGCGTCATATCGTGGAGCGCCTGCAGGGGCACTATCGGCAGATGCGTTTTGATGATGCCCTGTCGGAAAAGGTCTTTGAGCGCTATCTGCGTGACCTGGATCCGAACCGGATCTATTTTCTGGCCTCGGACATCAAGGCCTTCGAGCGCTATCGCACAGTACTGGATGACCAGTTGCGCCGTGGCGATCTGAGCGCCGGTTTCGATATGTTCAATCTCTATCAGCAGCGTGTCGGTGAGCGCCTTGAGTTCATGCTGGCGCGGCTGGCGGAAGGCGTTGATGAACTCGACTTCAGTGGCGATGAGGAAGTCAAACTGGATCGCTCGGAAGCCGCCTGGGCAGAAGATGCCGAGGCACTGGATGATCTCTGGTTGCGGCGGCTGAAAAATGCTGTGCTCACCATGCGCCTGGACGGCGTTGAGGACGACGAGATCGGCGAGCGACTGGAACGTCGCTACAGCAGTCAACTCAACCGCATCGCGCAGAACGGTCCGGAGGATGTGTTCCAGGTCTATATCAATGCTCTGGCGCAGACCTTTGATCCGCACACCTCATATTTCACGCCGCACACCTCGGAGAATTTCAATATCAGCATGAGCCGCTCTCTCGAGGGCATTGGCGCCGTGTTGCAGGCTGAGGATGAATATACCCGCGTCGTGCGTCTGATTCCGGGTGGTCCGGCCTCCAAGGCCGGGCAGTTGCAGCCGGCGGATCGCATTGTCGGGGTCGGGCAGGAAGACGGCGACATGGTCAACGTCATCGGCTGGCGCCTGGACGAAGTAGTCAATCTGGTGCGTGGCCCCAAAGGCAGCAAGGTACGCCTGGAAATCATCCCGGCAGGCAGCGCCAGCGAGCACTCCACCCGCGAAATCAGTATCGAACGAAACAAGGTCGTGCTTGAAGAACAGGCGGCGAAGAAGAAGATCATCGAGGTGCCCGGTGTGGACGATACCACCCAGCGCCTGGGTGTGATCACGATCCCGGCCTTCTACCTCGATTTCGATGCCTATAACCGTGGCGATGCAGATTACACCAGTACCACTCGCGATGTGGCGCGTCTGCTTGATGAGCTGGACGAAGAAGAGATTGATGGTCTGATCATCGACCTGCGCAATAACGGCGGGGGTTCCCTGCACGAAGCCACGCAGCTGGTATCGCTGTTTATCACCCGGGGCCCCACCGTTCAGGTGCGTGATGCCCGCGGTCGGGTTCAGGTCGAGCAGGACCGCTACCCCGGTATTCGCTACGCAGGCCCCATGGCCGTGCTGGTGAACCGTTTCTCCGCCTCTGCCTCAGAGATCTTTGCCGGTGCCATGCAGGACTACGGGCGTGCACTCATTGTGGGTGACCACACGTTCGGTAAAGGTACGGTGCAGACGCTGTTGCCGCTGAACCACGGCCAGTTGAAGATCACCCAGGCCAAGTTCTACCGCGTTTCCGGCTCCAGCAACCAGAACCTGGGTATCGTGCCGGACATCGAACTGCCCTGGCTGGTGGACAAGGACGAGATTGGTGAGAGTGCCCTGCCCAATGCGCTGCCCTGGGACCAGATTGATCCGACGCGCTACGAGCGGCTGTTCGATCTGTCGCCCTATTTCGAGACACTGCGTGGTCGCCATGCCCAGCGGATGCAGGCCGACCCCGAGTTTGTCTATGTGCTTGACCAGCGTGCGCTGAGCGAAGAGCAGCGCAAGCGCCGCACGCTCAGCCTGAACGAGGATACCCGGCGGGCAGAACAACGCGATATCGAGCGCCGCAGTCTGGCGATCGAGAATGCCCGCCGCAAGGCGCAGGGCGAGGAGCCGATCAAGGAGTTCGCCGAACTGCGTGTGCTGGAGGAGCAGCGTGCGCTGGATCCGGACGCTGATGATGACAGCGACCGGCCTGACGCCTATCTCAATGAAACGGGGCTGATTCTGGGTGACCTGATCCAGTTGCTTCAGGACAAGCAGGTGGCGATCAGCGAACGCTGATCGTCACCACCCCCAGCCTTGCCGCTCCCCGCCCCCGCTCACTTTCACTCACACTCTGAAGCAGTTCTCCCCTGCCGTTTACGGTAGAATGCTCCCGCTTACTGAATCAGGGACTGTTGATGGCTCGCAAAACCGTAAAGCGTGTAAAAACAGGCGCCTTCGAGCGGCGCTTCTCCATGGCCCGGGCCGGCATTCTGGCCGGGGCCCGCTATGCGACACTCTCCGCTGGCACCTGGCTGACTCCAAAAGACCAGCGTGAGGCCCGTCGCAAGGCCATTTTGTCGGGGCAGGCCCAGGAACTGGTGCGTGAACTGGGCAAGCTGAAAGGCTCCGTGGTCAAGATTGGGCAGATGATGGCCCTGTTCGGCGAGCATTTTCTGCCGGACGAGGTTACGGCCGCGCTGCATACGCTTGAAAACAGCACTACAGCTCTGGAGTGGCCGGCAATTGAACGCCAGCTGCGCAAGGAGCTGGGAGACATGAAAATGTCGGAGCTGGAGATTGACCCGGAGCCCCTGGGTGCAGCCTCGCTGGGCCAGGTACACCGGGCGGTGCGCAAGTCCGATGGTCGGGAGCTGGTGCTCAAGATCCAGTATCCAGGGGTGGCGGATGCCATCGACTCGGATATGCGTGCCGTGGTGCAACTGCTCAAGCTCAGCCGCCTGGTGCCGGTCACCGAACAGTTCAATCTGTGGCTGGATGAAGTGCGTGCCATGCTGGGCCGCGAGGTGGATTACGACCTGGAGGCCTATACCACCCGGCATTTCCGCAAGCTGCTGGCTGACGATCCCCGTTTCGTGGTGCCGGAGGTGTTCAACGCCTATTCGACCCATACGGTGCTGTGTCTGTCTTTCGAGCACGGCATCAATGTGTCGGATCCGGCCGTGCTGGAGCTGTCCCAGCCGCGCCGCAACTTCATCGGCCGCGCCATCATGGAGCTGTGCTGCCATGAGGTGTTCGAGTGGAACAAGATGCAGACCGACCCGAATTTCGGCAACTACCTGCTGCGTGTCGGGGAAAAGCCGGAGGACGATCAGATCGTGCTGCTGGACTTCGGTGCCATCCGGGACTTCGATGACGAGGTCCTGGGCCCGGGTCGGGAGATGATTCGCGGCGCCTGGCACCATGACAAGACGCGCCTGATCCGGGCCCTGCATGCCCTGGACTTCCTGGCTGGCAGCGCGCCGGAGCGAGTGCTGGAGGACTTTTCGCGGCTCTGCTTCGAGGCCATCGAGGTGCTGCAGGACCCGGAGCGCTTCCCGCCTCCGCCGCATGTATTGAATGAGCAGGGGGAATACCTGTGGGGCAAGAGCGACCTGCCGTCCCGGATCATGGCCCGGGCCGGGCGCAACGCCTTCTCGGTGCATTTTGATGTGCCCCCCAAGGAGTTCATCTTCCTGGCCCGCAAGCTGCTGGGGGCCTACACCTTCCTGCACGTTATCGAGGCAGAAGTCCGGGGTGACACCATCCTGCAGCCCTTCATCGGCATGCATGAGGAGGAAGACTTGGCCCTGGTAGACAGAAAATATACTGAGAAAACGGCGGTCAAGGGCTGATTTTGCTCACTATTTGACCGGTTGTTGCGAATCGACACCTTTGGCATTTGCCTTCAAACGGATGTCGCAATAAGGTTAGCACCCTGCCGACCAGCGGGTAGCGTGAAACCCGCCAGTTCTGCCATTAGGCTTTGGTCTTGTCCGGGCCGGCGACCGTGGCGGCAGCATGTTCAACCAGACGCCAGTGCCCGGCTTCAGTCCCTGGAGCCGGGCATTTCTATCCAGCGAACCAGAAAATGGGGGTAACGCAGGTGATCATCGGTGTACCCAGGGAAATCTGTCCGGGTGAGCAGCGCGTAGCGCTGGTCCCGGCAAACGTGACGGCACTGCTGAAGAAGCCCGGCATCGAGATTCTCATCGAGCGCGAAGCGGGCTTGCCCGCTGGCTATACCGACGCGGATTATGAGGCGGCCGGCGCCACCCTGACCGACCGGGAAACCGTGTTCGGCAAGGCGGAGATCCTGCTCCAGGTGCAAACCCCGGGCAGCAATCAGGCCAATGGTGATCAGGACCTGACGGCGCTGCGGGAAGGCCAGATCGTTATCGGCATGATGGACCCGCTTGCCAATCCGTCCTTTGCCAGCACCCTGGCGGAGCGCAAGGTGACCGGTCTGGCGCTGGAACTCGTACCCCGCATCACGCGGGCCCAGGCCATGGACGTCCTGTCGTCCATGGGCATGCTCGCCGGCTACAAGGCCGTGCTGATGGCCGCCAACGAGAGCAACCGCATGTTCCCCATGAACATGACCGCTGCGGGCACCCTGAATGCCGCGCGCGTGTTCGTGATGGGTGCCGGGGTTGCGGGCCTTCAGGCATGTGCCACGGCCAAGCGTCTTGGCGCCGTGGTGGAAGCCTATGATGTCCGCCCCGCCGCTCGCGAGCAGATCCTGTCCGTTGGCGCCAAGCCAGTGGAACTGGACCTCGATACCGGCGCAGCCGAAGGCAGTGGCGGTTACGCCAAGGCCCAGGGCGAGGACTTCCTCAAGCGCCAGCGCGAACTGATGACCGAAGTAGTCGCCCAGATGGACGTGGTGATTACCACCGCCGCTGTGCCCGGTGCCAAGTCCCCGATCCTGGTTACCGAAGACATGGTCAAGGCGATGAAGCCCGGCAGCGTCATTATTGACCTCGCCGCTGAGCGCGGTGGCAACTGCGACCTGACCGAGATGGGCAAGACCGTGGTCAAGCACGACGTCATCATCGTCGGCCCGGTCAATGTACCGTCCACCATCGCGTTCCATGCCAGCCAGATGTTTGGCAAGAACCTGGAGAACCTGCTTGGCCTGCTGATCAACAAGGAAGGCCAGCTGAACCTCGACTTCGAGGATCAGATCGTGCAGGACACCGTTGTCGCCCACGAAGGTGACGTGCCCCAGGCGCGCCTGCGGGAACTGCTGGGCCTGCCGGCCCTGGTAGCCGCCGAGCCCGCCGAAGAAGCGTCTTCCGAAGAGGAGAAAAAGTAATGGATTTCGTCGCCCAGCTGACGGTATTCGTGCTTGCCATCTTTCTTGGCTTTGAACTGATTACCAAGGTTCCGCCGACCCTGCATACCCCGCTGATGTCGGGCTCCAACGCCATCTCGGGTATTACCCTTGTGGGCGCCCTGCTCGCCGCTGGTCATGGCGGCAGCACCCTGATCAGCGTCCTCGGCTTTATCGCCGTGGTCCTGGCAACCATCAATGTGATTGGCGGCTTTATGGTCACCAATCGCATGCTGGCGATGTTCAAGAGGAAGTAACCCATGCAGATAGCGCAGAACTGGATCGATATTGCCTACCTGATCGCGGCATCGCTGTTCATCCTCGGTATCAAGGGTCTGGCCAAGCCGAAAACCGCCGTGCGCGGTAACCTGCTGGCCGCCAGTGGTATGGGCATCGCCGCTGTGGTCACCCTGCTGCACCACAGTATTGTCAGTTATGAAGTGATCGTGGCTGGCCTGATCATCGGTGCCGTCATCGGCGCCATTCTGGCGATCAAGGTCCAGATGACCTCCATGCCGCAGTTGATCGCCATGCTGAACGGTTTTGGTGGTGGTGCGTCCTTTGCCCTTGCAGCGGCCGAATACTTCAAGGGCGTCGATACCACGGTCGCCATGGCCGCGTCAGGTGCCGCCGTATTGATCGGCGCCGTGACCTTTACCGGCTCGTTTGTCGCCTTTGCCAAATTGCAGGAACTGATTGACGGCCAGCCCAAGGGCTTCCCGGGCATGAAGCTGGTCAACCTGATCCTGCTGGTCGGTGCCGTGGGCGCCATCGGCTACATGACCGTAACCGGCCAACCGAATGACACCCTGTTCTGGGGCGTTGTGGTGGCGGCAGCCCTGCTTGGCGTGATGCTGGTGATGCCCATTGGTGGCGCCGACATGCCAGTGGTCATCGCCCTGCTCAACTCCTACTCGGGTCTGGCGGCTTCCGCTGCCGGTTTCGTGATGGGTAACAGTGCTCTGATCATTACCGGTTCGCTGGTTGGCGCCTCAGGTCTGATCCTGACGCAGATCATGTGCAAGGCCATGAACCGCTCCCTCACCAATGTGCTCTTTGGCGTGATGGCCGAGGGCGGTGAAGCCATGGATGCCGATGAGGTGTACCAGGGCAAGATCAAGGCGTCCTCCCCGGACGAGGTGGCGATGATCCTGGAAACCGCTCAGCGCGTGGTCATCGTGCCGGGCTTCGGTCTGGCCATGGCGCAGGCGCAGCATGCGGTGCGTGATCTGGCAGATACGCTGGAAGCGCGTGGCGCGACGGTGGAATATGCCATTCATCCGGTGGCTGGCCGCATGCCGGGCCACATGAATGTACTGCTGGCCGAGGCGGAAGTGTCCTACGACAAGCTCAAGGACATGGATACGATCAACCCGACCTTCGAACAGACCGATGTGGCCATCGTGATCGGCGCCAACGACGTGACCAACCCGCTGGCGCGTGAGGACAAGGGCAGCCCGATCTACGGCATGCCGATCCTGAACGTGGACAAGGCACGCACCGTGGTGGTGGTGAAGCGTTCGCTGAGCCCGGGCTTCGCCGGGTTGCCCAACCCGCTGTTTGCCAAGGACAACACGCTGATGCTGTTCGGCGATGGCAAGCAGGCGATCATCGATACAACGGCGGCACTGAAAGAAGGCTGAGTCTGGCGCATGCCAGAACATGCCGGAAACAAAAAAGGAGAGCCTCGGCTCTCCTTTTTTGTGTTGGTCGTTTGACCAGGGTATGGATCAGAAACCGTAAACCAGACCTACGGTCACTTCCTGGTCTGTCTTGCTGCGTGCCGTCGGTGCCGGGTCGCTGTTGTGGCGCAGCGTGTGGGTCACGCGCAATGACAGGCGACTGTTGAGTTTGCTGGTCACGCTGGTGGCAGCCCGGGTCAGGGTCGCATCGTCTTCAATCTCGGTGCTGGTTTCCTGACGGAACTGGGCGTTCTCGGACAGGTTCAGCAGGTAACGCAGGCCCAGACGCAGCAGTGCATCTTCCTCGGTACGTCGGCCCTCGGCAGGTTGCTCCTCCAGACGGCGCTGGCGATAACCGGGACCGGCTTCCAGATCCAGACGGTGAAGGCTGTTGTCGAACATGCGACGACCGATACCGAGTGCGTAACTGGCTTCGTAATCGTAGCCACTGAAGCGATCTTTCTCGGCCTCAACCAGATTGAACAGATAGTTGGCGCCGTCCAGCTTCAGGTCGATCTTGTAGGAACCGAAGTAGCGTTCGGCGGAACGCTCCATGTCACCGGTCGTGTTGTTGCGCTGCTCGGCGTTCGCCGCATCAAGGCGTGCCTGATGACGCCAGTCGGCGAAATCACGTTCTGCCTGGCTGCGGGCGTTGACAGTGTCGGAGCGGGTGTTACCGCGTTTGACCAGGTAAGCCAGCTCGACATCGCCGGTCCATCGATCAATGGTTTCCCCCGGCTCCTGCGCGGAGGCCTGTGCCGGGATCAGGGACCAGGTAAAGGCGGTGGCACACGCTGCGGCCAGCCATTTTTTCTGCATTGCTCTACTCCGATTTATCCAGATGTACATCCATTTGCGGGAACGGGATGGTGATACCCACTTCATCAAACTTGCGTTTGACGGCTTCGATAGTGCCCCAGTAAACGCCCCAGTAGTCGGCGCTGTTCACCCAGGGGCGCACGATCAGGTTGACCGAGCTGTCTGCCAGTTCGGATACCGCGATATTCGGTGCGGGGTCAGCCAGAATGCGCTCGTCAGCGGCGAGGACCTCCTTGATGGCGTCCTTCACTTTCGACAGGTCAGCGTCATAGCTGACGCCAAACACCAGGTCCACACGGCGGGTGGGCATGGTGGAATAGTTGACGATATTGCTGCCCATGATCGCGCCGTTGGGCACCAGGATGACCTTGTTATCGGGGGACGTCATCAGGGTGGAAAAAATGCGAATCTCGCGAATGGTGCCAGCGGTTCCGCCGGCCTCGACATAGTCTCCCACCTTGAACGGCCGCAGGATGAGCAGCATGACGCCGGCTGCAAAGTTGGCCAGGGAGTTGTTCAGGGCCAGGCCCACAGCCAGGCCAGCGGCACCGAACAGGGCGATCAGGGAGGCCGTCTGCACGCCCAGCCGGTCGACGGCAGCGATGATAACGAAGGCGAGCAGTGCGATGTGGGCGACCCGGGCCAGGAAGGTGGCGACGGTATCATCCATCCTGCGTTTCAGGCCGGTTTCCAGCAGCGTGGCAATGCGTTTGACCAGCCAGCGCCCCACCACAAAGATGACCAGGGCGGTAATGATATTGAAGGTGTAAGGCACCAGGTTCTGTTCAACAAACTCTGCAGACAGAGCAGTCACCTCTTCCATGTCGTGTCCCTCGCTGTGGGTGAAGCGGCCAGTATGCCAGACGCTCCCGGGAATGGCAGCGTGAACCTGTCCGGCTTTTACAAAATCCGCACAGGCAGCCTTCATGGGCATTCCTGATCAGCATCGGTATAATGCCGACCCCGTCCCATTCCCGTCCGGAGTTCAGCATGTCAGACAGCCTGCGCCAGCAGATCGAAGCGCAACTGGCCCGCCGTATCATGATCCTGGACGGCGGCATGGGGACCATGATCCAGGCCGAACGCTTCGACGAGCAGGCCTACCGCGGGGAGCGCTTTGCCGACTGGCCGAGTGATCTGAAGGGCAACAATGACCTGCTCTGCCTGACCCAGCCGGACGCCATTCTGGAGATCCACCGAGCCTATCTGGAGGCCGGAGCGGATATTCTTGAGACCAACTCCTTCAATGCGACTCGCATTGCCATGGCGGACTACGACATGGAAGCGCTGTCGCGAGAGATCAATGTGGCTGCGGCGCGTCTGGCACGGCAGGCAGCGGATGAGTTCACCGCCCGTAATCCCGAGCGGCCGCGCTATGTGGCCGGGGTGCTGGGTCCGACCAATCGCACGGCCAGCATCAGCCCGGATGTTAATGATCCGGGCTATCGCAACGTGACCTTCGATCAACTGGTTGAGGCCTACCTGGAGTCCATCGACGGACTGATCGAGGGCGGCGCCCAGCTGCTGCTGATCGAGACGGTTTTCGACACGTTGAACGCCAAGGCGGCCGTGTTCGCGGTGGAAACCTGGAAGGCGCGCACCGGCATCGATGTACCGGTGATGATCTCGGGCACCATCACGGATGCCTCCGGGCGCACGCTCACCGGGCAGACCACGGAGGCGTTCTACAACTCCCTGCGGCATGCCAGACCGCTGACCATCGGGCTGAACTGCGCCCTGGGGGCTCAGGAACTGCGGCCTTACATGGCTGAGTTGTCCCGCATTGCCGAGGGACATGTGTCCGCCCACCCGAATGCGGGCCTGCCGAACGAGATGGGCGAATACGACCAGTCCCCCGAGGTGATGGCCGCCGAGATTGCTGACTGGGCGAAAAAGGGCTTCCTGAACCTGATTGGCGGCTGCTGCGGCACCACGCCAGAGCATATCCGCGCCATTGCCGAGGCGGTGGCGCCCTGCCCGCCCCGGCCCCTGCCGAAGATTGCTGCCGGGTGCCGCCTGTCCGGGCTGGAGCCCTTGAACATCACTGCCGAGAGCCTGTTCATCAACGTGGGCGAGCGGACCAACGTGACCGGCTCCAAGCGCTTCCTGCGGTTGATCAAGGAAGGCGACTACGACACCGCGCTGGAAGTCGCCCAGCAACAGGTCGAAGCCGGTGCCCAGGTGATCGATATCAACATGGACGAAGGGATGCTGGAGTCCCGGGATGCCATGGTGCGCTTCCTGAACCTGATTGCGGCCGAGCCCGAGATCGCCAAGGTGCCGATCATGATCGACTCCTCCAAGTGGGAGGTGATCGAGGCCGGGCTCAAGTGCATTCAGGGCAAGGGGATCGTCAATTCAATCTCGTTGAAGGAAGGTGAGGCCAGCTTTATCGAGCAGGCGCGCCTGCTGCGTCGTTACGGCGCCGCTGTGATCATCATGGCGTTTGATGAAGAGGGTCAGGCCGATACCCGCGAGCGCAAGGTCGAGATCTGCACCCGCGCCTATCGCCTGCTGGTGGATCAGGTGGGTTT